>JAVEEN010000103.1 GCA_030840445.1 Pseudonocardiales bacterium
CCGTTCCGCACCGTTCCGCTCCGTTCCGCTCCCTCCGTTCCGCCATAACGGTGGTTAGCAGCTAGCCCGACAAAGCGCACAGGCCGCAAGCAGCCGAGCCGATATCCACAAAGCCCGGCCTTGTCCACAGATTCGCGACTGGCACTCTGCGTAGGCGCCTAGTGATCTTTGATGGCCAGATGCCCACAGCCCGCAGCTTTCCCGAACTACTTCGACAATGCCGCACCGAGAGCGGTCTGCTCCAGCGCCAACTCGCCGAGCGCGCGGGATTCTCCCGATCCCGCCTGTCGAGCTATGAAGCCGGTAATCGGCAGCCCACGCTTGGAGAGGTCAACCGCATCTTGCGCGAGCTCCATCTGCAAGTCGTCCTGTGTGTCGAACCGCTCGACGCCGATATCGACCGCGAGCTCGCCGAGGCGGCCGGGCTCTCGGCGACGCAGCGACTTCGTCGGATCCGTGGCAATGTGATCGGCCTGCTGCAACACTTCGCCGACGTGGAGCCCATTCTCGAGGGTGCAGCGGCCGCGATTGTTCATGGTCTGGCCGTCCCCGCACGTTTCATCGATGTCGCAATCCACCCCCGGCATCTCGACAACTGCGCAGCCCTCATCATGGCGATGAACTGCACCCGCTGGTCCGACGTCTTTGGCGAGTACTCCGACCTTGCCCGCCGCGATCCACGTCTCGCCGGCGCCTTGCAGTGGTCCACGCCGCTCGGCGAACTGAGGATTCGGCTCTCCGACGACCCGCCCCCGCACATCACTTTGATGCTGCCGGACCCGTGGGAATCCAGCCGCAGCTGCGAGGTTAGGGTCGCCGGGCTGGCCACCATCCAGACCGAAGATCCCGACACCGCCAGGATGATCCGGCGCGCGCTCGACCGGATGACTCAGGTCGCCAGCGCAGCGAACGCCACCGCCCCGGCGGTTGCCACGTTCAACGAATCAACGCCGTCGGCCATCGGGATTCGTACCCACTCATCAGCGGCCCTCAACGCGGCATCGGACAACCCCGGTCCCTCCGCTCCGAGCAGCACAGCCCACCCGTCGCCAGCAGCGACCGATCGCAGCGCGCTAGCCTCTGACCGCGGCGTCAGGGCGAGCACCCGTACGCCCGCCGTCTGCAGCGTCTGCAAAGACTCCGGCCACGGATCAGCCAGGACGGCAAAGGGCATGGCGAACACATAGCCCATGGAGACTCGAACGCTGCGTCGATACAGCGGATCTGCGCAACGTGGATCGAGCAGGACCCCGTCCAGACCGAATGCCGCGGCGTTGCGGAAGATGGACCCGAGATTCTCGAAGTCGTTGATCGCCTCGAGCACCACGAAGCGCTGGCCGGAGGCAATGAGACATTCAGGGTCGACCGCGGCCGGACGCTCGGCAGCAGCCAGGATGCCTCGGGTCACCCGAAAGCCGACTACGTCGGACAGGGTCCACTTGTCGACGCAGTACACCGGCGCCTGCACCCCGGCCAGCGACGGACCCAGCGCCGTCAACTTGGATTCGACTCCAACGATCGCCTTGATCCGGTATGTGGATCTGGTCAACCTCTCGACGACGTTCACGCCTTCGGCGATGATGATGCCACGGCGATCCGGACGAACGTTGGCATCGATCAATGCCCGGAAATCGTCCAATCGCACATCAGCCGCGTCGGTGATCATCGGAAAAGTGAAAGGCCCGCCGACGGTGGGGACCGTCTCGCGCTCAGTCACGTCCGAACGACCTGTCAGTCACGTACGCACGGTACCGAACCGCCGTCGCAAGCCGGCCAACCCGACGTGATAGCGATAGGACAGCCACCCTGCGAGGACGACGGTGAAGACCAGCGAAATGATCCCGCCGCCCAACATGCCCCATCGCGGTCCGAACGTCTCCGCGACCCAGCCTACGACCGGCGCACCGACCGGCGTCCCGCCCATGAAGCAGATCAGATACAAACCCATGACCCGGCCACGCATGGTCGGCTCGACGCCAAGCTGCACCATCGCGTTGGCCGACTGGGCAAAGACGATCATCGCGATACCCGCCGGGATCAGCGCGGCACCCATCAACGCGAAGGTCGGCATCAGCGACGCCACTATCTCGAACACTCCGAACGCCACTGCGGCGGAGACCAGAAAGAGCCGAGATGGCCGCCTACGTCGGAAGGTGCCGGCCAGCGCTCCTGCCGTCGCACCTACGGCCAGCAAGGTCGACAGCAACCCGTACGAGTCGGCACCCCGGTGGAACACCTGCTTTGCAATCAAGGCGATCGTGAGCTGGTAGTTCATCCCGAAGGTACCCACGACGAAGATCAGCACCATCGGCAGGATCAGGTCCGACCGCCCGCCGACATAGCGCAGTGCGGCGCGGAACTGTCCGGGCTCGCGATCAACCGGCTTGGACGGGAACAGCTCGGCCGGCCTCATCAGCAGCAGCCCCGCGAGCACGGCAACCGACGAGGCGGCATTGCCGAGAAACGCCCATCCGGTGCCGACCGCGCTGATGAGCAGGCCGGCTACCGCCGGTCCGATGATGCGGGCCAGGTTGAAGGTGGTGGCATTCAGCGCAACCGCGTTGGGCAGGTCCGACGGCCCAACCATCTCCACGACAAAGGACTGCCGAATCGGCGAGTCGATGGCACCGGCCACGCCGAGGATCGCCGCCAACGCCATCACATGCCAGATTTTCACGACGCCGGCGACGTCGAGCAGGCCGAGCACCAGCGCGGTGAGGGCGATCGAGGACTGGGTGACCAGCAGCAATCGGCGCTTGTTGCCCCGGTCGGCCAGGGCTCCGCCGTACATCGACAGCAACAGGGACGGCCCGAACTGCAGGGCCGTCACGATGCCCAATGCCGTGCCGGAGTTGGTGAGCTGCAAAACCAGCCAGTCCTGCGCCACCCGCTGCGCCCAGGTCCCGGTGAGTGACACCAACTGACCGGAGGCATACAGCCGATAGTTGCGGACCCGCAGCGACCGGAACGGGTTCCGGCGAGGAGTGGGGTGGACGCCGGACGCCGGTTCGATCGGAGGTTCGCCCGATTCGGCCAGCGCCTGCTGGGTGGCTTCGACGGGAGCAGAGGTCACCTACGAACCGAGCCGATCCAACGAACCGAGCCGATCCAAAACCTCGGCGGCCCGGACGAGCGTTTCGCGATCTTGCGCACTGAGGCCGGCCAGACGTTCGGCCAGCCATTCGTCCCGGGCCCGGGTCTCGTCGTCGATAAGACGCCGGCCTGCGTCGGTCACCGAGATGATCGCCTGCCGCCGGTCCTCGGCGTGCGCGGCCCGCTCGATCAGTTCGGCCGCCTCGAGGGAAGCAAGGATCTTGGTCATCGATGGTGGCTGTACCCGCTCGATGGCCGCAACCTCGCCGGCACTGAGTGGGCCACACTTCTTGACGGTGACGAGCGCCGAAAGCTGGGACAAGGTCACTGCGGTATTGACCCGCTGTGACCGCAACCGGCGGGCGGTGCGCAGGACCGACAGCCGAATGGTCGACGCCAATTCGGAGTCGTTCAAAGGGGCGGTCGTGGGCACATGTTTAGTCTAGCTAACGATCACCGGCT
Organism: Pseudonocardiales bacterium; assembly: GCA_030840445.1. Classification (GTDB taxonomy): domain Bacteria; phylum Actinomycetota; class Actinomycetes; order Mycobacteriales; family Jatrophihabitantaceae; genus Jatrophihabitans_A. Next base: position 3,556 of record JAVEEN010000103.1, read on the forward strand.
TCGCCACCGTTCAGCTGATCCCGAACAGGCGCTTGAGCGGCTCGATGGCGAAGTAGATGGCGAAGAACGCCGCCACCGCCCACATCAACGGGTGCACCCGCCGGGCCTGGCCAACAGCAATCTGCAGAACCACGTAACTCACGAAGCCCGCCCCGACCCCATTGGTGATCGAATAGGTGAACGGCATCAAGACAATGGTGAGAAAGGCCGGCACCGCCAGCGAGAAGTCGTTGAAGTCGATGTTGCGGATCTGACGCATCATCAGGACTCCCACCACGACGAGCGCAGGCGCAGCCGCCTCGGACGGGACGAACTGGGCCAGCGGCGACAAGAAGATGGTGACCAGGAACAGCAGCCCGGTGGCGACCGAGGCAAGGCCGGTACGCGCACCGTCGCCGATACCGGACGCCGATTCGACATAGGTCGTCGCCGACGAGGCACCGGCGACCCCGCCGGCCACGGCAGCCACGCCGTCGATCAACAAGACCTGCTGGATGTTCGGCAGTTGCCCGTCGGCGTCGAGCAGATTGGCCTCCGAAGCCAGCCCGATCGTCGTCCCCATCACGTCGAAGAAGTCACTGAGCACCAGCGAGAAGATGATGACGATTCCCGAGACGATCCCCACCGCCGAGAAACCGCCGCCCATTGAGAAGTGGCCGATGAGCGAGAAATCCGGAGCGCCGAAGGACTTGCCCTTGAACGACGGCACGTTCAGCGCCCACCCCTCGGGGTTCACGACCTTTCCGGTGGCATCGGTCTGAGAGCCGATCTTGCCGATCGCCTCGATGATCACCGCCAGCACGGTTGCCACCACGATGCCGATGAGGATGGCACCTCGCACCTTGCGGGCCATCAACACGGCGATCAACAGCACGCCGATCACGAACACCAGCGTCGGCCAGCCGTTGAGATGCCCACCGACTCCGATGTCCACCACGGTCCCCGCGCCGGCGCGCACGAAGCCCGCATCGACCAATCCGATCAACGCGATGAACAGCCCGATGCCGACCGCGATGGCGCTCTTGAGCTGAGCCGGGATGGCCCGGAACACCGCGACTCGAAAGCCGGTCAGCACAAGCACCGTGATCAGCAGGCCCTCGATGACAACCATGCCCATGGCCGCCGGCCACGACATCTTGCTTGCGACCTGGAACGCCACGAAGGCGTTCAACCCCAGCCCGGTCGCCAAGGCGAACGGATAGCGTCCGATCACACCCATGGCGATGGTCAACACACAGGCCACCAGAGCGGTCGAAGCGGCCACCGCCGCCAATGCCGGCGCGGCCCCGCCACCGAGATACTTGCCGTCGGCATCCTTGACCGTGCCGATGATCAGCGGGTTCAGCACCACGATGTAGACCATCGTGACGAAGGTGACCAGGCCACCGCGAAGTTCCCGCGCCGTGGTCGAGCCCCGTTCGCTGATCGAGAAGAAGCGATCCAGGCCGCTGGTCGCCGTCGCTCCAGGGGTTGTCTTCAAGCTCCGGTTGTTCATACTGCTCCAGGTCCACGCGGGCGAGTAGCCTGCCGAACTGTGAGCAACAGTTCGACCACCGGAGGGCATCCGGACGACGGCACCTTCGCCGCGGGCCGCGCAGAGACTAGCGCGCCGGCTACCCAGAGTGAAGCGGACAGCCCGGCGAACGCCACGAACGGGCCGACCGTCCAGGGCGCCGCTGTGCACATGCTCACCGTCGATGCCCGCAAGGTCATCCTGATCGGAACCGGGCTGTTCTTCCTTGCCTTTCTCGTCCTGCTGCCGTTCTGGAATTGGCTCGGCGAGCATGACCATCGGGTCTGGCTCTGGACCAGCCTGGCCGGCTGGCTGCTGGGTGCGGCCGCTTTGCCGTTGATCCGCAAGCACTCCGGCGAAGGCCGGCTTGGCTGAGATCCGCGTTCGGGCACTTGAGGTCTCCCTCTCGGCCGGCCCGCTGGCCCGCGCCGTGGCCGGCTGCCCGGGACTCGATGCGCAGACCCTGGTATGCCTCACCGGAAACTGGGCCGCCGGACGGTCCCTGATCGCGTGGGGCCCCAGCCGACAAATCTGCGGTGGCGAGATCCCGGTGCCCGTGCACGCCACGGGGCCAGGGGGCGCGGTCGGCGGTGGCTGGTTCGGCTGGCAGGGTTACGACCAGACCACCTCGTGGTGGGGATGGTTCGACACCGTGCTGCGCGAGGACGACGCCGGGTGCTGGTGGCTCGAGACCGTCTCGGCGGACCTCGACCTGCCAGCACTGGCCATCGCCGTCCAAACCGCGGCGAGTCGGCCGCAGACCACCGGTGCCGCGCTGCACTTCGCCCAGCTCACCCGGACCGAGGAGCAGGTCCACCTAGCGGCGGTCGAACACGCGATCTCCGCGATCCGGGCGGGCGAGCTCTTCCAGGTCAACATCTGCGCTCGTTTCGGCGGTCGGCTGGACGGTTCGCCGCTGCAGCTGTTCACCTCGGGTGTATCCCGGCTGCGACCGGAATATGCGGCCTATCTACAGACACCCGCCCGGACGGTGGTCAGCTTTTCCCCCGAGTTGTTCCTGCGACGCGATGGCGACTCCGTCCGCACCGAACCCATCAAGGGCACCCGGCGGCGGCGGGTAGCCGGCGACCGCCTCGACGACCCGGACGCGGTGGAGCTGCGACACTCCAGCAAGGACCGTGCCGAAAACATCATGATCACCGACCTGATGCGCAATGACCTGGCCCGGGTCTGCCGGCCGGGCTCTGTCCACACTCCGGAACTGCTCGCCGTCCGGCCGGCTCCCGGTGTCTGGCACCTGGTCAGCGAGGTGACCGGGCAGCTGCGGCCCGAGGTAGCTCGAACGGCACCTGACCTTGCACTGTTCGAGGCTGCGTTTCCGCCGGGCTCGGTGACCGGCGCCCCGAAGATCCGCGCCCTGGCCTTGATCGACGAGCTGGAAACGGCGACCCGCGGGGTGTTCACCGGGGCGCTGGGCTATCTCGCCGCCAACGACAGCAGCACCCTGAACGTCGCCATCCGGACGTTCGAATTCGCTACTCCGGTGGACCGGCGGCCCGAGGATGAGAATGGACATCGCTTCGAGTTGGGCGTCGGCGGCGGCATCACCGCCGACTCCGTCCCGGTAGTCGAATGGCGGGAATGCCTGATCAAAGCTGCACCGCTGCTCGCCCTGGGCGGCGTCCAGCTCGACCTCGATGTGCCAGGCGCCCCGGATCACGTGGACCTCGGCGCGGGAATCTTCGACACCATGCTCGCAGTTGACGGCACGATCATCGGCCTCGCCGATCACCTGAGCCGTCTCGAAGCCTCGGTCGCCGAGGTGTACGGCAGCCGGCTACCAGCCGATCTGGGCCATCGCCTGACGGCGGCCGCGGTGTCCGTCGGCCCGGAGCGGGTCCGGGTCGTCGTTCGGCCAGGCGATGATCAGATCGAAGTCACCGTATCGCCGAGCACGCCGGCCGCGGACGGGCTCGCGCTGCACACCCGGACCGGACGCACCGGCAGTTGGCGTCACAAGTGGAATGACCGGCGTTACCTGTCCGAACTCGAGCCGAGCACGGTAGGAAAGGCCGAACTCCCTTTGTTCGTCAACGGAAAGGGCCCGTCGGCCATTATCGCCGAAACCAGCCGCAGCAATATCGCGATGATCGAGGGCAGCGGCCGACTCGCCACACCAGCCTTATCCGAGGACATCCTGCCCGGTGTCACCCGACGGCGGCTGCTCGACGCTGCCCTGGATCGTGGCTGGCCGGTCCGCCTCGGCACCGTCACTGTCAGGGACCTGCTCACCGGACGGCTGGTCCTCAGCCTGAACAGCTCCGGCATCGTCGGGGTCGCCAGCCTCGACGGACGGAGCCTCGACCTCGACCATCAGCTGCTCGCCGAGATCCGCAGCTGGTTCGGCGAGTTCACCGACTGACTCGGCTGGCGACATCACGTCGATCTGGTCGTCGTCGAAGACGGCGCCGGGTTCTTCGGAAAGGACCTCGATACCTGCCTCGGAATGCGCTCCACAGCCATGTTCGACCGAGACGACCCGGCCATCGGTCTCGGTCACCTCATTTGCGCACACTCCGAAACCACTGGCCAGCGAACCGGCCAACGGCAGGAAGAACCCGCAGGTGCCGCAGTTGGCCGGGGACTGCTTGGCCATTGGCGTGTCCGGGCCACCCAGGCCGGCGTACCAGCGCTCGGCAGCGTCGAGCCGTCCGAATCGGGACAGCACCCGCACCCGGCCCAAGCCCAGCTCGAAGGCGACTTCCTCGACCTGCGGATCGTCTGACAGCACATAGCCCGGCACCAGTCGCGGGTCGCTCAATGCGGTCGGCAGCACATCGCCGGGGCTGAGGTCACCCGGTTGGAGCCGCTCGCTCCACGGCACCCAGGCCGGCGCCAGTAGCGCACTGTCACCAGGAAGCAGCACGACCTCGGCTACGGTGGGCCCGAAGCCGGGCGCCCGGCTGAGCGTGACGGCCCAGAACCAGCCGACATAACCGCGCAGCGTTGCTGCAAAGGCGTGCGTTACCAGCCCCTCCCCCTCGGCGCGCACTCCGAGATGCTCACCGACTCCGCTGGACTCGCCGATCGCCGTCTCGGTTGCGTTCTCCACGGCCGCGGCCCGGGCCAGGTCGACGGCCGCGGCGGACTCCGCGTCCAACTCGACGCCCGGAGCGAGCTCCGGGCCCGAGTTGGTCTGCGGGAAGGCTTGAGTTAAGGCGCTCACACTCCCATTGTGGGCCATCGGGCGGTGTCTGCGCGATACCGGCCCTCGAACGTCGGCCCTGTGGGGCAGGATGGTCACATGGGAACCGACTGGGAATCCGGGAGCGTGGGTCCCGACGGTTTCTCTCCGCCCACCTATCACCAGGGGCAGCCACCGGAAAGCCGGTCCGCGGATCCGGCTGCACCGTCCGCCCACCGACCTCCGGGCAGTCCGAGCGAACCGCTAGGTACCCGTCAACCCCGGGCCGCCTCGGTGCGACCGTCCGGAACCGGCGACGTCACGGTGACCAGGGCCGTGATGGCCCGGGGGCGCTACCTGTCCAAGCTGCTGGCACATAAGGTCATCTCGGCCAGTCAGGCCGACGGCGCCCGGGAATCGGGCCTGACCGCGCTGATCTGGAACCAGGTCATGTCCTATGCCGCGGACGCCATGGTCACGGTCGCGCTGGCGGGCACCGTGTTCTTCTCTGCCCCCTCCGAGGCCCAGCGCGGCAATGTCCTGCTGTACCTGCTGATGACGATGGCTCCGTTCGCCCTCATCGCCCCGATCATCGGACCGGCCCTCGATCGCGTACAGCACGGGCGCCGATGGGTCATGGCCGGTACCGCCATCGGACGGGCGGTGCTGGCCGTCGTCATGGCCCAGAATTTCACCGATCTCTACGTGCTGTTCCCGGCCGCTCTCGGCTCCTTGGTGCTGTCCAAGGCCTACGCGGTCATCCGGTCGACGGCCGCTCCCCGGTTGGTGCCGTCCAATCTGACCCTGGTCGAGGCCAACGCGCGGCTGAGTATCTTCGGGCTCGCGGCTGCCGTGCTCGGTGGCGCCGTCGTCGGGGCGGCCATCAAGGTCACCGGCTCCTACCCCCTCGGCCTATGGATCACCGCGGCCGCGTTCGCCGCCACCGCCTTCTATTCGTTCCGGCTTCCCAAGATCGTCGATGCCTTGCCGCCTGATGCCTTATCGCCTGATGCGGTGCGTCCTGATGACCCGGCCGATCCGCTCCGGTCAGGCCCGGTCAGGTCATCGGCGTCCAAGCGGGGCCGGTCGAGACGGGGCGGCTCGAAGCGGGACCAGTCCGACGATGGCCGGTCCAACCTGGGTCGGCGGTTGCTGGCCTGGGCCAGTCGCGGCTTCAGCCAAACGGTTGTCCTGGCGATGCAAGGTGAATGCACCTTGCGATGGCTGTCGGGTTTCATCACGCTGTTCCTGGCGTTCTACATCGAGTCGACATCGCACGGCTGGCAGGCGGTGGCCAGCCTGGGGGCCATGGGCGGCGCGATGGGTGTGGGCAACTTCCTGGGCACCGGAATCGGGACCAGGCTCAAGCTGGCGCGACCCGACCTGATCATCCTGACCTGCAACGCGGTCGCCGGCCTCGCTTGCGCGGTTACCGCGCTGTTCTTCTCACTCCCATTGGCCATCGTGGCGGCGCTGTTCTCGGCCATCAGCAATGCATTGGCCAAGCTGTCATTGGACGCATTGATCCAGCGTGATGTGGCGGAGTCACTGCGCTCCTCGGCGTTCGGGCGTTCGGAGACCTTCCTGCAGCTGTCCTGGGTGCTCGGCGCCACGATCGCGATCCTGCTGCCGGCCACGAACGGTCAGCTCGGGTTCATCGTCGCCGCGGTGTTCACGGTGACGGTGGCGGTCTTCATGGCGCTTCGCGAACGGACGGTGCGTGCCGCGCACCACAAGCGGGCGGCGCGGCTGGAGCGCGAAGCCCACCCCGGTAATCTCGGGACGTGACCTTCTCGACCGACCGCCCCTTTGCGCCAGCACCTGCCGCCGGGCGTCGGGTGCGCTCCTCGCCTCTGACAGGGCGTGGCCTGGCCGGCCTCCTCGGGCTCGTCGCGGCAGGCGTGCTACTCACCGCCTGCAACAAGCCGCAGCCCTCGATCACGGTATTCAGCGGGTCGACCGCGCAAACAGTGTCGGCTCAAGCGCCTTGTGTTCTCGACAAGAGCTGCACCGACGACCCCCACAAGGTCGTCGACATCAGCGTGCGGCCAGGATCGACGCTGTTGGTGGATGTTTCCCGAGACCTCGCCAGCGCCGGCTGGATCGCCACTGCCTACACGCAGGACAGCTCGGGTGCCTCGACCAGCATTCCCGGCGCCGGAACCGCCAAGCCCACCCAGAACCTCAGCGCCCGGCTGCAGGTACCCCAGGCCGACGGCGCATACCTGGTACGGGTCACGTCGGTGCGGCCGACCAACCAGCTCACCACCTGGCTGGTCCGGGTAACACTAGGCCAGTAGACCCGACAGCCATGACCCGAATCCTCGTGATCACCGCGGCCGCGGCCGAGCGGGACGCTGTCGTGGCCGGGCGGCAGGCGGCCATTGGAATGGTCGACGGTATCGAGGTACACAGGGCGATCACCGCGGCCGGAATGGTCGACGTGGTTGCCGGTGAGGTCGGCCTGGCCGCATCGACCGTCGCCACCTGCTGCGCGCTGCGCGCGGGATATGACCTGGTGGTGTGCAGCGGTGTCGCCGGGGGCTTCCCGGCTGCTGGCCTGAGTTCGGTCACCGTGGCCCATGCCGTGGTGCACGCGGATCTGGGCGCCCAGACCGAGACCGGTTTCAGCTCGATGGCCGAACTCGGCTGGGGGCCCATCAGGTTCGAGCTCGACCAGCACCTGGTCGAAGTGGTGGCTCACCGCACCGGAGCCATCACCGGCTCGGTCCTGACGGTCTCCACGGTGACGGGCACCCAGGCCCGCGCTGATGAACTCCGCGCTGCGCATCCGGACGCGGTGGCCGAGGCCATGGAAGGCGTCGGCGTGTACCGGGCCGCCTCCAGGTTCGGGGTTCCCTTTGTCGAGATAAGGACGATCTCGAATCAAGTGGGTCCGCGCAATCGCAACGAGTGGCGGATCACCGAAGCCCTCGCTGCCCTCACCGGTGCCTTCGACCGGCTACTGGCCAGCCCACTACCGATCACGACCATGGGAGCTTGAGGATGACCGCTTCGTTGTCGCTGGCCTTTTCTCCATGTCCGAACGACACATTCGTCTTCCACGCGTGGACGCACGGCCGGCTCGAAGGCGCACCCGTCCCGGAGGTGACCTTCGCCGATGTCGACGTCACCAACCATGCCGCGGAGCGCGGTGAGTTCGACGTGGTCAAGGTTTCCTACGCGGCGCTGCCCTGGCTCCTCGACAACTACCGGCTGCTGCCCTGCGGCGGGGCGCTCGGACGGGGCTGCGGGCCGCTGATCCTGACCAAGGACGACCGCGCCGACCTCAACGACGCCAAGGTCGCGGTGCCCGGAGACCGGACCACCGCCTACCTGCTCATGCGGCTGTGGGCCGAGGGCCAGGCGCCGGCCTCCATCGAGGTCATCCCGTTCGCCGACATCATGCCCGGCGTACGGGACGGAAAGTACGACGCCGGCCTGGTCATCCATGAGGCCCGGTTCACCTACCCGCAGTACGGCCTGACCGCGCTGGCCGATCTCGGCGAGTGGTGGGAGTCGACGACCGGACACCCGATCCCACTGGGGGCCATCATCGCGCGGCGTGATCCGACTCGCCCGGAACTGGATCCGGCCCGCCTTACCGAGGTGATCCGGGCCTCGGTGGACTACGCGTTCGCCGATCCGCAGGCCTCGGCCGAGTTCGTCGCGGCGCACGCCGACGAGATGGACCCGGACGTGCAGCGCCAGCACATCGCCCTGTACGTCAACGAGTTCAGCCGCGATCTCGGCGACGAGGGTTACGCCGCGATCACCGAACTGCTCGGCCGGGCGCACGCCGCCGGGCTCGTCCCCGAGGTGGGGTCACTGCGCGACTGACGGGCTCGCGTCGGTGCCCCGGCCGGGGCGGTCCGCCGGGCTGACCAGGTCCGCATTCCGAGCCGCTTCGGCACGCCGCCGCTCGTCCGCCACCGGGGTCAGCAGGATGGCCAGCAGCGGGAACACGGCCGCGATCGAAAAGCCCAGGGCATAACCGTGTGCTGAGATCACGGCGCCCAGCAAGGGCGGAGTGAGGGTGGCGGCGATGTTCTGCGCGGTGTTCTGCGCACCCAGAGCCCGGCCCGCCCAGGACGAACCGGCGATCTCGGCGACGGAGGTGAAGGCCAGCCCGTTGTCGGCCACCGTGATGACCGCACCCAGCACCAGCACCAGCACCACCCAGGACGAGGAGTACCGGTCACCCAGGGCAGCCGCGGCCATGATGGCGGCGCTGGCAACCGCGAGCTGCCGCATCGGACGCAGCCGGCTCGCCACCCGATCCGACCAGATACCGCTGCCGATCCGGCCCAGTGCACCGAGCAGCTGAGCCACGAAGAGCACCCGGCCGGCGGCGCTGGGATCCCAGTGCCGTACACCGACCAGATAGACCATCGAGAATCCCGAGACCGCGAATTGCGGGATGACCAGCATGCTCGAGGCAGCGTGCAATCGCCACAGGGTCGGCACGCGGTAGGGAGTCGGCGGGCGTTGCGAGCCGGCCGTGGCCGACGGAGCGGGCCGTGGCGGATCCAAAGTGAACAACGCCACCAGGGCGGCCAACAGTGCGCAGGTCACCGCAGGCACTGCCAGGGCCACCCCCAGGCCCCAGCGAGAGGCCACCGGCGGGAGCAGGATCGCGGCGTAGGCAACGCCGAGAGGTTGCCCGGTTTGTCTGATACCCATGGCGAAACCACGCTCGTGGGCGGCGAACCAGCCCAGCACCATGCGCCCGCTCGCCGCGTTGACCGAGGCGGCCGACGCGCCGGCCAGGGCCAGGGCCACGCACAGCGCGACGACCGAACCGAGTTGGGTCGACACCAGTAGGAACGCTGTCGCCAGGATCAGGCCGGATGCTATGACCCATCGCTCGCCGTAGCGGTCGGCGACCGCGCCCCAGGCGATCAAGGTGAGCAACAACCCGAGGGACGGCGCCGCGACCACGGCGCCGGCGGCGGGCAGGGACAGGTGGAGCTCGGTCCGCAACTGCGGGATCAGCATAGGTAGCCCGTACAGAAACGAGCTCGCGGCGGCTTGGGCGAACAGCCCGAGGGCCAGGATCACCCAGCGCCGGCTCACGATACCCGATCGTGTAACACCCGGCAGCCCAGGCATGCCAGGTGTTACACGATCGCCGAAGTTGACTAGGACTCCAGATTGTCCGCGACGGCCCGAAGCAGCGTCGCGACCTTCTTTCCCTCGGCACGGTCCGGGTAATGCCCGCGCCGCAGGGAGTTGCCGACCTTGTCGAGCAGCTTGATGAGATCCTCGACGATCGGAGTCATCTCCTCGGCCGGTCGGCGCGTCGCCTTGACCACGGACGGCACCGGATCGAGCAGTCGAACCTGCAGCGCCTGATTGCCCTTGCGGCCCTGCACGACGCCGAATTCCACCCGCTGGCCAGGTTTGAGCTCGGCCACGCCCACTGGGAGCGCGTCCTTGTGCACGAACACGTCGGCACCTTCATCGTCGGCCAGGAAGCCGAAGCCCTTCTCGCCGTCGAACCACTTCACCTTGCCGGATGGCATGAGGGAACACCCCAATACTCGTTGGTCGCGCTACACAGAAAACGCCCGCACGTCGTGCGGACGTCAATGTCACAGAATATCGTTGTCACAGTAGCTGGCGCACCGGAGATACTGGTGACATGCCCGACTTGATGCCTGCAGCGCCGCGCGCCAGCACACCGCGGAGCTCTCGGCCCAGGACGGTTCAAGCCGGTTTCACCCTGTTCGCCATCGGACTGATCTTCCTGCTGGTGACGGTGGTGCCGTTCTTCTGGGGGGACCACAACCGTTCGGTGTGGCTGAACCTGGGTTGTCTGCTCGCACCGCTCGGCTTCGGACTGGCCATGCTCGGCATATTCCGCGCGACCCGGGCCGATCAGCGGGCCGCGGCCGCGCAGCTCCGGCACTGAGCCGCTCAGGCCACCGGCTCAGCCGGCCAGCCACACCCGCGCGTCTCGGTGCACGCCGGCAGGTAACTCCGGCGCGGTCAGCAATTTCGCGGCCAGCCCGCGATCTCCGGTCAGCGCCCGGAGGGTCTCGCGGATGGTCAGGCCGTGCGCCGGCCGGTGCACCAGCGTGACGTCGTCACCGGCCTGGACGTCACCCTCGGTCAGCACTCGGAGGTAGGCCCCCGGCCGGCCGGCCGCTGTGAATCGCTTGATCAACCCGGTGACATTCCAGAACGCGGCGAAGGTACGGCACGGGATCCGGGGCACCGAGACCTCGAGCAGGGCGGTGCCGATCTGCCACTTCTCTCCGATCACAGCGCCGCTGACCGCCAGGCCCCGCGTGGTCAGGTTCTCTCCGACCGCGCCAGGC
>JAVEEN010000137.1 GCA_030840445.1 Pseudonocardiales bacterium
CTACCTCGGAATCCATCGACTTCTGCACCGGCCGCCCCATGAGCAGCCCCTTCAAGCCTGACAACTGCGCGTCCAGGGTCATCGTGACGTCGGTGCGCCCGAGCAACGCGACCACCATGACACCGGATGGAGGATGTACCTCGACCGCCTCAGCGTCCGGGTATCCGGCGGCGATCCTGGTCCGGACCCGAACGCATGACAGGGTCGCGCTGGTTGAACCAACCACGTTAGGACGACGTATAACAATTTGCGGGCTGGTGTGGCCGAATAGGGGAGACTGTCTCCTGCCCCGGTCCCGGAGGAGGTCTTTCAATGATCAGAAAGAAGTTCCTGGTCGCGGTCGCGGCGCCCGCGTTGCTCATTGGAGCGTTTGCATCCTTCGCAAGTCCCGCGATGGCGGCGACGACATCGCTGACCGCGAGCCTCAGCGGCGCCAACGAGACAGGTGGAGGCGACACCAAGGCCACCGGTTCGGTCAGCGTCACGGTGGATACGACATCCGGACAGGTATGCGCCACGGTCACGAGCGATATTTCCGGCGCGGTGGCAATGCACATCCACAAGGCCGCTGCTGGCGTTAGCGGCCCGGTCGTGGTGCCGTTCGACGCGAAGAAGATCAATGCGGGTAGCAGTTGCGCGACGGTGGCCGCAGCAATTGCCGCGCAGATCGCGGCCGATCCGGCGAGCTACTACTTCAACGTTCACACCCCGACGTTCTCAGCGGGCGCCATTCGCGGACAGTTGGCAGCGGCGGCGACCAGCGTGGGCGCCGGCTCGGGCGGCCATGCAGGCAGCGGCTCTCGTCCTAGCCCGGCGCTAGTCATTATGGTCGTAGCCGGTGCCGGAATCGTCGGTGCAGCGGGTTGGCGCCTGGCTCGGCGCTGACAGTGCGACCACTCGCGCGCCGCTTGCTCGGAGAGCGCCGAACCGCCTGGTTAGCACTTGGCATTGGAGTGTGCTGCCTGCTCGCGGGCGGCATACCGCTGCTTGCCGGTGCCAACGACGCGAGCGGTGTGCGAGATGCCGGCGCGGTCCCACGACCGCAGGCCTACATTCGTCAACGAGCGGTTGCAGACACTCGTCTCGACCGTGCTGGATCACCTACCCATGCCGGTCCTGTCCGATTGCGGCCGGTGCCGGTTCGGGTCCGAATCGCGCGCCTGCACATCGACGCCGCAGTCGTCCCGGTGGCGGCGGATCGGAACGGAGCGCTGGCCGTGCCGGACGATCCGTTGGTCACCGGCTGGTGGAACGCGAGCGCTCGGCCGGGCGCGCAATCGGGCAGCGTCGTGATTGATGGTCACGTCGACAGTGCGACCAGCGGGCTCGGTGCGTTCTTCAGCCTTGGCCAGCTGAGTCCGGGTGATCACGTCGCCGTTTCGAACTCAACGGGTGAATCCAGTTCGTACCAAGTGGTGGCGCGCCGCCGGTATGCCAAGACCGTGTTGCCGGCGACGGAGATCTTTTCGCAGGCCGTCTCACCAAGGCTCGTCCTCGTGACCTGTGGCGGCGCGTTCGATCGTGACACCGGTAGCTACCTGGATAACGTCGTCATCTATGCGACCCCGATGTGACCCGGGCAGACACGAGTCGTTAACTACTGCTCGCGTAGCGCCCCGCTCCGGATCTGCCGGGTGCTCTTCGATGAGGTGGGTCTGCAGAGCGGCAGCGACTTCGTCGACCGCCTTGAGCGCCTGATAAATGGCCCGGTCCCGGTCGGTGTCGTCAACCATGTTCCAGGTATCCCGCAAGCACGAGATGCCGCGGCCGGCAACGCGGCGTCACCGGCAAGGCTCACGATTGCCGGACCTGCCCGACCATCGGTGATTCGATCAGGTAGCGGGCGGCGTCGGGCCGATGGAACCCGGTCCCGCCAGCGCCGGCGGGTAGCCGCGGTCTCCGGTCAAGGCACTCAAGCAGTGGTGCACGTTTGAACGATGCTGCGCCAGGGGTCGATCGCGGTCTAGGGCATGGTTGCGAGTGGCCAGATTTCGCCGGTCGCGCTGTTCACCAACGCTGCGTGGTCCAGTCGGGCGCGCAGCGGCAGCACGTCGTAAATCGTCGCCGCCAGAGCCGGCAGCTGCGCGAGCGACGCCCGGGGCGCCACTGAGCAGTGCGGCACCCACATGCCGTGCTGGTAGTGCTTGTGCAGGTCCGCGCCGGTGGCCAGGACAGCCGAGACGACCTGCTCGTGACGGGCCACGAAGTCCGATGTCACCCCGGCCAGCAGCCAGGCGCGGCCACGGCGGAACAGCCCGACCCCGTCGAAGCTCAACTCGATCGGCTCGCCCTCGCCCAGCGACGACACAGCCACCGTCACAGCAGCCTGCTCCCAAGTCCGCAGGACGGCGTAGGAGACGTGCGGCACGTGTTGGCCGTGGGTGTGCGACCGCAGGCTCGGCACGCCGTGCTCCTCCAACTGGTCCCACAGCGCCCGCAGCGCCCGGTCGGACTGGCGGTCGAAGAGCAGACAGACGGCTAGCGCCACGGCGAGCGGTTCGCGTCAGTGGGGTAGATGAGCAGGTTGCCCAGTGTCCTGCTCGATCTGCGCGGCGGCAGTCTGCAATAACTGCGACCCGAGGTCGATCAGTGCCCGCGCCGCCGCGATCTCCTCACCGACCAACGGCTGGTTCGAGTCCCTCGGATTCCGGTACGCGTCGCCGCGGGCGGTCATCGCGCGGGCGTGTCGGACCCGTGCGGTCGCCGTCGCGTGGGTGTGCGTGTCGTCCTCGTCGAAGTCGATGATGACGTGCCATCCAGTGCTCTGCATCGCAATCACTTCCCTAGTACAGGGTGCGCCACCATCACGGGCAACGCCACCGCCAGCCACTCCGGCGGCCGGTTTCCTGAGGTGTCTGAGGCATTGCCGGTCGTCGCGGGCGGCGAGACGATGACGGGTGGCTCGAAGGCCTCCGGCTCGGGGCGGCGGCGACCTGAGGAGGACGGCTATGACCAAAGTCAAGGACATCATGCATGCAGGTGCGACCTGTGGTGGACAGGGTCAGAGTCTGGTCTGGGCTGCGCGCCTGATGCGCGATCTCGACGTGGGCGCGTTGCCGATCTGCGGCGACGACGACCGGCTGCACGGCATCATTACCGACCGGGACATTGTCCTGAGGTGCGTGGCAGAGGCGAATGACCCGGCAGGGATCACGGCCGAGGACCTGGCGCAGGCAAGTCGCATGTGCCGGCGCCCACGCCGACATTAGCGACGTGCTCAGGGTCATGGAGGAGCACCGCATCCGCCGGGTGCCGGTGGTTTCCGAGCTAACGGCTGGGAGGCATGATCAGCGAAGCCGACGTCGATGGCAAATAGCCGCTGAGGCGCCGCAAGCCCGGTCCGACAAGCGGCTTCTCGTGCCAGCCCCGCTACACCAAGCCTCCCGTGCCCCACTGGTGCCCCACCAGAGCCCGAGCATACCCTCAAGATGACTAAAGACCCCGTATTCTGGGGCCTCCAGTCATTTCCGA
>JAVEEN010000166.1 GCA_030840445.1 Pseudonocardiales bacterium
TTATCCGTTTACGCGACTGGCCGTACCACGCGCGGCGCGCACGAAGTCACCGATTCCGGCCAGGAGGCTGCAGAGCAGCTGGACTTGGCCGAGTCCGCAGCGGAGTCGATCAGGCAACGGGCCGAGCGGGAGGCCGTATCGCTGCGTCGCTCGGTCGCAGCCGAGGCCGACGCCCTACGCCGCGCTGCACAGAGCGAAGCAGAAGCGGCCCGGGCCGGGGCGGAGGCCGCTACGGCGAACGCCGAGGCGGTGCGCAGGCGGGCTGAATCCGAGGCCGCCGACCTGCTTGCCGACGCCCGCCGCACGGCAGATGTCGAACTGCAGGCTCGCCGCTCGTCGCTGGATGTTGCTGAAGGTGTTGTGGAGATGCGAACAGCGGCCCTCGATCAACGTGAGACCGAACTCGATCGAGCGTTGGCCACTCTGGCTGAGCGTGAACACGAACACGACCACGAGCGGCTGGCCATCGCCGGGCTGCGCGACGGCGTCGAGAAGATGCGGATCGAGCTCGCCGGCGCACGGGAATTGCTGGCCGCCGAGCAGGTCGCCGCGCTAGAACGTTTCGCCGGTCTGACGGCCGACCAGGCCAAGGTGGAGCTGCTGGCATCGGTGGAGTCGACCGCGCGCCGGGACGCAGCGTCTCTGGTGCGCAAGATCGAGGCCGAGGCCCGTGCCGAGGGGACGGACCGGGCACGGGCGATCGTCGTCGAGGCCGTCCAGCGGGTGGCCAGCGAGCAGACTTCCGAGACCGTCGTGAGCGTCCTGCACTTGCCCAGCGACGAGATGAAGGGCAGGATCATCGGCCGCGAGGGCCGCAACATCCGGGCGTTCGAGTCCGTGACCGGCGTCAACGTCATTATCGATGACACGCCCGAGGCGGTGCTGCTGTCGTGTTTCGATCCCGTCCGGCGAGAGGTCGGGCGAATCACGCTCGAGAAGTTGGTGCTCGATGGCCGGATCCACCCGCATCGCATCGAAGAGGTCTACGAGACAGCCAAGACCGAGGTCGACGAGCTCTGTTTTCGGGCAGCCCGGGATGCGCTCGCCGATGTCGGTATCACCGACCTCGATGATCGCTTGATCCCGACGCTGGGTCGGCTGAAGTACCGCACGAGCTACGGACAGAATGTGCTCGGCCATCTGATCGAGACCGCGCACATTGCAGGCGTGATGGCCAGCGAACTGGGCCTCGAACCGGCACTGATCAAGCGGTCTGCCTTCCTGCACGACATCGGTAAGGCTCTCACCCACGAGGTCGAGGGTTCGCACGCGATCATCGGGGCCGAACTGCTGCGCAAGTACGGCGAGGACGAGGCCGTCGCACACGCCGTCGAAGCCCATCACAACGAGGTCCAGCCAAGGACAGTCGAGGCCGTGCTGACCCAGGCAGCCGACGCCTGCTCGGCGGCCCGGCCAGGCGCGAGGCGCGAGTCCCTCGAGACCTACGTCAAGCGACTCCAGCGCATCGAAGAGATCGCGGGATCCAAGCCCGGGGTGGAAAAAGTGTTCGCCATGCAGTCCGGACGAGAGGTCCGGGTCATGGTCTTGCCGAACGTCGTCGACGACCTCGCCGCCGGCGTGATTGCGCGTGAGGTGGCCAAACAGATCGAGGACGAGCTGACGTATCCGGGACAGATCCGGGTAACCGTGGTCCGGGAATCGCGGGCGACCGAGGTCGCGCACTGACCCCGGCCAACCGTGCAGCGATGCCGGCTCCACCCCGTACCCTGGAGCCGATATGAACGCCGCACCTACTTCAGCGCAGAACGGCATCGGGCGCACCTACGCGATCCGCACCTACGGCTGCCAGATGAACGTCCACGACTCGGAACGGCTCTCCGGCTTGCTCGAAGCGGCGGGCTATGTCCGGGCCGACGATCCGTCCGGTCACGATGCCGACCTGGTTGTCTTCAACACCTGCGCGGTGCGTGAGAACGCCGACAATCGTCTGTACGGCAACTTGAGTCACCTCGTCCCCATCAAGAACGCCCGGCCGGGTATGCAGATCGCCGTCGGGGGCTGTCTGGCCCAGAAGGACCAGGCCCTCGTCCTGAAGAAGGCGCCGAACGTCGACGTCGTGTTCGGCACCCACAACCTGGCCAGTTTGCCGGTACTGCTCGAGCGCGCCCGGCACAACGCTGAAGCGCAGGTCGAGATTGCCGAGACCTTGCAGAATTTCCCCTCCGATCTGCCCAGCCGGCGTGACTCGGCGTTCTCCGCCTGGGTGTCGGTCTCGGTGGGATGCGACAACACCTGCACCTTCTGCATCGTGCCGAGCTTGCGCGGTAAAGAGACCGATCGCCGGCCCGGAGAGGTCCTGGCCGAGATCCGGGCCCTGGTCGACGAGGGCGTCTCGGAGATCACCCTGCTCGGTCAGAACGTGAACTCCTATGGTCGCTCATTCGGTGACGGGCTCGCCTTCGGCAAACTGCTGCGTGCCTGTGGGGACATCGACGGCCTGGATCGGGTCCGCTTCACCAGTCCGCATCCGCGCGATTTCACCGAAGATGTCATCGCGGCCATGGCGGACACCCCCAATGTGTGTCCTCAGCTGCACATGCCGATGCAATCCGGTTCGGACCAGATCCTGAAGGCGATGCGACGTTCGTACCGTCAGGCGCGGTACTTGTCGATCATCGATTCGGTACGCGCCGCATTGCCGGAGGCGGCGATTACGACGGACATCATCGTCGGCTTCCCGGGGGAGACCGAGCACGATTTCGGCCAGACCCTGCACGCCGTGGAACGAGCGCGATTCGCCAGCGCCTTCACATTCCAGTATTCACAGCGGCCGGGGACACCGGCCGCAGCGATGACCGGCCAGGTTCCCAAACCGGTGGTCCAAGGACGTTACGACCGACTGATCGACCTGCAGGAGCAGATCAGCTGGGACGAGAACAAGCGGCTTATCGGCCATGAGGTCGAGGTCCTGGTCAGTACGGCGGTCGGTAAGAAGGACGGGGCCACCGGTCGCGTCACCGGCCGGGCGCGCGACGGCCGGCTGATCCACGTGGCCACCGGCGATACGCCCGTCGAGCCCGGCGATGTGGTCCGGACCCGGGTAACCTACGCCGCGCCGCACCATCTGGTAGCTGATGGCCCGATGCTGTCCCGGCAGACCTGGCGGGGCCGTTCCGGCGCCGTCACGTCTGCCGATCCCGGCGCCGAGACCGAGCGCCGGCCTCTCCTGACGATCGGACGCCGCCCCGACTGAGCGGCGAGGCTGTGCTGCCCACTCCAGCGGCAATGCGCTACTCAGGCAGCAACGCACGCCGCTGAGCTACGTCGGACTCGGCCTTGGCGATCCGTCCGGCATCGCCTGAGCCTCTCGCCCGCTCCAACTTCGCTTCGGCCTCGGCCAATCGCTCCCTCAACTGGGCCAGGAACGGGTTGGACTCGACCGAGCTTCGCTTCCAGTCGGCGTCCAACGCCTCCCGGACGCGCTGTTCGGCCGCCCGCATCCGATCCTCGGTACGGCGCATTGCATCGCGCGGCACATGCCCGACGGCTTCCAGACGTTCCTGCAGGTCACGCAGCGCAACCTGCGCCTGCCGCGGGTTGGAAATGTCGAGGGTATTGGCCTCGGCGATGATGGCCTCTTTCTCCTTCAGGTTCTGCGCCTGCTCGGCGTCACGCTCGGCGAACACCCCCGACCGGCGCTCGAAGAAACTGTCCTGCGCTGCCCGGAATCTCTTCCACAACGCATCCTCGGTATTGCGATTCGCCCGGGGCGCTGCCTTCCATTCAGTCATCAGCTCTTTGAGCGCAGCGGAAGTCTCCCGCCAGTCATCGGAGGCGGCCAGTTCCTCGGCGCGCCTGACCAGCTCATCCTTGACCGATTTCGCCGATTCCCGCTCGGTGTCGAGTTGGGCGAAATGACTGCCTCGCCGCTTGCCGAAGGCGTCCCGGGCGGCCGCGAACCGCTTCCACAGGGCGTCATCTGTCTTGCGGTCGATGCCCTTGATGAGTTTCCACTCGTCGACGATCGTGTGCAGGCGATCACCGGCGACTTTCCACTGGGTCGATGATTCGGCGAGCTGCTCGGCCTCCACGGCGAGGGCCTCTTTCTGGGCAATGGCCTTGGCCCGGGCTGCGTCACGTGCCTCGGCTTGTTCGCCGATCTTGGCATCTGCGGCCGAGATGAGGGCAACGAGTTTCGCGTCCACGGATGCCAGGTCACCGAGGACGGCGGCCGTCGGCAGCGACGCGTGCAGCGTCATGGCCTGCGATTTGGTGGCTTTTGCATCACCGGCGCCGGACTCGAGGCGCTTGCTCAGCAAATCGACCTCGGTTTCGAGATCTTCGAAGCGCCGGACGTAGTACGCCAACCCTGCTTCCGGGTCGCCCGCCTGCCAGGAGCCGATTTCGCGTTCGCCCTCCGCCGTTTTTACGAAGACGGTGCCAGCCTCATCAATGCGTCCCCAGTCCGAACTCATGAAAGCATTAGACACGACAGAGAGTCGCTCGTGTCACCCGGTTAGCCTCTTGCAATGTGACCGTCACCCAGTTCGACCCGGGCCCCCGCCCGGTGGTGGCGGTCGTGGGACCCACCGCGACCGGGAAATCTGACCTCGCGGTGACCCTGGCCCAGCGTTGCAACGGCGAGATCATCAACGCCGACTCGATGCAGCTCTACCGGGGCATGGATATCGGTACCGCGAAGCTGCCACCGGCCGAACGGGGCGGCGTAGCCCACCATCTGCTCGATATCTGGCCGATCTCGAAGTCGGCCGCGGTGGCCGAGTACCAGGCCCTGGCCAGGGCCGTCATTGCCGATATCCATGCTCGCGGCAAGCTCCCGATACTGGTCGGGGGTTCCGGGCTTTACGTCCGAGGCACCCTGGACCGGCTGGAGTTCCCCGGCGAGTCCAGTGCCGTGCGGGCGCGGCTGTCCGCCGAGCTGGACGAGCTGGGAGCCCACATCATGCACGGGCGGCTCAGCCAGGCCGATCCGGCGGCTGCTTCGAACATCCTGCCGAGCAACGCACGACGTGTCGTGCGGGCGCTGGAGGTCATCGAGATTACTGGCCGCCCGTTCAGCGCGACCATGCCACCTTTCGAGTCCATCTATGACACGGTGCAGATAGCGCTTGACCGAGCCGACCTCGACGACCGAGTGCGGTTGCGGGTCGATCGCATGATGGCGGCAGGTCTGCTGGACGAGGTCCGCGCACTGCTGTCCGCGGGCCTGGCGGGCAGTCCTACGGCGGGAAAGGCGCTGGGATATCAGCAGCTGCTCACCGTGCTGGATCCGGAGGGTGCGCTGGTCGGCGAACTCGATGAGGCCGTGGCGGCGACGGTGCGGGGGACGCTACGGTTCGTCCGCCGGCAACGGTCCTGGTTTCGACGTGATCCGCGGGCCCGCTGGCTGGACGCGGCCGCCGGCGACCTCGTCGATCAGGCCCTGGCGCTGCTACCGCCTACGCTGGGCAAGTGAGCCACACGCTGCGCGCCCTCAAGGGACACGGGACGGAGAACGACTTCGTGCTGTTGCCCGATCCGGACGCAGTGCTGTCGATGTCGCCCTCGCTGGTGCGCGCGTTGTGTGACCGGCATGCCGGCATCGGTGCTGACGGCGTTCTCCGGGTGGTCCGCACCGAGAACGCCACCGAGCCGGACGTACGCGCCCAAGCGGGCGAGGCGGAGTTCTTCATGGACTACCACAACGCCGACGGCTCTATTGCCGAGATGTGTGGCAATGGCGTACGGGTCTTTGCTCGCTACCTCCGCACGGTCGGCCTTGTCGACGGCGACACCACGATAGCCACTCGGGGTGGACCGAAATCTGTGACGTTCTCGGGGGACGATGTCAGCGTCGTCATGGGGTCGGCCCGCTACCGGCCCGAACGACCTCGGGTCAGCGCGTCCGGGCTGCTGGGGGAATATCAGGGCATCGCGATCGACCTGCCCAATCCCCATGTCGTCGTCGAGTTGGCTGACCTGCCGGGCCTCGAGGCGCTTGAACTGTGGCAGCCGCCGCGCGTTGCTCCGGAGTTGCCGGATGGCCAAAATGTCGAATTCGTGGTGCGCACCGGTGCCCGCCGGCTCTCGATGCGCGTGCACGAGCGGGGTGTCGGGGAGACCCGATCCTGCGGCACCGGCATCTGCGCAGCAGTGGTGGCCGCAGCCGGCGATGAGGCTGGGGAAGGGCAATGGCGGGTCGACGTGCCCGGCGGCCGATGCACGGTCGGCTGGACGCCGGATGGCTCGGTGATCCTGACCGGTCCGGCTGTGTTGGTGGCCGAGGTGCAACTAGGCGAGCAATGGCTGGCCGAGCATCGTTGAACGCCGGTAGCGAAATTCTGTCGCAATCCGGCCACCGGGCCTGTCACCATGGAGTCATATGACTGCTGAGGAACGACTCGACCGACTACCGAACATCGACGATGCCACCCGGGGCGACGGTCCGTCGGGTGACGGTCGCCTGGACGACGATCCGTTGGGCGAGCATGCATTGGACGAATACCTACCCGAGGACTACACCTTGGGCGACTTGACCCTGGGCGAGTACGAGCTTTCCGAGCGTGCTGCCCTGCGCCGGGTCGCCGGTCTGTCGACCGAACTCAGCGACGTCACGGAGGTCGAATACCGGCAGTTGCGGCTGGAACGGGTCGTTCTGGTCGGCGTCTGGACGACGGGCACGCTCACTGAGGCCGAGAACTCATTACGCGAGCTTGCCCGGTTGGCTGAGACGGCAGGCTCAGAGGTGCTGGACGGCATCGTCCAACGACGGGACAAGCCTGACGCGGCGACCTACATCGGTTCAGGCAAGGCAAAGGAACTGCGCGACATCGTCGATGCCACGGGCGCCGACACCGTGATCTGCGATGGCGAGCTGACGCCGGGACAGCTCGGGCAGCTGGAGCGGGTCGTCAAGGTGAAAGTGGTCGACCGTACCGCGCTGATCCTCGACATCTTCGCCCAGCACGCGAGCTCGCGTGAGGGTAAGGCGCAGGTGGAGTTGGCGCAGCTGCAATACCTGGTACCGCGGCTGCGGGGCTGGGGCGAATCCCTGTCCCGACAGGTCGGCGGCCGGGCAGCAAACGGCGTCGGTATCGGCGGTCGTGGGCCCGGTGAGACCAAGCTCGAGATCGACCGCCGCCGGATCACCGCGCGGATGGCGAAGCTGCGCCGCGAGATCAAGGGGATGAAGACGTCGCGCGACGTCAAGCGATCCCGCCGGGGCAACAATTCTATTCCGTCGGTAGTCCTGGCCGGTTACACGAACGCGGGTAAGTCCTCGCTGTTGAATCGCCTGACCGGCGCGGGGGTGCTGGTGGAGAACGCCCTTTTCGCGACTCTGGATCCGACCGTACGCAGAGCCGAGACGACGGACGGGCGGGTCTTCACGCTGACCGACACCGTCGGTTTCGTCCGGCACCTGCCGCACCAGTTGGTCGAGGCCTTTCGCTCGACATTGGAAGAGGTCGCCGAGGCGGACCTCATCGTGCACGTCGTAGACGCATCGGATGAGGACCCGGAGGCGCAGATCCGTGCTGTGCGGGAGGTTTTGGCCGATATCGATGCCCTGAACGTCCCGGAGCAGATCGTCTTCAACAAGGTCGACGCAGCTGATCCGGACACTCAGATGCGGCTGCGCAGCCTGGTGCCCGACGCGTTGTTCGTATCGGCGCGGACCGGGCTTGGCGTCGTCGAACTGGCCCGTCTAATCGACAGCCGCCTGCCCCGCCCGGACCGATCGGTGACCGCGTTGATTCCCTACACCAGGGGCGATCTGGTGGCGCGGATCCATTCCGACGGCGAGGTGTTGTCCGAGGACCACACCGGCGACGGCACGCTCATCAGTGCTCGGGTGCGCTCTGATCTCGCTGCCGCGCTCGAGAATTTCGTAGCTGTCTGACCGTCCGGTCCGCCGGCCTGCCGGGTGGTCCGTGGCTGAGCAGAACAGGTCTGTTTCGCAGGAGTCAACCGCGTATCCCGATCTCCTGACGATCCGCAGCTCGGTTGCTCCGGGCGGACCCAGGAACCGCTGGTCGCGGCGTAAGGTAGGCCACGTACCTGCTTCCCACTCGAGGAGATTCAAATGGGTCTGGAAAATCCCAAGGCCTGGGTGATCATTGCCATTGCAGCGATTGTGTTGTTCGGTTACAAGAAGCTGCCGGACATGTCGCGCTCGGTCGGCCGTTCGCTGCGGATCTTCAAGACCGAGATGCAGGGCCTCAACGAGGACGAGGCCACGCGTAAGGCTGCCGAGACTCCTGCCACACCGCCTCCGCCGGTGGTGCCTCCGGCTCCGGCGACTCAGAACGCGGCACCGGTGGTCCAGCCCGAGGCGGTGACCGAGACGCCGCCGGTGGTTACGCCGACGACACCGAGCGAACCGGTCGCCGACACGAAGGTGCCGAAGCCGCACATCAACACCAGCGCTTCCTGAGCGAGTATCAGTGCGGGGCAGTCACCCCGCCGGCGACTGCCCCGCACTGGTACGTGCTGATGCTCAAACGGTGATCAGACTTTGCGCAGCACCGCGACGATCCGACCGAGGATGGTTGCGTCGTCGGCGGGAATAGGCGAGTAAGCCGGGTTCTGCGGCATCAGCCAGGCATGACCGTCCCGTCTACGGAAAGTCTTCACGGTCGCCTCGCCATCGATCATCGCCGCGACGATCTCACCGTTGTCGGCGTCCGGTTGCTGGCGCACTACCACCCAGTCGCCGTCGGTGATTGCCGCTTCGATCATCGAATCACCTTGCACCTTGAGCATGTACAGGGTTCCCTCGCCGACGACCGTACGGGGCAATGGGAATACGTCCTCAACGACCTGCTCGGCGAGTATCGGTCCGCCCGCCGCAATCCGCCCCACCACCGGCACTAGCACCGGCGCCGGCGAGCCGGCGTCCAATGCGTCGTCGTGAGCCGGGTGCAACCGCGTCACATTGGACCGCGGTGCATCATCGGGAAAACGCACCTCCAGCGCGCGAGGGCGATTCGGATCCCGTCGGATGAAACCCTTCTGCTCCAGGACCGAGAGCTGATGGCTGACGCTCGAGGTGGACGCCAGTCCGGCCTCGTCGCAGATCTCCCGCATGCTAGGCGGATAGCCCCGTCGTTCCACGGCCTCCCGGATGATCGTGAGAATCACCCGCTGTCTGGTGGTCAGGCCGTCGCCACCGCCGCCGCCACCGTCGTCGCCGTCCGCCAAGCCGGCGATCGTGCTGTTCTTCGGCCGGCCGAGGGCGCGCGGGCGTCCTTCGGCGGTGCCACCGCCGCTGCTGCTTCCAGGGCGGCTACTGCTGCTGGCGCTCGTACTCGGCGTCTTCGCCACCGGTATCTCCTCTGTCTCGCACGGCTCTCGCGACGGCTGCTGTCGACCCGTTTCAACCGATCGACCAGGGGACTGATCGAGGGGACGTTCGCTGATGCGTCACGAGCGCTCGGTGTGGCGGGTGTCTCTTTACGGGCTTGAGATTAGCCCGGATCGAGTAACGATTCAAACATCTGTTCGATTGGCGTGTCGAATTCCTGGTTTCTGTCGTACCCATGTAGTAGACATTCGTACAGACGTTCGATCGAACGGATGTTCGAGTACAGCCTAGCGGCCAGGGTTGCTGGGCGGTGAGATAGGAGGACGACATGTCCGTCGCAACCGAGTTCCCGCCGGTCGTGATCATCCCGGAGCGTGCCCGCCGAGCCGACAGCGCCACCCGCCGAGCCCAATCGGGCACCGGCCGCGCTCACCTGAGGCTGGTCCCTGTCGCCGACGCGCCGAACCCCCTACTGTCGCCGGTCGCGGCTTCTGCCCGGCTGGCCGAGTCGGTGCCGCTACCATCCGCGGCTCCGTTGCGGTTGACGCGGCGCGGGACGCTGGCTTTGGCCGTCTTGGTGGCACTTGCTGGAACAGCCTTGCTCTTCGCGGCTCACCTGTCTGCTGGTGGTGCCGCGGGGCCGACGTCGGCTCATTCCGCCACGGTCACCGTTCAGGCGGGCGACACGCTGTGGTCGATTGCCAGAAAGGTCGCACCGGAGCGGGATCCTCGGGCGGTGGTCGACCAGTTGGTGTCGCGCAATCATCTCCATGGCGTCACGCTGACTCCAGGTCAGACCCTACGGGTGGCCTAGTCCGACCTGCCGGGGCCTGCCCGTGCCCGCCTCCGGCGACCTGCCCAACTCAAACCTGATATCGGGGCAAACTTTCTTGTCAATGTTGCTTGATCCGGAGTGTCGCCGCTTGCGGAAGTTAAGCAGACGCTCTAGCGTTCACCCCTACATGTAGTAGTTACAAGCATGTTGTTCGTCCACAAGTTGGGGTTTCTTCGTCCACAGGCTGTCAACACATCTGGCTGGTCATCCACCGATCATCCCCAGGTTATGGACAGCCGGGTGTTGATAACCCGCGGCCGAGGTCAGCTGTAGAGGGAGGTGAGCACGATGCGTTGTCCTTATTGTCGCCATCCGGACTCTCGGGTCGTGGACTCGCGAGAGCAGGACGAGGGTCAGAGCATTCGCCGTCGCCGCAGTTGCCCCGAGTGCGGGCGCCGCTTCACCACCGTGGAGGAGGCGACTCTGGCCGTGATGAAGCGCAGCGGGGTTACCGAACCCTTCAGCCGAGCCAAGGTCGTCAATGGCGTTCGGCGCGCTTGTCAGGGGCGCCCGGTGGACGAGGACGCGCTTGCGCAGCTCGCACAGACGGTCGAGGACACAATTCGGGCTACCGGTTGCGCTGAGGTACCGGCTCCAGAGGTGGGACTGGCGATCTTGGGTCCGCTGAAGGAACTCGACGAGGTCGCCTACCTCCGGTTCGCCAGCGTCTATCGGGCGTTCAGTTCAATCGATGACTTCGAAAAGGCCATCGGCGATCTACGTGCCGGACATCGGACTCCGTGAGAGCGGGCCGGAGCTGCGTGAGCCCAGCATGACAACCCCACCAAGGCACGTAACCACAAGTCGAACATCAGATTCAGGAAGAAGGGAACAGCGGGATATGACCGAGGTTGTCGAAGGCGGATCCACTGGCAAGTCATCAGGAAGCACCGGAAAGGCCGGTGCAAGCGGCAAGAATTCCCATGACTCTGCCGGTATCCGCAACAAGGCCGCAGCCAAGCAAGCGCCGGTGTACCCGGCCAACGGGCTGGTCATCGAACGCATCTATACGACCGAAGGCATCCACCCCTACGACGAGGTCGACTGGGAGCGCCGCGACGTTGTCATGACGAACTGGCGCGACGGCTCGATCAACTTCGAGCAGCGCGGCGTGGAGTTCCCGACGTTCTGGTCGGTCAATGCGGCCAACATCGTCACCACCAAGTACTTCCGAGGCGCTGTGGGCACGTCCCAGCGCGAATTCTCGCTCAAGCAGCTCATCAACCGCGTGGTGTCGACCTATCGGGTGGCCGGCGAACAGTACGGCTACTTCTCCTCAGCCGCGGACGCGGAGATCTTCGAGCACGAACTGACCTGGATGCTCATGCACCAGGTGTTCAGCTTCAACTCGCCGGTCTGGTTCAACGTCGGCACGACGTCACCGCAGCAGGTCTCGGCCTGCTTCATCCTGGCCGTGGACGACACGATGGACTCGATTCTGAACTGGTACCGCGAAGAGGGCCTGATCTTCAAGGGCGGCTCCGGCGCAGGGCTCAACCTTTCTCGGATCCGTTCGTCGAAGGAGCTGCTGCACTCGGGCGGTACGGCCTCCGGCCCGGTGAGCTTCATGCGGGGTGCCGACGCCTCGGCCGGCACCATCAAGTCTGGTGGCGCAACGCGGCGGGCCGCGAAGATGGTCGTACTGGACGTCGACCATCCCGACATCGTGGAGTTCGTCGAGACCAAGGCACGCGAGGAGGACAAGATCCGGGTCCTGCGCGATGCGGGCTTCGACATGGATCTCGGTGGCGCAGACATTACGTCGGTTCAGTACCAGAACGCGAACAATTCGGTTCGCGTCTCCGACGCCTTCATGCAGGCCGTGGAGGACGGTTCCGAGTTCGGGCTGCGGGCCCGCTCGACCGGCGAGGTCATCGAGACCATCGACGCGAAGGACCTGTTCGCCAAGATCGCCAAGGCGGCCTGGGAGTGTGCGGACCCGGGTATCCAGTACGACGACACGATCAACGACTGGCACACCAACCCCGAATCCGGCCGGATCACCGCATCCAACCCGTGTTCGGAGTACATGAGCCTGGACAACACCTCGTGCAACCTGGCATCGCTGAACCTGATGAAGTTCCTACGTGATGACGACACTTTCGACTCGGAGAACTTCGTCAAGGCGACCGAGCTGATCATCACCGCGATGGACATCTCGATCTGCTTCGCGGATTTCCCGACCGAGGCAATCGGTGTCAATACCCGCGCGTACCGCCAGTTGGGTATCGGCTATGCCAACCTGGGCGCCTTGCTCATGGCGACGGGTCGCGGTTACGACTCCGAGGGCGGCCGCACGCTGGCGGCCGCTATCACCTCGCTGATGACCGGTACCGCCTACCGTCGCTCGGCCGAACTGGCCGGCGTGGTGGGCCCGTACGACGGCTACGCCCGCAATGCCGAGGGCCACACCCGCGTGATGCGTAAGCACGCCGCGGCCAACGACCAGGTCCGTTCGGTGCACGCGGCGGACAAGTCAGTGCTGGCCAAGGCCACCGAGCAGTGGGCCGAGGGCCTCAAAATCGGAGCGGTCAACGGCTGGCGCAACGCGCAGGCCTCGGTACTGGCGCCGACCGGAACGATCGGCTTGATGATGGACTGCGACACCACCGGTATCGAGCCGGACCTGGCCCTGGTCAAGTTCAAGAAGCTCGTCGGTGGCGGTTCCATGCAGATCGTCAACCAGACCGTGCCGCGCGCGTTGAAGGTGCTGGGCTACCAGGTCGAGCAGATCGAGGCCATCGTCGAGTACATCGCCGAGCACGGTCACGTTCAGGACGCCCCGGGTCTCAAGCTCGAGCACTATGAGGTCTTCGACTGCGCGATGGGTCAGCGGGCCATCAAGGCGATGGGTCACGTGCGGATGATGGCGGCTACCCAGCCGTTCCTGTCCGGCGCGATCTCCAAGACGGTGAACCTGCCGGAAACGGCGACCGTCGCGGACATCGCCGATGTGTACCTGCAGGGCTGGAAGCTCGGACTGAAGGCGCTCGCGGTGTATCGCGACAACTGCAAGGTCGGTCAGCCGCTTTCCGCGGGCAAGGGAGCCAACAACGGTGCCGAGGCTGAGTCCGCCACGGCGCCGGTCGTCGAATACCGGCCGATCCGCAAGCGGCTGCCGAAGTCCCGCCCGTCACAGACGGTGTCGTTCGCGGTGGGTGGGGCGGAGGGTTATCTGACCGCCGGTTCCTACCCGGACGACGGGGGTCTCGGCGAGGTGTTCCTCAAGCTCGGTAAGCAGGGCTCCACCCTGGCCGGTGTGATGGATGCGTTCTCGATCGCGATCTCGATCGCTCTGCAGCACGGGGTGCCGCTGGAGACCTATGTCTCCAAGTTCACGAACATGCGCTTCGAGCCTGCCGGTATGACCGATGATCCCGACATCCGGATGGCGCAGTCGATCGTTGACTACATCTTCCGACGGCTGGCGCTGGACTACCTGCCGTTCGAGACTCGATCGGCGATGGGCATTCACACGGCGGAGGAGCGGGCTCGCGAGCTCGAGACCGGCAGCTACTTTCCGGTCGAAGAGGTCACCGAGGACGAGCTGGAGACGCTCGCGCAGTCGGCGGCGGTTGCACCGAAGGAGGTCAAGGCCGCAGATGGTTCGACCAAGTCGCCGGTCACGGTGCACAGCTCGACGGAGCTGATGGAATCGCTGCTCGGAGCCTCAGCCGATGCGCCGCTGTGCATGAGTTGCGGGACGAAGATGCAGCGCGCCGGATCATGCTTCGTCTGCGACGGATGCGGTTCCACCAGCGGCTGCAGTTGATGGAAATGGTCACGAGTTTGTCCCGGGAAATGGTCACGGAATGTCAAGCGTGGTCATGAGTTTGTCCCGCGGTCACGAGTGACAGAACTAACCAAGCTCGTAAAGAGTTCCGAACTCGATAAATGCATCGGCCCTGGTCCTTTTCGGAGGGCCGGGGCAGGTGTCGGTTAACGGGATGCTGCCCCGATGACGTCGCAGGCCACACGGAGCTGAATGCGGCGTTGCTGCTGCCACTGTTATGAAAACCGGGGTTCCCACGGCATTGGTTCACGAACAGTTACGAATAGCGGAAGCCGGCTCCGAGAACCCGGCGCCAGAAGAGTGCGGCACGGCCACGGCGATCCGGGACCGCCGGCTCACGACCGACGGCCCGATCCTGCGCGCCGCCAGGCGTTCTTGCGGAGCAACCGCAGCCCATTCAAGCCGACGATGACTGTCGAACTCTCGTGCCCGGCCACCCCGAGCGGAAGCGGCAGATGACCGAGCAAGTCCCAGGCGACCAGAGCAGTGATGACGGAGGCGGCGATGATGAGATTGGCGACGACGACCCGCCGCGCCTGCCTGGACAGCTGGATCACCTTCGATAGGGCAGTGAGGTCGTCACGGACGAGGACGGCGTCCGCGGTTTCCAGGGCTAGATCGGAGCCGTGCCGGCCCATGGACACCCCGGTGTCGGCAGCGGCGAGCATGCCCGAGTCATTGATGCCGTCCCCAACAGTGAGAACGTGGCGCCCGGCGGCGTGCAACTCAGCGACGGCGGTGACCTTGTCGTGCGGCAGCAACCGGGCGCGGATGTCGGTGATCCCGACCTCTCCGCCGAGACGTTGCGCGGCGCCGGCGTTGTCGCCGGTGAGCAGGACGGGGCTACGCCCGGTGATCGCGGTCAGCGCGGCGACCGTGTCGCGGGCCTGCGGGCGGAGCCGGTCGGACAGGACCAGGACCCCGGCCGGAGCGTCGTCGATGAGGACGACGACGGCGGTCGCGCCGGACCTTTCAGCGTCGGCGACGAGGCGTTGCGCGTGCCGACTGGACCGGTCAGGGTCGATGTTATCGAGCAGCGTCGGTGCCCCGACGCGCACGACGCGTGTTCCGACGACGGCGCGGACGCCGCGGCCGGGAGTGGAGGAGAAGTCCTCGGCGTGGCCGATGCCGATCCCTCGCGCGCGCGCCGCGCTGACGATGGCCGCGGCCAACGGGTGCTCGCTGAGGCGTTCCGCGGCCGCGGCGAACGCAAGCAGCTCGGTTGCGCTGATCCCGGAACCGTCGATGACGTGGATGCCGGCGACCCGCGGGGTGCCTTGCGTGAGGGTGCCGGTCTTGTCGAACGCCACGACATCGGTCAGACCGAGCTGCTCCATGACGACCGCGGACTTCACCAGCACCCCGTGCCTGCCTGCGTTGGCGATGGCCGACAGCAGCGGCGGCATCGTAGCCAGCACCACCGCGCACGGGGAGGCGACGATCATGAAGGTCATTGCCCGCAGGAGAGTCGTGGACAGGTCGGCCCCGACCAGCAGCGGCACCGCGAACAGCGCGAGCGTGACGGTCACCATGCCGATCGAGTACCGCTGTTCGACCTTCTCGATGAACAGCTGCGTCTTCGCCTTCGTGGCCGACGCCTCTTCCACGAGGGCGACGATGCGTGCCACGACCCACTCGGAGGCGTCCCGGTTGACCCGGACCCGCAGGGCACCGGTGCCGTTGATCGTGCCAGCGAACACTTCATCGCCCAGCTCCTTCAGCACCGGCAGAGGTTCGCCGGTGATGGTCGCCTGATCGACCTCGCTCGTCCCGCCGAGCACCGCACCGTCAGCCGGAATGCGCTCGCCCGGCCGCACAAGAACCACGTCACCCACCGCCAGTTCAGCGGCCTCGATGACCTCCTCAGACCCGTCCGCGCCAAGCCGCACCGCCTCATCCGGGGTGATGTCCAGCAGTTGCCGCACCGAGTCCGCAGTGCGTTTCGTAGCGACCGCTTCCAGCGCGCCCGAGGTGGCGAAGATGACGATGAGCAGCGCCCCATCGAAGACCTGCCCTATCCCGGCCGCGACCAGGGCGGCCACGATCATCAGCAGGTCCACGTCGAGAGTCTTGACGCGCAGCGCGGTGAGCCCCGCGAGGCCGGGCTCCCAGCCGCCGGCGGCGTAGCAGGCCAGGTAAAGCGGCCACCACACGAACGCTGGTGCACCGGTGAGCTGCGCGACGCCGCCAAGGGCGAACAGCATCGTAGCCAGCGCGGCCCAGCGGATCTCCGGCAACACCATGAACCCGCGCACCCGTGAACCGAGTGGCCGCGTCGTCACCGGCGCGACGGTCGGTTCGGACAGCGTGGACGGCACAGACACAGCGAACTCTTCTCAGAACGCGGAACCGCAGTTACTCGCGGCGGACTGACCGACAGTACAGGAACCCATGAATACGTGTTCATTGGTTCCGAGACGTAGGATGTCCGCATGGGTCACGGAGTCCAGGGGCGAGACACGCCTCCGGCGCGCCTGGACGCCGTGAGCGCCGCCGCGGTCGCGGCGACCCTGTCCGCACTCACGACGCCGAGCCGGTTGCTGATCCTGTCCCACCTGCGTCAGGGCCCGGCGACGGTAACTGAGCTGACCACTGCGATCGGCATGGAACAGTCGGCCATCTCCCACCAGATGCGACTACTGCGCACCATGGGCCTGATCGCAGCTCAGCGGCAGGGTCGCAACATCGTGTACTCCCTCTATGACCATCACGTCGCGATGCTGTTGGATGAAGCCGTGTACCACAGCGAGCATCTGCGCCTGGGCGCGCCAGACGCCGCAGACACCGCCTGACCCGTCATAGCCCGCGCCGGACTCCCGGTGCGGCACGCGCGAGCGTTGCGGCAGCCGGACTCGGGTACCTCGTCACGGTGGAAGTCCACACGCTCGACCGGCTCTCACCGCTCACCTACCGCAATCAGACCAAAGCACGGGCGGTACGTGGCCGCTCGGTAGGAAGAACCTCGCCTCCACCTGATGGGCCGCTCGTCTGGCACCCGTTTCAGGACGCCTAGCTCTACAAGACGGGTAAGAAGAGCACGGGCGTTGTGCGGTCGACAGCCGAGAGATGTCGCGACGTCGGCTGCGGCGAGCCCGTGAACGTCGTCCAGGCCGCTGAGCACGAGGACTGCAAGCTGCCGCGCCCGAAGCCGCCCCGACCCTCTTCGGCGGGACCGGGGCGGATCGTTGAAGGGCGTTTGCACCGATGGCGTCGCGGGAAACACGAACGCTGGCGCTCGCTGCGCCGTCCAGCCGGCGCAGCGAGTTGAGCGTCAGGACGTGAACGGCACCCGCGTCCAGCTCAGAACCTGCGGGGCATGCGGGTTAACCGTGACCCGCAGGTAATTGCTGACCCCGGTCGAGCCGTCAACCGTGACGCGCGACAAGTTCTGCACCGGCCGGCTGACGCCGTAGAACGACAGCCAGTTCGATCCTGCAGCGAGCGGGTTGTCGCTGTTGTAGACGTGGCTGTCTCCGTTGAACAGGTATACCGGGCCCGCGAATGCCGCG
Organism: Pseudonocardiales bacterium; assembly: GCA_030840445.1. Taxonomy (GTDB): domain Bacteria; phylum Actinomycetota; class Actinomycetes; order Mycobacteriales; family Jatrophihabitantaceae; genus Jatrophihabitans_A. The sequence goes on from JAVEEN010000166.1 coordinate 17,403, forward strand.
CTTTCCCGTGCGATGGCTTGGACAATGGGCTGGAATCCGTAGTAACTCGCGAAGGTCGGGTTGGTCACCGTCGGGTCGAACATGTCGGCCTGAGTGAGCAGCGTGACGGCCTTGTCGTGATGCTGACGGGCGGTGGCGAACGTGTCGTGGATCTCGGAGATTACCGCGGACGTGCGGGCCAGAACTTCGGCGGTTTGTTCCGGAGTAGGCGCGGTGTTGCCGGTCCATGGTGCGAGGCTGTTGTTGCTGCCGACGATGTGGAGCGCGGCGAAGGACACATCGGCCCTCTCCCATCGGACGTCTTCGGGAATGCCCTGGCCAGCTTGGGAGATGACCTGGGCGCTGTGCTGTCCGAGGGTGTGTCCGGGCTGGGGAAAGAAGAGTTGCCGGATCGCGGCCAGGCGTTCGAGCGGGTTGTAGCCGCCGTTGTTCGTCCGGTGGCAGTCGGTCCACTCGTTGTCACCGACGGTGTACACAAGCGGGTCTTTGAACTGGTCGAATTGGCTTCGGATTGTCTGGAAATACGCATCGCTGCAGACGCTTGACCCATCCTTGATGTCACCGAGGTGATCGACCCATTGCACGGCCGGATCAGTGTTGATCTGCGCGATGACCTTGGGGAAGGCGCTTATCTGGGCGGGACCATAGGGAATATCGCCGATGACGGCGAAGGTGTAGCTCGGCTCACGGTCACGCGAGGACCCGAACGCCGGTGACGACTGCGCGAGGGTGACGGTGAGCGTCGTGACTGCGGCGGCGGCCAGGGCCGCGCGGTGCCATTTCTTCATCGTGGTATTCCTTTTCGAGGAGGGGGCACGTCCGGCCCGACGCTTCCGGTTCCGATCGACCTTGGGGCGACCTCGAGGTGAACGTTGCGACACCACTCGGTGGACTGCCCGTGTAAGTCGGCAGCCGCGGGCATCCGGGCACCTCAGCGTTTACCGAATTGAAATTTCCAACTGGCGATGCGGCTACCCAAAATCCGCGACGCTGCGCCTACACAAGGTAGAATTGCGAAGCTGGGCGTTGCCGGTGAAGCCACACCGCCAAGAACGCCACTCCGGGGTAAACCCGGGCGCGGAGGGGCACAGGACCCAAAAAGTACCTTCTGGACCTGCCGCGGTAGCTCTTTGGAAAGGTTTCACCATGCTCGGTCTGATCATCAGTCTCATCGTCATCGGCCTGATCGCAGGTGCCGTGGCACGCCTCCTGATTCCCGGAAGGCAGAATCTGTCGATCCCGGCGACCATCCTCATCGGGATGGTGGGCTCCTTTGTCGGAGGATTCCTCGGGTACCTGATCTTCCACAAGGACAGCCAGAACGGCTTCTTCCAGCCCTCCGGGATCTTCGGGTCGATCATCGGTGCGGTCATCGTGCTCTTGCTGTGGCTCAAGGTCGGTGACCGAAACACTGTCCGGAGTTAGTGACACCGCCAGACCGCAAGACGCCGGGGCGGCGAGATCGAAGGCTAAGGCTTTCCGATCTCGCCGCCTCGGATCGCGTCGGACCGCTCATTGCCTGCTGGCTTTCCACAGCGACTAGACCGGCCTGCGTCCTAGACATGCCGGGTGGTGTCCGACTGTTAGGCGACGAGCGACGACAATCATCACATGCGAGCGGTTCTCATCGAGCAGTACAACGTCATGCCCACCGTGGTGGAGGTGCCTGCCCCCAGCATCGGTCCGGACGGCGCCGTGCTGCGAGTGGAGGCCACCGGCTTGTGCCGCAGCGACTGGCATGGATGGCAGGGACACGATTCAGATATCACCCTGCCCCACGTACCCGGACATGAGATCGCCGGCACGATCGCCGAGATCGGCTCAGAGGTGGCTGGCTGGTCCGTGGGCGACCGGGTGACGGTGCCGTTCGTGTGCGCCTGCGGTCAGTGCGAGCAGTGCCGGTTGGGAAACTCGCAGGTGTGCCTTGACCAGCAGCAGCCTGGCTTCACCTACGCGGGATCCTTTGCCGAGTTCGTGGCCGTCCCGCATGCTTCGGTCAACCTGGTACGGCTGCCGGACGAGATCGGTTTCGTAGCTGCGGCCGCCCTGGGCTGCCGGTTCGCTACCGCCTACCGCGGTGTTACCGGCGTCGCCTGCGTACAGGCCGGGGAATGGCTGGCCGTGTTCGGATGCGGGGGAGTGGGCCTGTCCGCGGTGATGATTGCCGCCGCGTTAGGTGCCCGGGTCATCGCGGTGGACGTCAACCCGGCCGCCTTATCGGCAGCCCGCCGCTTCGGAGCGGGCCATGCGATTCTCTTCGACCACGAAACGCCCGATCGGATAAGGGATATCACCGTCGGCGGCGCTCAGGTAACAATGGACGCGCTCGGGTCGGCAGTCGTCGTCGAGGCGTCGTTGCGGAGCCTTCGCCCACGGGGACGGCATGTGCAGATTGGGCTGTTGCCCGGTAACACCACCGTCGACGTAGGCGCGTTGATCGGGCGGGAACTGCAATGGCTGGGCAGCCATGGCATGGCCGCCCGCGATTACCCGCAGCTGTTGACCCTCGTCACGTCCGCAGCGGTCCGGCCGGCCGAGCTAGTCACACGGGTGATCGGCCTTGACGAGGTCCCGGCTGCGCTCGTCGCCATGTCCGATGCCAGTCCGACCGGCGTCACGGTGATCTGCCCCGGTGAACAAGCGGGCCGCCATGACGGACGGGACCAGCAGCAGCCCGGCTGCAATTCCGTCCAGCCAGAAGTGGTTTCCGGTGGCGGCCACGACGAAGACCGTCACTACCGGGTGGAGGAGGATCCACCAGCGATGCCGTCCGGTACCGAAGCGAAGGACCGCCCAGGCCACGAGTAGTGCCCATCCGACGTGTACCGACGGCATCGCGCCGAGTTCGTCGACCGTGATACCGGAGAGGTTGTAGACGGACTGCCCGTACTTGGCGGCCACATCGACGAAACCCAGGTCCGGAAAGAGTCTTGGCGGCGCCACCGGGATGAGCTGGATCAGCAGGCAAGCGGCCGTGAGCAGTACCAGCGCGGTGCGGACCTCGGCGTATCGGTCCCGATGTCGGACGAAGAGCCACAACAGGAACACGCCTAGGACACCGAAGTGCATTGCGGCGTAATAGAGATTGCAGAGCTGGGCGATCAGCGACTGATCGGCGATCAGATGCTGCAGCGATCGCTCGCTCGGCAAATGGGCCGAGCGCTGAACCCGTTCGATCCAACGGCCGCGGGCGAAGGCTCCGCTGGTGCCGAGCAGGGAGACCGACGCCGCGAGCTGCCACAATGCGTACAGCCCGGCGACGATGGCTGATTCCTGCAGGTACGGCGCGGCGGCGCTGCTGCGGAGTGAACGGCTGGCCATTGCCTGGCCCGCGAGCAGTACCAGGCCCAGGACCGATGCCTGCTCCCAGTCCAGCTGGAGGTTCACCATGCCTTCGCCGGTACCGGTCGCCGCGGGTTCACAGGGGTAGTGCGTCCTCGGCGGCGATCACGTGGAGGACCGCGTTGATCAGCGCCAGATGGGTGAAGGCCTGCGGGAAGTTGCCCAGGTGCCGTCCGGTGTGCGGATCGATCTCCTCCGCGTACAACTCCAGCGGCCCGGCCAGCGAAAGCAACTTGGCGCAGAGCTCACGCGCACGGACGTGCTCGCCGATCTCGCAGAGCGCCGATACCAGCCAGAACGAGCAGATCGTGAAGCTACCTTCCTCGCCGGCGAAACCGTCGTCGGTCTCGTCGACCTTGTAGCGCAACACCAAGCCGTCCACGGTCAGCTCGTCGGCGATAGCCAGTACGGTGGCCCGGATTCGCGGATCATCGGCAGGTAGGAAGCGGACCAGCGGAGCGACCAACAGCGAGGCATCCAGCGCTGTGCCGCCGTAGCACTGGGTGAGCACGCCGCGTTCGTCGACGCCGTGGGCGAGGATATCTTCCTTGATCTCGTCGGCGGCAAGTTGCCACTGCGCGGCTTCTGCTTCCTGTCCGATCATCGACGCCAGCTTCGCGCCGCGGTCGGCAGCGACCCAACACATGATCTTGGACGAGGTGAAATGCTTGAGTTCACCCCGCACCTCCCAGATACCGGCATCCGGCTCGCGCCAGTGTTTGAGTGCCGCGTTGACCTGCTTGCCGAGGATCGGCCAGATCCGCCCGTCGAGGTGATCTGCCGCCTTCGAATGCAGATACACCGAGTCCAAGAGGGCACCCCACACGTCGTGCTGGCGCTGCGTGCTGGCTGCGTTCCCGATCCGGACCGGTCGCGAGTTGGCGTAGCCGGGCAGGTGATCGAGGATGGTCTCGGTCAAGTCCCGCTCGCCTCCGATGCCGTACATGATCTGCAGATCGTCATCGGATTCGGCGAGGTCGGCGATGAAGGAGAAGAAATCGACCGCCTCCCAGTCGAAGCCCAGGGAGTACATCCCCCACAGCGCAAAGGTGGCGTCCCGGATCCAGGTGTAGCGGTAGTCGTAGTTGCGCTCGCCGCCGATGGTCTCCGGCAAGGATGTCGTCGCAGCGGCGGCGATGGCACCGGTGGGTGCGTAGGTGAGTCCCTTGAGGGTCAGTGCACTTCGTTGCAGATAGCTGCGCCAGGGGTGATCCGGGAACTTGCCGCGAGCCAACCAGTGCTGCCAGTGATGGGCGGTCCAGACCAGACGCGAATACGCATCGGCAAAGTCCAACGGCGGTTCTTTGCTTCCCCAGGACAACGCCACATAGCGGACGTCGCCTTGCCGGAGCAGCGTGCGGGCCGCGGCCTGGCCGCCTTCGAGACCCAAACGCATGTCGGTGGTGAGGACCAGCTCCACATCGCTGCCGTCGGCCTTGGCCACTGCTTGGTGGTAGACCTTGTCGGTATAGGACCACCGGGCGAATTTGCGTGCGTAATCGAACGCCGGCTCACATTCCATCACCGTCTGAACCTCACCCGACACGCAGCGGATAGTACGCAGCAGGACATGCTCGGCGTCGTAATCGGTCGGTGTCCGGCGCTGCGTGTGGGAAAACTCGTCCTCGTGCCGCCACGGACCGATCAGCAGCACGTCGCGCACGATGATCCAGCCGGTGGCCGTGCCCCAGCTCGTTTCGAGGATCATCGTGCCAGGCAGGTAACGCCGGGCGGCGGGCACCGACACGTCGGTCGGTGCGATTCGGAAGGCGCCGGCATGCCGGCCGAGGATGGCGCCGAACACGCTCGGCGAATCCATCCGGGGCAGGCACATCCAGTCGACCGAACCGCTTGGCGACACCAGTGCCGTGGTCTCGCCGTCGGACAGGAAGCCGTAGTCTGCAATCGGCACAGCGCCGGCGCTCGCGCTCGAATGCTCGGTTCCCGCCCACGAGGAAGTTTCGACGTCCATAGTGGGAAGGATGCTCCATCGGCACCGGGCTGGCCAATTCGCCAGGCCGTGATGCGGTCGAATTCA
>JAVEEN010000177.1 GCA_030840445.1 Pseudonocardiales bacterium
TTCGCGGTCCCAGCCACGAGCGACCACACGGCCACCCCCAGGACGAGGTTGATCGCCGCGGTTGCCAGCTTCGCCGACAACGACGCATCGGAGGTGAACGGCTCGGCAGCCGCGACGACGGTCGCCACACCGAGGATCCAGCCGAAGAAGACGAACGGCTGGGGAACAAACAGGAGCAGAAGATGGATCAGGCCGGTCGCAATGAGCGTCGCAGCAAAGGCGCAAGCGGCATAGGTGGGTGTGTTCGCACTTCCCCAGGTGCCGTGTTGCTGCGGCGCCAGCAATGGGATGTGCAGAACTCCGCGAGCGATGACGATGCCGGCGACGGCCACTAGCGATGCAACGACACCTGCAGCAACACCCCCCGTCCACAGGGCACGCGGATCCACCCGGGTCGGAGCGCCGGCGCGCGGTTCAGGCGACAGATCCGTCATCGCGACACGTTCAACATGCCGTGCAGATGAGCGGCCGCGCGCTCGATATCGGGGTGCCTGTGCTGACCGGCCCGCGATTCGGCGGCAAGTACGCCGCACCGATGGACCTTGGTCAGGTCGCGGTACGGAAATACATACCGCGCCTTCGTGTGCTCCTGATGCGCGTCATCGATGCCCAGATGCCAACGTGCATACGGACCATACCCGTGCGCGTTGATGAACTCATTTTCCTGCTCGGCCGACGGTTGATGCTCCGTCCACGCGCTTCTGTCCTCACGAACGCATTCCCCACCTTTGATCAGGCGCATGGCCCGATCGAATGCCGTCCGATTCAGTTTGACGGTCGTAGGCCCTCACTCCTCACTGCTTTTCGGCCGGACGTTGGAGGGCGCACTGAGCACGACATCGCTCGCCGACGTACTTACAGCGTCGCCCAATTGTTCGATCAGGCCGTCGACCTGGCAGGTCCAAATTGCGCTGCCGAGATGTCACCGGAACGCCCCCGAAGTCGACGTGCGAGCCACCCGCGCGCGAATCGAGGCGGCCATGTCCGCGTTGGTTGAGTCCCGGGCCGGGCCGGTTCGCAGCCTGGTTCCAGCGAGAATGGACAGGCTGCCATGGACTCGCTTCCACTGGCTGGTCGTCGTCGGACTCGGGGTCTCATGGATCCTCGACGGCCTCGAGATCCAGATCGTATCGCTGGTCAGCGGTCCGCTCACGGATGCACAGACCCTGCACCTGTCGACCGGCCAAGTCGGCTTCCTGGGCTCCATGTATCTGATCGGCGAGGTCGTCGGCGCCCTGTTCTTCGGTCGGCTCACCGACAAACTCGGCCGCAAGAGACTGTTCGTCATCACGCTGGTCATCTATCTGTTCGGCAGTGGATTGGGCGGCTTTGCGTGGAGCTACTGGCCGCTGTTGGTCTGTCGCTTCATCGCGGGTACCGGGATCGGTGGCGAGTACACCGCGATCAATGCCGCGATCGACGAACTCATCCCTTCGCGGTATCGCGGTCGCGTCGATATCGCGGTCAACGGCACGTACTGGGCCGGCGCCGCGATCGGATCCGCGATCGGCCTGTACCTGTTCTCGAACCACGTTCCGATCGATTGGGGCTGGCGTATCGGTTTCTTCATCGGACCGATCCTCGGTCTGGTGATCATCTTTGTCCGTCGCACGATTCCCGAGAGTCCCCGCTGGTTGATGACGCACGGCAGAAATGACGAGGCAGAGCGCATCGTCGATGAGATCGAAGAGCGACTGCGCGCCGAGAACGTGGACCTCGAACCCGTCGACGACAGCAAGGCTCTGGTGATCATGCAGTCACCCCGGCTGAACATGATCGAATTGACGAAGGTGTTCTTCGGGCAGTACCCACGACGCGCTGTCCTCGGAGCCACGATGATGATCACTCAGGCATTCCTGTACAACGCGATCTTCTTCAGTTACGCGCTCGTACTCAAGGTCTTCTACCACATTCCCGCCGGGCACGTGCCGTACTTCTTCTTCCCCTTCGCAATCGGCAATCTGCTCGGTCCACTGACCATTGGCCGCCTCTTCGACACGATCGGGCGACGGCGGATGATCTTTGCCACCTATCTGCTGTCCGGACTGCTGCTGTACGTCTCGGCGTACCTGTTCAATCAAGGCTCGTTGAATGCAACCACTCAGACGATCTGCTGGTGTGTGATCTTCTTCTTTGCCTCCGCCGGGGCATCCTCTGCCTATCTGACGGTCAGCGAAATCTTCCCCCTCGAACTTCGCGGACAGGCAATCTCGTACTTCTACGCGCTGTCGCAGGGAGCGGGCGGGGTGGTTGCACCGTGGCTGTTCGGTCATCTGATCGGAGGCGCGAACAACGCCCATGCGCCTACCGGCCCATTGACGATCGGCTACGTAATAGGGGCGTCGTTCATGATCGCCGGCGCCCTGGTTGCGTTGTTCCTCGGTGTCGACGCCGAACGCCGTTCGCTGGAGGACATCGCCAGTCCGCTGTCAGCAGTCCGGCTTCCCGAAGGCGGTATTTCCGCGGCCGCCGCCGGATCCGGGGGGTGAGGGCTGACCGCTGAACCCCGCGGACGGGAGCGTCCTGCGGCTATTTGATCTCGATGCGTCGACGTTGCGTGCCGGCCGTGTGCTTGGGTACGCGTAGGTGCAGCACGCCGTCGCTCATCGTCGCTTCGACGTGCTCCTCGTCGACCTCTTCCGGCAGAATCACCTCGTACCGGAACTCGCCCCAGGATCGGGTGCGGCGGCGGAGGCGACCGCTGCGCTTGTCATCCTTGCGCTCGCCGCTGACCACGATCCGTCGACCGTCTGTCTCAACGTTGATTTCCTTCTTTTTCACGCCCGGCAGTTCCACATCGAGAACGTACGTGTCATCGGTCTCCTCCAGATCGGCGAGTGGGATGAACCCGTCTCGCCCGGCTGTCGCCGACAGCGACCATTGCTCGTCCCACAGTCGGGAGAGCTCTTGACTGATTCGGTCGAGTTCTGCGGCCGGCGTCCACCTCGTGATCGCGGTGTCGTTCTGCCGGGTAGGCGCTGCCATGGTCGTCCTTCCTCGTCGATACGCTCTTCGTCTTTGCCTCTACCTTGCTTCGTCGATCGCGACCCTTCGACCCTGCGCA
>JAVEEN010000260.1 GCA_030840445.1 Pseudonocardiales bacterium
GACGGCAACTTCGACGACTGCCTTGAACTGGCGCGAAAACTGGCTGTCGACTATCCGGTCGCCCTGGTCAACTCCGTCAATCCGGACCGGATCGAAGGACAGAAGACTGCGGCCTTCGAGATCTGCGACCTGCTCGGTCGAGCCCCCGACATCCACTGTATTCCGGTGGGAAATGCCGGAAATATCACAGCCTATTGGAAGGGCTATACCGAATACGCTCGCGATGGCGTCGTGACGGGCACTCCTGCGATGTATGGCTTCCAAGCAGCGGGTGCGGCGCCGATCGTGCTGGGTGCGCCGGTGCTCAAGCCGATCACGATCGCCACCGCCATCCGGATCGGCAACCCGGCGTCCTGGTCACAGGCCGAGCAAGCTCGCGATGACTCCAACGGCCTGATCGATTCGGTCACCGATAAGGAGATCCTCGAGGCCTATCGCCTGCTGGCGCGAACGGAGGCCGTTTTCGTCGAGCCCGCGTCGGCGGCCAGCGTGGCCGGCCTGCTCAAGTCGGCCCGACTGGGCAAGGTCCCGGCTGGCTCCACGGTGGTCTGCACCGTAACCGGCAACGGCCTCAAGGATCCCGAATGGGCCATCGCCGGTGCGCCGGTGCCGGTCACCATCCCGGTGGACGGGCACGCGGCCGCGGTCGAACTCGGACTGGCCTGAGCGAAGGGGAGAGCCGACATGCCCGCTGCCGAGTTCACATCCTTGCTCCTGTCCACCCGGGTGCCCGCCACCAGCGCCAACCTCGGTCCAGGCTTCGACGCCTTCGGCCTGGCCGTTTCCCGGTATGACGAGGTGAGCGCTCAGATCATCGACCGTGGTCTCGAGGTGTCGGTGACCGGCGAAGGCGCCGATCAAGTACCTCGCGATGAGCGCCACCTGATCGTTCGGTCCTTGCGGGCCACTTTCGACCGGCTCGGCGGTCAGCCGCCCGGACTGCGCCTGAGCTGCACCAATCGCATTCCGCACGGGCGCGGCCTCGGTTCTTCGGCTGCGGCGATCGTCGCGGGTGTCGAGCTGGCCCGCGGGCTGGTGCGGGGCGGGCTGATCCTGATGGACGATGCCGCGGCCCTGGCGCTGGCTTCGACCATCGAGGGTCACCCGGACAATGTGGCCGCCTGTCTGCTGGGTGGTGTCACCGTCGCCTGGACGGCTACGGACACGGCAACCGCCACGGCCGTGCGGATCGACCCCGACGGCGTCCTTCCGGTGCTCCTTATCCCGCGTCATGAATCGGCCACTGATGCCGCCCGGGCCGTGCTGCCGACTTCCGTTCCGCATGCCGACGCCGCTTTCAACGCCTCCCGCAGCGCGCTGCTGGTGGTGGCCCTGACCGGTCGTCCGGATCTGCTCATGACGGCGACCGAGGACCGCCTGCACCAGGGTTACCGAGCCGAGCGGATTCCGGAGAGCAGCGACCTGGTGTCCAAGCTTCGCGCCGCGGGGCTGCCTGCGGTGATCTCCGGTGCCGGGCCAACCGTCCTGGTCCTGGCCCGCAGTTCGGTGGAGGCGGCCGAGGTGGAAGCGCGCTGCCCTGATGGCTGGGAGTGCGCACGGTTGCCCGTTGCGCAGGGCGCCTCGACCACCGCTGGATGACATTTGGAATACGACACACCCCACCCGTGTTGCTGCTATGACGGGAAAGCGTCTACGCTGACCTCATTCCTCGCGGAACCACGGTTCGTGGAGAAGCGCGACGAACGCAGCTCGATGAGCCTGCGGATGCCACCCCAGAGCGAAGAAATCACCGGTTTCTCGGTTCTCGGAGTACACCGCACGGACATCAGCTGGTACTCCAGTTTTGATTGGCTCGCCGATCACTCCCGGCGAAAACCCGCCGATTCATATCGGCGTATGCCTGCCATGACCATCATGACTTGGGCGTACGACCACCTCGGAAGGATCCGACACCACAGTGACAGACACCCAGGACCAGCTCGACGTCCTGTCCAGCACCGACGCCTCGGCAGTCGGTGCCACCAAAGACCAGAACGGCGCGGCCGGTGCGGCCGCCGCCCGCGCCAAGCGCCGCTCGGGCTCGCTCTCGACGCTGCTTTTGCCCGAGCTGCAGGCCCTCGCCAACTCGATGGGCCTGGCACCCGGCAAGATGCGCAAGAGCGAGTTGATCGCCGCCATCGAGGGAGTCAACCGCGCACCGAGCGCCGCCGGCAGTCGTACTACGAAGGCGGCTACCAAAGCGGCGCCTACTGCCGTGGCTGCCCCGATCGCCGAGGTTGCGACTGGCACCGGGTCCGAAGCGCCGGCCATCAAGGCGCCTCGGGCCCGACGCTCGGCCAGCCGTGCCGCCGGACCCGCCCAACAGACCCTTACCGACGACATTGCGCCCGTCGCGGACTCGCCCCGTAGGGCCGAGACTCCGGCCGCGGCCGATGCGTCGAGCAGCGGCTCGTCGGACACCGGCTCCTCGAACCGCGGCGCGTTCAACAGCGAGGCCTCCGACACCGGCTCGCTCGGTGGCGAGGCCGCAGATGCTGAGGCCGGAACGACCCGGACGGACCGCTCGGCAAGTGCCGAGGGCCCTCAGCAGAACCGGCAGAACCGTAACCGCAACCGCAATCGTGACGAAGAGACCCCCCGAGGTCAGGCCCGCGACGGTCAGGCCCGCGACGGTCAGGCCCGCGACGGTCAGGCCCGCGACGGTCAGGGCCGCGACGGCCAGAACCGCGACGGCCAAAACCGCAACCAGAATCGGGATGGCCAGAACCGCGACAGTCAGAACCGCGACCAGAATCGGGATGGCCAGAACCGCGACAGTCAGAACCGCGACCAGAATCGGGA
>JAVEEN010000280.1 GCA_030840445.1 Pseudonocardiales bacterium
GCTGAGTGCTCGCCGATGCAGGCTAGGCCAGCACCGCCAACCTCACCGCCGAGAGACCCGAGCGGCTCATCACCCTGGGCACCCGCGAACACGTTGCGCCGCCGCGCACTGCCGCCGGTTCGCCGGACGAACACTCAGCGCAGCCCCCAGCATCCCTAACCGCACAGGCATTACGCAACAGGGTCTATGCGCGCGAAACGGGGAGTTGATCACCACTGACCACCAGGGCCCAGCGGTGCATGATTAGCCGCCCTGTGATCAGCACGGCGTCCGAGCTAGGTTCGTGAGCGTGCTGATCGGAATCCACCCGGCCGTCGTCGTCATGGGCGTCACGGGCAGTGGCAAGACCACCGTGGGTGGACTCCTCGCGCAACAACTCGGGGTGCCCTTCGAGGACGCCGACGACCTGCACAGCCCCGAGGCCAAGGCCAAGATGGCGGCCGGACATCCCCTCGACGACGCCGACCGGACGCCCTGGCTGGCCCGCTGCGCGACCTGGCTCGCCTCCCAATCCGATGGATCCGTGCTCGCCTGTTCCGCGCTACGACGCAGTTATCGAGACATCCTGCGGGCCGGCAACCACGGGCTCTGCTTCCTGCACCTGGCCGGCGATCCGGCGGTCGTCACAGAGCGGGTGGGCTACCGCACGCATCACTTCATGCCCACATCGCTGGTCCGATCGCAATACGACACCCTCGAACCACTCCAACCGGATGAGTTCGGCGTGGCCATCGATTTCACATTCGGCCCTGAGCGGATCGTCCGCCAGTTTCTCAAGGAGGTCGAGTGAGAAGAAGCACGCTCTTGCTTGCCGCCGCGGCGACCGGCGGAGTCCATGACAGAAGACAGCGGAGTCCACGACAGAAGACGGCGGAGCCCACGACAGAGGACAGCGGAGTCCACGACACAGGACCAGGTCCATCATGGAGACGGGGCTCGGTAACCGGGATCGCACCTGTCCTCGCGTCGAGCATGGTCATCTGAGGGTGACCTGTAAGCCAGCGGTGAACAACCGTAGGACGGCCCGAGCCCGCGGCTGACCGGACACCGTCCCCGAGGCGCCACTACCGTGGGGTACCGTCCGGCTGCGCCGTGTTTCTCCAAGGCAGGTCGCCGCCGGGTCCCGTTTATCGGACGCGGCGCCCGATCAGCCGAGACGGAACCGACGGCGAAACAAGCGAAGGTCGCCCGCGACGGCGACCACCCCGCTGCCTGCAACGGCAGCACAGACAGGAGAACTGAAGTGCCACCACGCAAGAAGGCAACTACCGGAAACAAGCTGGTCATCGTCGAGTCGCCGTCCAAGGCCAAGACCATCGGCGGCTACCTCGGTGCCGGCTACACGGTCGAGGCCTCGATCGGCCACATCCGCGACCTGCCGCGCAATGCCGCCGATGTTCCGGCCGCGTACAAAGGCCAGCCCTGGGCGCGGCTCGGTGTCAACACGGACCAGGACTTCGAACCCCTGTACGTGATCAGCCCGGACCGCAAGGCCCAGGTCAACAAGCTCAAGTCGCTGGTCAAGGACGCTGACGAGCTCTATCTCGCCACCGATGAGGACCGCGAGGGTGAGGCGATCGCCTGGCACCTGGTGCAGACGCTGAAGCCGACGGTCCCGGTCCGTCGGATGGTTTTCCACGAGATCACCCCGGAGGCGATCGCCCGCGCGGTAGCCGAGCCCCGCGATATCGATGCCGACCTGGTTGACGCCCAGGAGACCCGCCGGATCCTGGACCGGCTCTACGGCTACGAGGTGTCGCCGGTCCTGTGGAAGAAGGTCCTGCCCAAACTCTCGGCCGGACGAGTGCAGTCGGTGGCGACCCGGATCGTGGTCGAGCGGGAGCGCCAGCGGATGGCCTTCCACACCGCGAACTACTGGGACATCGACGGCACGTTCGCCCCGGTGAACCGCAAGGACGGCGACCCCGAGACGTTTTCGGCGTCCCTGGTCGCCCTCGGCGACGAGCGGATCGCCTCCGGCAAGGACTTCGACCCCGCGACCGGTCGGGCTTCCAGCGACGTGCTGCATCTCGACGAAGCCGGCGCCCGAGGCCTGGCGGCCCGGCTCGAGGGCGTCGATTTCGGGGTCACCCGGGTCGAGGAGAAGCCCTACCGGCGCCGTCCCTACCCGCCGTTCATGACGTCGACGCTGCAGCAGGAGGGTGGCCGTAAGTTCCGCTGGTCCTCCCAGGTCACCATGCGGGTGGCTCAGCGGCTGTACGAGAACGGCTTCATCACCTATATGCGTACCGACTCGACGAACTTGTCCGAGACGGCGCTGACCGCGGCCCGGTCGCAGGCCCGCGAGCTCTACGGCGACGCCTACGTGCCCGCGGAGCCGCGCCGGTACTCACGCAAGGTCAAGAATGCCCAGGAGGCCCACGAGGCGATTCGTCCGGCCGGTGATTCGTTCCGCACTCCCGGACAGCTGGCTTCTCAGCTTTCCTCCGACGAATTCCGGCTGTACGAGCTGATCTGGCAGCGGACGTTGGCTTCGCAGATGGCCGACGCGGTCGGGACCACGCTGTCGATCCGGCTGGCTGGTACCTCGATCGCCGACGAGCGCGCGGAGTTCGCGACTTCGGGCCGGACCATCACCTTTCCCGGTTTCCTCAGGGCCTATGTCGAGGACACCGACGATGCGGCATCGGATTCCGAATCAGGCTCGGGTCGTGACGACAGCGAGAAGCGGTTGCCGCAGTTGGCGCGCGGCGACGGTCTGAACGTCCGGGAGTTGGAGCCGTCTGGTCACTCGACGAATCCACCGTCGCGTTACACCGAGCCCTCGCTGGTCAAGGCAATGGAAGAGCTCGGCATCGGCCGGCCGTCGACCTACGCCTCGATCATGCAGACCATTCAGGACCGCGGCTACGTCTGGAAGAAGGGTGCCGCGCTGGTTCCGACCTGGGTTGCCTTCGCCGTCGTCGGCCTGCTCGAAGGCCACTTCGGACGGCTGGTCGACTACGGTTTCACGGCTTCCGTCGAGAACGATCTTGACTCGATCGCCGGCGGCACCACCTCGCGGGTGGACTGGCTGCGCAAGTTCTACTTCGGTTCCAACCCAGGAGCAGAGCGGGACGCGGACAACGCCGAGCGGATCTCGGCGCAGGGTGGCCTGAAGAAACTGATCGCCGAGCGGTTGGAGGACATCGATGCCCGCGGCGTGAACTCGATCCAGCTGTTCGGACCGGACTCCGATGTCGTGGTTCGGGTGGGTCGCTACGGCCCCTATGTACAGAAGGGCGGACCGGATTCCGAAACCCGGGCATCGGTGCCCGAGGACCTGGCCCCCGACGAGCTCACACCGGAAAAGGTCGAGGAGTTGCTGTCGGCGCCATCGGGTGACATCGAGGTGGGCGTCGATCCGTCCACCGGTCGGGAGATCACCGGCAAGAACGGCCGGTACGGCCCCTACGTCACCGACGGCGAGCGGACCGCGTCGTTGTTCAGCTCGATGTCCTTCGAAACGCTCACGGTGGACGAGGCGGCGAAGCTGCTGACGCTGCCCCGGGTGGTTGGTATCGACCCTGCCGCGAACGAGGGCAAGGGCGCGGAGATCACCGCGCAGAACGGCCGGTACGGGCCCTACATCAAGCGCGGCACCGACTCGCGCTCGCTGGAGACCGAGGACCAGTTGTTCACGGTCACCATGGACGAGGCGCTTGCCATCTTCGCCCAGCCCAAGCTGCGTGGCCGCCGGGCCGCCGCCGCGCCGCCACTCAAGGAGCTGGGCAACGATCCGGTGTCGGGCAAGCCGATGGTGGTCAAGGACGGCCGGTTCGGTCCGTACGTCACCGACGGTGAGACCAACGCCTCGTTGCGCCGGGATGACTCGGTCGAGGAGATCACCGACGATCGAGCCGCGGAATTGCTGGCCGATCGGCGGGCGCGCGGCCCGGTGAAGAAGAAGGCCACCAAGAAGGCACCGGCCAAGAAGGCCGCGGCGAAGAAGGCAGGAGCCAGGGCTCCGGCCAAGAAGGCCGCGCCGAAGAAGGTTGCAGCGAAGAAGGCCTGATGGTCCCGGCACCATGGCACCTGTTTCATTCGCTGAGTATCACGGCCGAGGTCGGCGATGTGGTCCGGATCCGGATAGACCTCAGACCGGGCGTGGATCCGCCTTGTGCGCGACCACGAAAGTCCGGCGGAATTCGAACACCGTGCCGTACCGCCTTCTCGGGTAGGCCAACCGCAGCCGGGCGCCGTACTCTGCCTCGAATTCGGTGATCTCATCGTCGGTCAACACGTTGAGAACAGGCCGTAACCCAGTACCCCGTACCCAGTCCAGCACCGGATCTTCGCCGGGCAGCACATGCAGGTAGGTCGTCTGCCAGGCGCTGATGCCGGTCAAGGCGCAGGAGCTGAACAGCTCGAGGTACGCGGCTGGTTCGGCGACGGCGTCATCATGGCGCAGGGTGCTTCCGAGCCGGTCCCGCCACCGCGGCGACGAGGCGACCGCCCGCATCAGGCGGTGGGACGGGGAGGAGAAGTTGGCGGGAACCTGAAAGGCCAACCAGCCACCGGGATTGAGGTCAGCCAGCCAGCTCCGAAGCAGGTCGCGATGGCCCGGCACCCATTGCAGCAGGGCGTTGCTGACCAGCACATCGGTGCCGGCAGCGGAGAACTCCTCAGCTCGGCCTGAGCAGAACTGCACCGCGGACGACCCGTGCGCCTGGGCGCGTTCGATCATCTCCGGCGACGAGTCGATGCCCACGATCCGCGCGCCGGGCCAGCGTTCGGCCAGGGTGGCGGTCAATTCCCCGGACCCGCATCCGAGGTCGGCGACCCGAGCCGGCGCGGCGGCGTGCAGCTGACCGACCAGGTCGAAAAACGGGCGGCTGCGCTCGTCGGCGAAGCGAGCGTACTGGGTGGGATCCCATTGCATGATCGCTTGTCCAATCCCTTGATATCAAGAGAATATCCCTTGATGTCAAGAGACTTGGTAGAGTCCTGGTATGGACGATGAAGTCGACGGGATCGTCGCTGCCTGGACTTCGGTCCGCCCGGACCTGGAACTGGCTCCGATGCAGGTGCTGAGCCGGATCCGCCGGTTGGCTCAGGTCCTCGATGACCGGCGGGAACAGGCTTTCGCCGAACATGGTCTGGCTGCGCATGAGTTCGATGTGCTGGCCGCCCTGCGTCGCAGCGCTGCCGGGGCCGGACTGACGCCGGGAAGGCTGATCGAGGCGACGCATGTCACATCAGGCACCATGACCAACCGGCTGGACCGGCTCGAAGTCCGCAAGCTGATAACCCGCCGACCGCATCCGACCGACGGACGGCAGAGCCTGGTCAAGCTGACCGCAGCCGGCCGCAAGCGGGTCGACGGGGCGCTGGAATCCTTGCTGCGCTTCGAGAGCGAGGTGGTGGCCGCGCTCGGACCTCGCGAACTGGCGGGCACGATCAGGTCTCTGAGAACTCTGCTGCGACAGGGCATGTGAGCTTTTCCTGAGCCCGTCCCGCGTTGTCGCTACCTTGCGACAACCTGAGAACCGGCCGGGCCGGTCAGGCCGGGTGTTGACGGTTGTCCCGGATAGGCTGGCGGCAGCTAGCAGCCGCCGACCGACAGTCGAGCGACAAACCGTACGAGGAGTAGCCATCCCCAACGATCCAGGCCTTCCGGCCCGCGGTCCCACCAAGATCGGTGCACCGGTCCCGGGTGGCCCCGACGCGCCGGCCGGGGTCTCGGGCGCGGCCGCGATCAAGGGTGTGCTGAAGACCCCGTCGTTCCGCCGGCTCTGGTACTGCACCGGCCTGTCGAGCCTGGGTGACTGGCTGGGCCTGCTGGCCACTACGGCCCTGGCCACCCAGTTGGCAACCGGCTACCAGGCCCAGAACTATGCCCTGGGCCTGGTGCTGGTGATCCGACTGCTGCCCTCGGCCATCCTGGGGCCGCTGGCCGGTGCCTTCGCCGATCGCTTCGACCGCCGGTACACGATGGTCATCACCGATATCCTGCGGTTCTTCCTGTTCATCGTGATCGCGGTCGGGCAGAGCCTGCCAACCCTCTACGTAGCTACCTTTCTGATCGAATGTTTCGGGCTGTTCTGGAATCCGGCAAAGGACGCGTCCGTTCCCAACCTGGTTCGAAAGGACCAGCTCGAGGCCGCGAACCAGCTCAGCCTGATCACGACCTATGGGCTCACCCCCGTTGCCGCAGCTGCGCTGTTCAGCCTGCTCGCCCTGATCTCCAAGGCGCTCGGCGACCGATTCTCGTTCTTCAGCACCAACCAGGTCGGGCTCGCCCTCTACTTCAACGCTGCGACCTTCCTGGTGGGCGCGATCACCGTGTACTTCATCCGCGAGATCTCCGGCCAGCAGCGCAACACCGAGGCCGGTGTGTCCCAGCCGAGCCTCTGGCGGATGCTGCGCGACGGGGCGCACTTCGTCCGGACCACGGGGTTGCTCCGAGGTCTGATCCTCGGCATCCTCGGGGCGTTCGCGGCCGGCGGCGCCGTCATCGGCGCCGGCAAGACCTACGTCCGCAGCCTCGGCGGCGGTGACGCGGCCTACGGCGTGCTGTTCGGCACCGTGTTCGTCGGACTGGGGCTCGGGATGGCGCTCGGGCCACGGGTCGCGCGGGAGGTGTCACGGCGGCGGTTGTTCGGACTGAGCATCGTGTTCGCCGGAACCTGCCTGGCCCTGACTGCCGTCATGCCGCATGTCGTGCTGGCGATGATCGTGGTGCTCGGCGTCGGCTTCGGCGCCGGCGTGGGGTACCTGGCCGGCATAACGCTGCTCGGCGCGGAGATCGAGGACGAGATGCGCGGCCGCGTCTTTGCCTTCATCCAGTCGATGGTGCGGGTCGTGATGATCCTGGCCTTGGCGGCGGTGCCGGTGCTGGTCGGCACGATCGGGCAACGTCGGCTCCCCGGCATCGGCGGAACGGTGGACGGCACCCGGATCGTGTTGTTCGCGGCCGGCCTGCTGGCGGTGTTGGCCGGCATCGTGGCCTATCGGCAGATGGACGAGCGGTCCGCCGTCCCGGTGCTCGCCGACCTGTTGACCTCGTTGCGCCGCGACACCTCCGGGCGCCGTCGCCTGCATGCCGGTGGCGTGCTGATCGCGTTCGAGGGGGGCGAGGGTGCAGGCAAGTCCAGCCAGATTCGCCTGCTGGCGCAAGGCCTTCGGAGCGACGGCAACGACGTCGTGATCACCCATGAACCCGGTGCGACATCGGTCGGCCGGCAGATCCGCAAACTCCTGCTCGACAGCAACGAGCCGATCTCGCCGCGCAGCGAGGCCCTGTTGTTCGCCGCGGACCGCGCACAGCACGTGGCAACGGTCATCCGGCCGGCCCTGGATCGCGGCGACGTCGTGCTGACCGACCGCTTCGTCGACTCCTCGCTGGCGTATCAGGGTGCGGGACGGACGCTGTCGACCGACGACGTCAAGCGGGTTTCGCGCTGGGCCACTGAGGATCTCGTTCCTGATCTCACTATTTTGCTCGACATTCCCCCGGAGATCGGGCTAGCCCGCGCGCAGAGCCGCGACGGCGCCGCCGGGCCCGACCGACTCGAACGCGAGACACTGGCCTTCCACATTCGAGTCCGGCAGGGTTTTCGCAAGCTCGCTGAATCGGACCCGAATCGCTATCTGGTGCTCGACGCCACGCTCGAAGCCGAAGAGCTCGCCGCCACCATCCGCATTGCGGTGCTGGGTGTTCTCTCGTCGCGTCCGATGCCTACTGTTGTTACCGCGAGCGAGCACGTGCGGGGTACGCCGCCGGAGAGGATCGGGTAATGACTGGCTCGGATGGCGGGGCGAGCAATGTCTTTGACGACCTCATCGGTCAGGATGCCGCGATCACCGAACTGTCCAGAGCCGCCCGCGCAGCCGGTGACGTGGTAGCGGGGCGGCCTGTCCAACCGGGCGCTATGACCCACGCCTGGTTGTTCACCGGACCGCCCGGTTCGGGCCGGTCGGTGGCGGCGCGGGCACTCGCGGCAGCCCTGCAATGTGATCGCGCCGAGTCCCGGCTGGCTGATCCGGCCGGCGGCCTGGCGTCCACCCCGGGTTGCGGCACCTGCACATCGTGTCGGTCTGTGCACGCCGGTAGTCATCCGGACGTGCAGTCGCTGGTTCCCGAAGGCCTGTCCATCGGGGTCAACGAGATGCGCGCCGTGGTGGCATCCTCGGCCCGGCGCCCCTCGCTGGGACGGTGGCAAGTGGTGCTGATCGAGGACGCCGACCGGTTGACTGAAGGTGCCTCGAACGCCGTCCTGAAGGCCATCGAAGAGCCCGCGGACCGCACGGTGTTCCTGCTCTGTGCCCCCTCCACTCATCCCGACGACGTCATCGTGACCATCCGGTCGCGATGCCGGGTGGTGAATCTGCGCATTCCGCCGGCCGACGCCGTCGCGGCTGTTCTGATCCGGGACGGCATCGAGGTGGCCATCGCACGGTGGGCGGCCCAGGCCGCCCAGGGTCACGTCGGCCGGGCCCGACGGTTGGCTCGTGACGGGCAAGCCCGTGACCGGCGTTCGGCGGTGCTGGCGATACCCGCGCAATTGACCTCGATGAACGCCTGCTTCGAGGCGGCCGATCATCTGGTCAAGGCCGCTGAGGCCGAGGCGAGGGCCATCACGTCAGAACTCGATGTTTCCGAGACCGAGCAGATGAAGGTCGCCCTCGGTGGCGGCGGCACCGGAAAGGGGGCTGCCGGCACGGCTCGGGGAGGCGCCGGTGCGCTGAAGGATCTGGAGCGCAAGCAGAAATCCCGGGCCACCCGGTTGCAGCGCGATGCCCTGGACCGAGCGCTCGTCGATCTGGCCAGCTTCTTCCGCGATGTGCTGCTGGTTCAGGCGGGTTCACCGGTCGCCCCGGCCCATCCGGACGTCGCCCGTGACGTGTCGACGGTGGCCCGTTCGATCGATTCTGCCGGCGCGTTGCAGCGCCTGGACGAGGTGCTCGCCTGCCGGGAGGCCATCGAGCTCAATGTGAAACCGAAGTTCGCGGTCGAAGCGATGACCGCCTCCCTCCGGCTGCCCTAAGCTCGGGTGTCTGGCGTTGAACCACGCTGGGGTTAGGCTCATCGGATGGGGATGATCTGTGCGGTGACCTTCACCGACCGAGGCCGGCTGTATTACGCCGACCCGGGGGCGCACACTCCGGCGGTCGGGGATCACGTTCTGTATCCGACACCGGAGGGTCCCGAGGTGGCCCAGGTGATGTGGGCCCCACAATGGACCTCTGAGGACGTCGGTGGCTTGCCGGAACTCGAGGGCCTGGCCAGCGCCCAGGACCTGCAGGCGCTGGAAGACGGTAAGAAGAAGCGGGCTGAGGCCCGGGTCGCGGCCAAGCGCCTGATCCGCGAGCACAAGCTTCCGATGAAGGTCGCCGGTGTCGACCATGTGCTGAGCGCCAACCGCACCGTCATCTACTTCACCGCGCCCAATCGGGTCGACTTCCGGTCGTTGGTGCGCGACCTGGGCGCCACCCTGAAGGGACGCGTCGAACTGCGGCAACTGTCGGCCCGTGACGAGGCCAGGGTCATCGGTGGCATCGGTTCCTGCGGACGCGAATTGTGCTGCTCGACATTTCTGGTCGACTTCGAACCGGTGTCGGTGCGGATGGCCAAGGACCAGGACCTGCCACTGAATCCGATGCGGATCTCCGGCGCCTGTGGCCGGCTGATGTGCTGTCTGAAGTACGAGCACCCGCTCTACCAGGACTTC
>JAVEEN010000327.1 GCA_030840445.1 Pseudonocardiales bacterium
CTGAGCTTTGAACCGTTCCAGCTGCCCGTCTCCGAGAGTCTCGAAGAACAACCCGACCAACCAGACGACCACGCCGACGTAGGCCAGCGCCGTCAGTGGTGCGCGCTCGAACATGCCCACCAGCACCGGTGCCGACACCAGGAAGGCGAGCACGCCCTGCAGGCCGTACACCAGCGCAATCGTCTGAAGTTGGCCCCGATCGGCCAGCATCTCCTCGTACCGGGGATCCTCGCCTTTACCGACCGACCGCCGGCCGATGTGCAGCGCCAACCGCAGTCCCCAGAACAGGACCATGCCGAGCAGCAGATACCGGCGCCGCAGATTCCCATGCTCGGACGAACCGAGGAACGCCGCCGACGCCGCTGCACAGAACAGCAGTCCCCACGCGGTGTCGATCACGCTGTGCTTCCTGGCGATCCGGCTGGCCAGGTAGGTCACCAGCAGGACGGCGACGATCGCCATGGCTGCCCAGGGCAAACTATTCACGAAGGCGTGCCGGGCGAACCCTGCGTTCATTCGGTGCCGGCCCAGCGCGCGACGGCCGGCCTGGCCGATGCTCCCCACCGCGACGGCTTGACGGCCAGGATCTGGTCGACGCCCATCCGGCCCTCTTCGAAGCTGAGACCACCGCCTACCAGGTAGAGCCGCCACACCCGCGCGACCTCCTCGCCGACCATGGCCACGGCTTGGGCGTAAGCAACCTTCGGAGCGCTCGGCGCGACGTGAGCTGCAGGGTCGGCCCGTCGGCCGGTCCGGTCTCGCTGCCGTCCCAGGCGCGGATCCGGACGGGTAGCTCACCGCCGAGCAGCGGGCTGATCAGCTGTGCCAGTTTCCGGGCAACAGTCATGGCTGGCGTACCGTCGGTTTCGTGAATCCGAACTGGATGACATCGAGGTATCGCGAGGAGAATCCCGCTTCGGAATAAGCAAGATACAGCGACCACATCCGCTGGAACACCTCGTCGAAACCCAGAGCCTGGACGGTGGCGGCATCGGCCTCGAAGCTCTTGCGCCAGCGACGCAGGGTTTCGGCGTAGTGCAGGCCGAAGGTGAGTTCGGAGTTCATTCGCAACCCGGCTGCGTCGACGTGTTCGCGCACTGCACGCACCGATGGGATCGCCCCACCCGGGAAGATGTATTTCACGATCCAGGTGTAGGTGTTCAACGTTGCGGTCATGCGATCGTGCGGCATCGTGATCGCCTGCAGACCCACCCGGCCGCCGGGGGCCAGCAGTCGCGCGATCGTGGCGAAGTATTCCGGCCAATGGTTGGCGCCGACCGCCTCGATCATCTCGACGCTGACGATGGCATCGAAGCTGCCGGCCACCTCGCGGTAATCCTGTAGGCGGACCTCGACCCGATCGGCGTAACCGGCCTCGTGAATTCGCTTGGCTGCGAGCTCGGCCTGCTCGCTGGAAATGGTCACCGAGGTGACCTCAGCACCTCGCGATGCGGCTCGGATCGCCAGTTCACCCCAACCGGTACCGATCTCCAGCAGCCTGGTCCCCTGACCCGCTCCGGCGATATCCAGCAACCGATCGATCTTACGGTGTTGTGCCGAGGTCAATGATTCCTCGATGGAATCCGGCGTCGATTCGAACAGTGCCGATGAGTAGGTCATCGACTGGTCCAGGAACAGCGCGAAGAGTTCGTTCGACAGGTCATAGTGGCGCTGGATGTTGCGCCTGGCACCCTCGACGGTGTTGTCCTGTGAGGACGGGCGAAGGTGCACCGCCGCCGAGCGTAATCGTTGCAGTTTGGCCGGAATCAGGTCCGCCATCCGGCTCGCCAGCACGGTCAGGACACCGGCCAGATCGTCGGAAACCCAGTCACCGGCCATGAATGCCTCGCCGAACCCGATCAGTCCGCCGGCCCCGAGTCTTTCATAGAACGAGTCCGGACGGATGAGGTGAAGATTCGGGTCATCGGCGGTCCCGGCGCCGAATCGTTCGCCGTCAGCGGTGGTAACCCGTATGCGTAGTGAAGCGACCGCGCGCTTGGTCAAGCGCTTGGCCACCGCGGCTCGCAGCGGCCGGTGCGGTACGGAGACGATGTCAGGCCAGATCTCGGAGTCGATCGAGGCCTCGGGCGGTGCGAAGGTAGCGGTCATGATCGAGATGCTCTCGTCGGCGCACCGGAGTGCGGTGCTGATGGCGGGAAGGGTATGGAGTTGGCCGCTGTTGGTTCAGCGGTTCGGGACGGGCGTAAACCCTTGAGATACAAGCTGATTCCGTGCCGTTTAATGCTGAACATGACGGCTCGGGTGGCCAGTGGGGAACGCAGTGCGGCCGACCATAGTGACGAGGCGTGCCGGCGGTGGCCCGTCAGCACCGCGCTGAACGGGCGCTCGCCAGCCCGGTGCAGGGTTACCTGCACCATGACGGTCTCGCCGGGCACCGGAAATCGCATGGTGTATTCGCCATCGACCGGGTAGAACGGCGAAACGTAGAAGGCCTTGTCGGTGGCGGCCTTTCCGGACACGTCCGGTTCCAGCAGATAGCAATGCTGGCCGCCATAGGTGTTGCGTACCTCGGCTAGCACGCGGCCTAGGCGACCACCGGAGTCAAGGCAGTAGAACACCGAGAGGGGATTGAACACATAGCCCAGAACTCGCGGGTTGGCCAGCATCAGGATGGTGGCCGGCCGCTCGATACCTTGCTCGGCCAGATAAGCGTCCAGGTTCTCGCGCAACGTCATCGGCTCCGAGCCGTCGCGACTCCGGTGAATCGGATGGTCCACGCTCCGGAACGAAGCGAGCCATCCGAGCCCGCGCGGCAGGGCCGGCAGCCGGTCGAGGTCGACCAGCCAGGTCGAGCTGCGCTGGCTGAAGCCGTACTCGATCGGATCGTGCCGTCGGTGTGAGATCTGCACGTCATACCGCGCCGGCGTAACGCTCGAGGTACCCAGTTGCCCTGGGCCGGCGGTTGCGGTCACCACGACACTCCAAGGCTCCTGGCGGCCTCGACCCCGGACCGGCAGCCGTCCTCGTGAAAGCCCCAGCCGTGATAGGCGCCGGCAAAGGCGAGTACGCCGTCGTTGAGCGCGGGCAGCAGGTTCTGTGCGGCGACGGAAGCCGGTGTGAAGATCGGGTGCTCGTAGACCATCCGCTCCACCACCGCATCGTCGGAGATTGTGCCGCCGTCATTGAGGGTTACCAGCAAAGGCGTTGCGGTGGAAAGTCGTTGCAGCCGATTCAGGTCGTAGCTGACATGAACGTCGGTAGCCGCCGAGTCACAGGCGGGCAGGTAGTAGTTCCACGACGAGCGGACCTTCTCATTCCGCGGTAACACGCTGCGGTCCGAATGCAGAACGGTCGGGTTCACCGAGTAGCTGATGGCACCCAGGGCGGCCGTCTCGGCGCGAGTCGGTTCGGCCAGCAGAAGCAGCGCCTGGGCGGGGTGGGTGGCGATCACGGCCGCGTCGAAGTCGGCTGGTTCATCGGCATCGTCGCGGACGCGCACGCCGCGGCGAGCCCGCTGCACGCTCCTGACCGAGGTCGAGGTGCGCACGGCCGACAGTTGCTTCGCGGCCTTCGCTACGTAGCGGGCGGAACCACCCACCACGGTGCGCCACTGTGGTGTTCCGCTGACCGAGAGCATGCCGTGGTTGTCGAGGAATTCGAACAGGTACCGCGCGGGATATCCCAGGGCCAGCGTCGGCGAGCAGGACCACACTGCCGAGATCAACGGTGTCACGAAATGTGAACGGAAGTACCGGCTGAACTGACCGCACTCCAGGAATTCGCGCATGGTCAGCGTGGGGCGCCCGACCACCTGTACAGCTGCCGCGGGGCGCTCGGCGAGGGCGGCGCGGGCGCTGCGATGGAAGCGGATCACCTCGGTGAGCAGGTAGAGGTAACGCGGATTGCCGATGTTCCTGGCCGAGGGGAAGAGGCCACCGAGGCCGCGGGCTCCGGCGTATTCCAGCCCGCACCCACCGCACCGGACGGACATACTCATCTCCGATTCCTGGGTGCGGACGTCCAGTTCATCGAAGAGTCGCAACAGGTGAGGATAGGTGCGTTCGTTGTGCACGATGAAGCCGGTGTCGACGCTGACCGGTGCGCCGGCCGCATCGACGAGGTCATGGGTGTGAGCGTGCCCACCCAGCCGGGAGTCCGCCTCATAGAGCGTGACGTCGACCTCTCGCTGCAGGATGTAGGCCGCAGTGAGGCCTGCAACTCCGCTGCCCACGACGGCGATCCGGCGTCGGCTCATCTCCGATGTCTCCCTCTCCCGCCGGCGCTACCGGTGGGAGCCGGCGGCAGTCAGACGGTGATACGTGGGTCGCCGTCGGCGACCTTCTGCAGGAGATTCGGTACCCGAGTGGGTATGGATTGGCCGAGCAGCACCCGCATGAGGAAGCCGCCGGCCAGATCGTGCCAGACCTTGGGTTGCCGGAGCATGCCGTGCCGTTCGTCCCGGATGTCGACGAGGCTCACCGCGATGCCGGAACTGCTGAGCCGATCGGCCAGGGCCGCGCTGCCCCGTGGCGAGGTCATCCGGTCGGCCGTACCGTGCACCAACAGCACCCGGCGACCGCCCAGTTGTTCCGTCGGCTCTCCCGGAGGCAGCCACGGCGCGAGTCCCACCACTGCACGAACACCGTCATGGCCGGCCGCCCGGAGTGCGGTACGGCCGCCCATCGAGTGCCCGACCAGGCCGATCGGCAGGCCCGGAAACCGTTCAGCAAGGTGGTCCATGGCCCAGTGGGCGTCCGCCACCGGCGACAGCAGTTCCCCGTTCCACCCGCGCACCGCGAACCGGAGCCGAGCCACGGCCAGCTGACCCCCGCCCAGCCCGGCGATCCGTCGTGCGATCGGGATCATGCGCAGCACCGCGAGCTGGGTCGACCGCGTCGGTTCCAGGCTCGCCTCCCGTCCGCCGTGCAATACCAGGACCACCGCGCCGGGGGTGCTGGGCGCGGTGGTGAAGTGCAAAGTGGGTCGCGGTCCTGCCATGAGCGCCAAGGTACGTCACCTCAGGCACCAGGCGTTATGTCGTAATGGGTGGCCCGATAGATTCAGCCACCGTGGACAAGCGCACCGGACTGCCCGTCGTAGGCATGGTGGGGGCGGGCCAGTTGGCCCGGATGACCCATCAGGCCGCCATCGCGTTGGGGCAGTCCCTGCGGCTGCTGGCCGACTCACCCGACGATGGCGCGGCCCTGGTCGCCGCCGACGTCGAGGTCGGCGACTACCGTTCCCTCGCTGATCTGCAACGCTTCGCCGAAGGGTGCGACGTGGTCACCTTCGATCACGAGCATGTGCCCGGCGAGCACATTCGGGCGCTGGTCGCGGCCGGTGTGACCGTGTTCCCCGGTGCCGACGCCCTGCAGTTCGCCCAGGACAAGGCGGCCATGCGCCGTCGACTCACCGAAATGGGTGCACCCGCGCCGCGCTGGTTGGACCTGTCCGAAACCCTCGATCCCGCGGCGGCCCTGACCGAGTTCGGGACCGAGGTCGGCTGGCCGGTGGTGCTCAAGGCGATTACCGGCGGGTATGACGGCAAGGGAGTGTGGATCGTCGCTTCAGCGGCGGAGGCGACCGCCTTGATGGCCTCCGGAACACCTTTGCTGGCCGAGGAAAAGGCCGATATCCATTTCGAGATCGCTGCCCTGGTGGCCCGGTCGCCGTTCGGCCAGGGCGCCTCCTGGCCGGTGGTCGAGACGGTCCAACAGGACGGGATCTGCACCGAGGTAATCGCGCCGGCCCCCCGGCTGAGCGAGGAGCTCGCCGATGAGGCACGGGACCTGGCACTGCGGATCTCCGCCGAACTGGGCGTGGTCGGTGTTCTGGCGGTGGAGCTCTTCGTCACCTCGTCCGGAACCTTGCTGGTCAACGAGTTGGCGATGCGACCGCACAACTCCGGCCACTGGACCATCGAGGGCTCGCGGACCTCGCAGTTCGAACAGCATCTGCGGGCCGTGCTCGACTACCCGATGGGCCTGACCACCCAGACCGCGCCCGTCGTCGTGATGGCCAACGTCCTCGGGGGCCCGGACGACACCCGCCCGGCCCTCGACGAGCGGGTCCACCACCTGATGGCCCGGTGGCCGGATGTGAAGATCCACTTGTACGGAAAGGGATTCCGGACCGGGCGTAAGGTCGGGCACGTCACGGCGCTGGGTGACGACCTGGCCACCGTGCGGGCCCGGGCGCGGGCCGCGGCCGACTATCTATGCTTGGGCGATCGAGCAGAGGTGGACGCGCATGACTGAGCAGGCCCCGATCGTCGGCGTGATCATGGGCAGCGACTCCGACTTCTCCGTGATGAGTGCAGCCTATGAATCGCTGCGAGAGTTCGGGGTGCCCTGCGAGGTTCGGGTGGTGTCTGCACATCGGACACCTGAGGGCATGCTCGAATACGCCAGGTCGGCGGCGGGTCGCGGGCTCAAGGTGATCATCGCTGGGGCCGGGGGAGCCGCTCATCTGCCGGGCATGGTGGCCGCGCTCACGCCGTTACCGGTGATCGG
>JAVEEN010000336.1 GCA_030840445.1 Pseudonocardiales bacterium
TCATGCTCGGCTACTCGGACTCGAACAAGGACGCCGGGATAACCACCTCCCAATGGGAAATCCACAAGACCCAGCGGACGCTTCGAGATGTGGCGGCCCGGCATGGCGTCCGACTGCGGCTGTTCCACGGTCGCGGTGGCACGGTGGGCCGCGGCGGTGGTCCCACGTATGACTCGATCCTGGCCCAGCCGTGGGGCGTACTGGCCGGCGAGATCAAGTTCACCGAACAGGGCGAGGTCATCAGTGACAAGTACTCGTTGCCCGACCTGGCCAGGGAAAATCTGGAACTGACCGTGGCGGCGGTACTGCAGGCCTCCGCCCTGCACCTGACACCGCGGCAACGTCCGGAGCAGCTGTCCGCCTGGGATCACACCATGGAGGTCATCAGCGACGCGGCGTTCGGCGCGTACCGCAAGTTCGTCGACGATCCCGGACTGCCGGAGTACTTTCTCACCTCGACGCCAGTGGAGCAACTCGGCTCGCTCAATATCGGCTCGCGCCCATCCCGACGACCTGACTCCGGGGGTGGCATCTCAGGCCTGCGCGCGATTCCGTGGGTTTTCGGCTGGACTCAATCGCGCCAGATCGTGCCGGGTTGGTTCGGGGTCGGCTCCGGACTCAAGGCAGCTCGCGAGGCCGGCATGGCGGCGACCTTGGACGACATGCACGCGGAATGGCATTTCTTCCGGACCTTCATCTCCAACGTCGAGATGACCCTGGCGAAGACCGATCTGGATATTGCCGCGCACTACGTTTCGACCTTGGTGCCCGACCATCTCCGCCGGCTGTTCGATCACATTCAGGCCGAACACGCATTGACCGTGGCCGAGGTTCTACGCATCACCGGCGAACGCGCGCTGCTGGACAACCAGCCCGTGCTCCAGCGAACCTTCGGCGTACGAGACGCCTACCTCGACCCGATCTCCTACGCCCAGGTCGATCTGCTGTCCCGGGTTCGTGCCGGTGCCGGTGCCGGTGCCGAAGCCGGTCCGAACGGTACCGCCGGCGCGGCCGACATCGTTACCGAAGCCGACGCCGCCGAACTCAGCCGCGCGCTGCTGCTGACCATCAACGGGGTCGCGGCCGGGTTGCGCAACACCGGCTGACCGAGCAACACTGCCGCGTCCGAAAACCGCCAGCGGGATAACCCGTCCGGCGGCACACTGGTCACATGGTCATCGACACAGACGCCGCCTACCGAGCGCTGCAAAGCCGGGATGGCAGATTTGACGGGGTATTCTTCGTCGGTGTCCGGACCACCGGGATCTACTGCCGGCCGTCCTGTGCGGCCCGGACGCCGCACCGCAAGAATGTCAATTTCTACCCGAGTTCGGCCGCCGCGCAGCGCAGCGGGTTTCGCGCGTGCAAGCGGTGCCGGCCGGATGCCACGCCCGGGTCACCGGACTGGAACGCCCGAGCCGACCTTGCCGGGCGCGCGGTTCGCCTGATCGCAGATGGCGTGGTGGATCGATCCGGCGTCGGCGGCCTGGCCCGGCAACTGGGTTATTCCGAACGGCAGGTGACTCGAGCCGTCGTTTCGGAAATGGGGGCGCCACCGTTGGCCCTGGCTCGGGCCCAGCGCGCGCAGACCGCCCGGATCCTGCTCGAACGGACCACGATGGCGGCGACGGAGGTCGCTTTCGCCGCCGGCTTCTCCAGCATCCGCCAGTTCAACGAGACGATCCGCGATGTGTTCGCAGCGACCCCCACCGACCTGCGCACCGCGCACCGGACCGGACGCAGCGAACCCGGCATACTGCAGTTGAGGTTGCCCTACCGGCCCCCGATGGACTTGCGCATGACCCTGGCATTCCTTGGGGCACGTGCCATCTCCGGAATCGAATCAACGGATTCCCTTGCTGGGCTGGGGTATTCCCGAGTGATCCCGCTGCCCCACGGCCCGGCGCTCGTCGAGCTTGCTGACGGTGGCGATCATGTGCTGGCCACGCTGCGGCTGACCGATCACCGCGACCTGGCCGCGGCGGTGGCACGGCTGCGGAGGTTGCTCGACCTCGATGCCGATCCGATCGCGGTGGACGACGTGCTTGCACGGCAGCCAGCGACGCGACGGTTGGCCCGGCTTCGTCCCGGCCTTCGCTCGCCCGGGTCCGTCGACGCCTTCGAAATGGCGGTACGGGCGATCGTCGGACAGCAGGTGTCCGTGGCGGGCGCCCGTACCGTCCTCGGACGCCTGGTCGCCGAGCACGGCCGAGAGCTGTTCGCGGGCACCGAGACGGGCACGGGCGGCGGCTCCTGGCGTGCTTTCCCTCGCCCCGAGGACCTGGCCGAACTCGATCCGGCGCTGCTGCCGATGCCCCGGGCGCGCGGTCGGACCATCAACGCGGTGGCGCGCGCCTTGGCCGATGGCGGCGTCGTACTCGACTCCGGTGCGGATCGCGTCGACGCCAGAGCGGCGCTTCTTGCGCTGCCGGGCATCGGGCAATGGACGGCCGACTACCTGATGATGCGGGCGGTCGGCGATCCAGACGTCTTCCTCGACACCGATCTCGGGGTCAGGCACGCCATGCACAACCTGGCCGGAACCGGCCTCGACGCCAGCTCCGCCGCGCCATGGCGCAGCTACCTGACCCACCACCTGTGGGCCTCGCTCGATCAGAGCGAGCCCACCCGAAGTCCGGGTTTCAGCCCTGGATCCCAGCAGATTGAGGACAGCTCGTGATGCATGCAGTAGTCCAATCACAGATCGGGGAGTTGCTGCTCATCGGCGACGGCACCTCGCTGACCGGCCTCTACACCGCCGAACATGTGCGTCGGCCGACCGCCCTCGGAGATCGAGACGACCTCGCTTTCGAGCAGGCACGCCGCGAACTATCCGAATACTTCGACGGCAGCCGTACCGAATTCGAGGTCGAGCTGAGCCCAGCCGGCACGGTGTTCCAACAGCAGGTCTGGAACGAACTCCGACGCATCGGCTTCGGGCAGACGGCCACCTATCGTGAGGTAGCCGAACGTATCGGCCGTCCCACGGCGATACGTGCGGTCGGGATGGCCAACGGACGCAACCCGATCTCGATCGTGGTGCCATGCCATCGGGTCCTCGGCAGTGACGGCACGCTCACCGGGTACGCGGGCGGTCTCGAAACCAAGCGGTGGCTGCTCGCGCATGAGGGCCACACTCCGGGCACCGCCCGTGGTCCGATCCCGGCTCCGACGGGTGGGGCTGTCACGTCACGGTGACCGTCTTGCAGCCGAGCCTCGGGTTCGAGGTGCCGGCACCCAGATTGTCGGCCGCGGTGCAGAGCTGATGCGTGCCCTTGGTCGCGGACACCACGACGTCATAGCCTTGATTCGGGCCGGCTCCGCGCGCCTTGGCCACGTCCGGGCGCGGCGCCCCGGTGGACACGATGGTGATTCTCCGGTTGTCGATGAAGATCTCGACGCGCACCATCGCTGCCCGGCTGTCGGGGTCCATGGCCCAACCCACCACCCGGACCTT
Organism: Pseudonocardiales bacterium; assembly: GCA_030840445.1. Classification (GTDB taxonomy): domain Bacteria; phylum Actinomycetota; class Actinomycetes; order Mycobacteriales; family Jatrophihabitantaceae; genus Jatrophihabitans_A. Next base: position 3,458 of record JAVEEN010000336.1, read on the forward strand.
GCCTGCAGACGGTGAGGTCGCCGAGTCCAAGTACCCGCGTGGATTGTGGCTGGCCCGCACGATATTCGTTGCCTGCGCGCCGACTCCGATGCTGATCACCGGGTGCTGGGCGGGATCAAGCCAGCGCATGATGTCGTCGAGATGGGCCGATCCGATGGAGACACATCCCGCGGTCGGCTGGCCATTGCTGACATGCAGGAAGAACGCGGATCCGGCACCCTTGACGACCGGATGCATGTTGTAGTTGATAACCACGGCATGGGAGTACACGAAGCCGGCGTCGTACAGGTTCTCGCTCGCCGGCCCCGGCGATTTCGCTTGATGGACATGCTGGTTGTAGTACGGCGAGGACGCTTCGCCGTTCCACCAGTCGGCCCGGTTGGCCAGGAAATACGGCATCTTCGTCCCGTTGTTGGCGCGATTACCGAAGGCCTGGGTGAGCCCGAAGACGCCCGCCGGCGTGCGGGCCACGTTGTCCCGCGTGGTCCCGACACCCAACTCGCCGACGTACGCCGTAGCCGGGCCCCACCTGCGCTGGTACACCCCATAGGCGTCGCGTTGCCAAAGGGTGAGGCTGGCGGTGGTCGAACTCGCCGTGCGTGCTTCTACCGTGATGACCTGCCCCGGCGTCGCCGCTTCGGCGAGGGTCGCGGTGGCGAACAGCACCACGAAGGATCCGAAGAAAACCACAGCTGAGACTGTGATCGAGGTGGCGAAGCGGCGCATCTGGACTCCCCAAACGAAAGCTGAGTTGTCCCCCGTGGGCTGGCTTGTCCCACAGGTATACCGCAACCCCACCGGTCACAGCGAATGCAGCGCCACCAGCCGGCACACCCGTTGGCCGCCGGCAGGCACACCCATTGGCCGTCCGCAGGCAGCCCGCGTTGGCCATCAGAGCGTCGCCCGTTGACGAGCAGTTCAGGCGTTGAACGCGTTCTGGGCCGCCTCCAGCCCGGTCGATACCAGGCATTCCACCGAGTCGGCGGCCCGGTCGACGAGAAACGCCAGCTCCTTGCGTTCGGCGGCCGAGAACTCGCGTAACACGTATTCCGCCGGATCCTGTCGGCCCGGGGGGCGGCCGATTCCGAAACGGACCCGGGCGTACTCCTTGGAGCCGAGTGCGGCCGTGGTCGACTTGAGGCCGTTGTGACCGCCTTCGCCCCCGCCGCGTTTGAGCCGCAGACCACCGAACGGCAGATCCAGCTCGTCGTGCACAACCACGATGTTCTCGATTGCGATCTTGTAGAACCGGCTCGCCGTGACGATCGGGCCGCCGGATTCGTTCATGTACGACCTCGGCTTGGCCAACACGACGGGCCGGCCGGCCAACCGGCCCTCGATCACGTCCGCCCGTCCGCTCAGGGCCTTCGGGGATTTGAACGAGCCACCGAGTCGCGCGGCGAGTTCATCGACGACCAGAAACCCCGCGTTGTGCCGGGTCGCGGCATAGCGAGGGCCCGGATTACCGAGACCGACGACGAGAAGTCGATCGTCAGCCATTGGCAACTCCGGGCCCTGGCCCGCAAAGGCGGGGTGGTGGTTGGAACGGCTTACTTACTCTGCGGAACCGGCAGCTTCGGGCTCGGGCTTGTCCTCGACGATGCCCAGTTCGGCGGCCGACTCGGCGATGTCACCCTCGATGTCCGCGGCCGTCGGCGCCGCATTGACCTGCAGGATCAGCGCGTCGGCATCGGTGACGAGCACGGTGCCGGACGGCAGGCTCAGATCCCCGGCGGTGATGACAGTGCCCACCTGCAGACCCTCGATCGGAACCACGATCTCGGTCGGCAGATGCGTCGCCTCGGCTTGGACCGACACCGTGGTGTGGTCCTGCGCCAGCAGACCGCCCGGCGCGATGTCGCCATCGAGCACCAGCGGCACATCGACGGTCACCTTCTCGCCGCTGCGGACCGCGATGAGGTCGACGTGCTCGTACTCGCCCTTGATCGGGTGACGCTGGATCGCCTTGGGCAGCGCCAGCTCGTCCTTGCCGTCCACCGAGAGGGTAAGGAGCACGTTGGCGCCGTTGCGCTTGATGGCGAGGCTGAATTCGCGGGCCGGCAGCGACACATGGCGCGGGTCGGCGCCGTGACCGTAGATGACGGCCGGGATCTTGCCGGCGCGGCGGGTGCGACGAGCACCGCCCTTGCCGAACTCGGTGCGGGTTTCGGCGGCGAGACGGATTTCGGACACAGCGGCACTCCTGAGTTACTCATTGACACGAATGGCGGTTGCACTATGTGGTTATCGGTGCGGTGTCGCCGCGGCCAGCGAGTCGACGAGCAGGGTCGACCGGTTCACTACCGGCAAACACCGCGTCGATCACGAAACCTGCTCGCCAGCTGATTTCCAGCGTCGCGCGGGTTCCCTCGCCGAGGCAACCCTGCAAGCTTACAAGGATGGCCCGAGATCTCCGAAATCGGGTGCTCCGACCGCCGGGGCCGAGACCCAGTAGGAGACCTATTAGGATCGCCAGGTGTCGGACCAACAGCGCATCACAGTCCGCGTTCCGGCCAAGATCAACATTTCACTCGCCATCGGCCCGTTGCGTGCTGACGGCTTTCACGAGCTGACGACCGTCTTCCAGGCAGTCGACCTCTACGACGTGGTGACAGCCGAGCGGGCCGAGGGCATCTCGTTGGCCCTGCAGGGGCCCGAGGCCACCGGCCTGGTCGCCGACGACACCAACCTCGCGTGGCGCGCCGCGGCTCTGCTGGCCGAGGCCGCCGACCGGTCACGCATCGGGGTAGCTTTACGCGTCTCCAAGTTCATTCCGGTGGCAGCGGGCCTGGCCGGCGGATCCGCTGACGCGGCCGCTGCGCTGCTCGCCTGCGACCTGTTATGGGGGTTGGGCACTCCGAGGGCCGAGCTCGACGCGTTGGCGGCCCGGCTGGGCAGCGATGTGACGTTCGCCCTGCACGGACACACCGCCCTGGGCACCGGGCGCGGCGAGCATCTTTCACCGATTTCTACGGCTGCGGAGTTTCACTGGGTACTGGCCGTTGCCGGCCGTGGTCTGAGCACCCCCTCGGTATACCGGGAACTGGATAGGCAACGCGAGGCTTCGGGCGGCCCGGCGGACGGCGCAGCTCCAGACCGCGTGGTGGCCGCCCTGCAGGCTGGCGATTGCACCGCCCTGGCCGATGCCATGGGCAACGACCTGCAATCGGCGGCACTGGCGCTCGCGCCGGAACTGGCCCGTACCTTGGAGGCAGGCGTCTCGGCAGGCGCACTCGCGGGCATGGTCGCCGGGTCGGGGCCCACGTGTGTGTTCCTGGCCCGGGATCGTGCCACCGCTCAGTCGATCGCTCGGGACATCCAAGCCTCCGGCACCTGCCGCTTCGCCGTTGCGGTCCTCGGCAACGTGGCGGGCGCCCGTCCGGCAACCCTGCCGGCAGATCAGTAGCTCAGTAGGAGTTGGCTCAGCGTGGCAAATCTGATCAACCTGGAGAACGTGGCGAAGGGCTATGGCACCACGGTCGTGCTGTCCGGGGTGTCTCTGGGTGTCAGCGATTCCGACCGGATCGGTGTGGTCGGCCGCAACGGAGGTGGCAAGTCGACCCTGCTGCACATGATCACCGGGTCCGAGCCCCCCGATTCGGGGCGGGTGACCCACACCGGCGGCGTACGGATCGCGGTGGTCGACCAGGCCGGAACCCTCGTGCCGGGCTCCTCTGTGCGTGAGGCCGTCGTCGGCGACGCTGCCGAGCACACCTGGGCCGGCGACGCGGCGGTCCGCGAGGTGCTAACCGGCCTCGGCCTGGCCACCCTGGGGCTGGACACCTCGGTGGACCGGATGTCGGGCGGCGAACGGCGGCGGGTGTCGCTGGCCGCGGCCTTGACCACCGAAGCCGACCTGCTCGTGCTCGACGAGCCGACCAACCACCTCGACATCGAGGGCGTCACCTGGCTGGCCGGGTATCTCAACCGCCGCAAGGGAGCGCTGCTCGCCGTCACCCACGATCGGTGGTTCCTCGACGAGGTGTGCACCCGCACCTGGGAGGTCATCGACGGTGGCGTCCGCAGCTTCGACGGTGGTTACGCCGCCTACATCCTGGCCCGGGCCGAACGCGATCGGCAGGCTGGTGCCAGTGAGGCCAGGCGGCAGAATCTGCTCCGCAAGGAGCTGGCCTGGCTGCGCCGCGGGGCGCCCGCCCGCACGTCCAAACCGAAGTTCCGGATCGATGCGGCCGAAGCTCTGATCGCCGATGTGCCGGCGCCACGCAGCACCACCCAGCTGAAGGCACTGGCCGCCAAGCGCCTGGGCAGAAGCGTGTTCGACGTCGAGGACGCCTCATTGACCGTGGGCACCGGTGACGAGCGAAAAATGCTGCTGGACAAGGCGGAATGGCATGTCGGTCCCGGTGACCGGATCGGCATCATCGGCGTCAACGGTTCCGGTAAGACCCATCTACTGCGGCTACTGGCCGGCGAGCTAGCGCCGGACAGCGGCAAGGTGGTGATCGGGCAGACCGTCCGGACCGGCCATCTGTCCCAGAGCGTCACCGAGTTGCCGGCAAATCTGCGGGTGATCGAGGCCGTGACCGAAGTGCGCACCACGGCCGAACTGAACGGGATTGAACTGTCGGCCAGTCAGCTTGCCGAAAGCTTCGGCTTCGCCAACGATCGACAGTGGACACCGGTCGCCGATCTGTCCGGCGGCGAGAAGCGCCGGCTGCAACTGCTGCGGCTGCTGCTGACGCAGCCGAACGTACTGCTGCTGGACGAACCCACCAACGACCTGGACACCGATACCCTGGCTGCGCTGGAGGATCTGCTCGATTCCTGGGTCGGGACGCTCGTGGTGGTGAGCCACGACCGGTACCTGATCGAGCGGGTCACCGATTCCACGGTGGCCCTGCTCGGCGACGGATCGGTGAAGGCTCTGCCGGGCGGGGTAGCTGAGTACCTGCAGCGGCGGGCGGAATCGATGGCAAGCGAGCGGTCGGCCTCTCGATCGTCCCGCAAGATGCGCGCAGCCGCCGAGGATAGCGAAGCGGCCAGTGGGGCTTCGACTGCCGCTGTGGGGGAAGCTCAGCGCAAGGTCGACCTGCGTTCGGCCCGTAAGGAGCTGGCGCGACTCGAGCGCGAGATCGCCAAGCTGGAGAAAAGGGAAACGGTGCTGCACGCGGCGCTGGCTGAGCACGCCACCGACTACACCCGGATCAGTGAACTGGACACCGAACTGAGGGAGCTGCTGGTGGCGAAGGAGGCCGCCGAGCACGCCTGGCTGGAACAGTCGGAGCAGAGCTGAGCAGCCGAAAACTTCAGGCAGCGGTCAAGCTCAGGCCGGGCGACGAGACCGACGGTGCTCATCGGTACCGCCGCCTGTGACGGTGAAATGAAGCGCCGCGAACCTCGGCACGGTCGCGGTCAGATTCCCGGTGAGCTGGTGGCCGATTCCGGTTCTCGACGCACCGCCCAGACCGACCATGGTCAGCACGTCCGGGCCGGTTGAGGCAACCTTGGCTACCGTCAACCGATAGCGGAGCACCCCGTCCTCGTCTGCCCGGGCCGCGGTGCCCCGCTCACCAGTGCTCAGTTGCCGGATCATGATCGGTTCTCGGGAGGCAAAACCCGTGGCGTGGAGCAGGACGCAGTCTCCAGGGTGGACAACGGGCGCGGACAGCTTGTGGTTGGAGCAATCAAACAGATCCACCTTGTCGTGGTCAGCCGGAGCGACGGTTGACGTCGAGGACGAGGCGAACACCGCGGGGATCGAGCACACCCCCGCACCGGTAACCACGACAGCGAGCGCAGCAAAACGAAGGGGAACGAGCCAGGAGCGCATGGAGGATCCTTAGGGAGTGGGTACCTCCCTTATCGACCGTCCGTCGCTGCATTCAAACGATCGAGCGGCCCGGTTCAATCCGCACCGACACATTCACCGGACGTCCACCGCAGCGAAACCCATTGGATCAGAGCCGCGCCAGGATCAGCCAGTACGCGACCCGGACGGTACTGTGCGGCCCGAAACACCCGGCTTCGACGAGGAAATCGGAGTCTCGGGCCGCACAGTGCCTGACCGTTCGTGCTTAGTGGGCGCGACGCCGTCGGGCGCTGCTGAACAAGGCCGCGCCGACGAGCAGCATCAGCACCGCCACCAGACACGCCAATCCCACCGACGCACCCGTGCTGGCGAGCCCGCTTGCAGTGCCCGAACCCGCTCCTGA
>JAVEEN010000355.1 GCA_030840445.1 Pseudonocardiales bacterium
TCGTGGCGATCGTCGACGAGCTCGCCGACTTGATGATGACCGCGCCGCGCGACGTCGAGGACGCCATCGTGCGGATCACCCAGAAGGCCCGTGCCGCAGGCATTCACCTGGTGCTGGCCACTCAGCGTCCGTCCGTCGACGTGGTGACCGGCTTGATCAAGACCAACGTGCCATCGCGGCTGGCATTCGCCACGTCGTCGCTCATCGACAGCCGCGTGATCCTGGATCAGGCCGGCGCCGAAAAGTTGATCGGCATGGGTGACGGCCTGTTCTTGCCGATGGGTGGCAGCAAGCCGCTGCGGCTGCAGGGTGCCTACATCACCGATGAGGAGATCCACGCCGTCGTCACCGCGTGCAAGGACCAAGCTGAACCCGAATACACCGAGGGTGTCACCACGGCCAAGACCAGCGGCGAACGCAAGGACGCCGACCCCGACATCGGCGACGACATGGACGTCTTCCTACAGGCCGTCGAGTTGGTGGTGTCCAGCCAGTTCGGCTCGACATCGATGCTGCAACGCAAGCTTCGGGTCGGTTTCGCCAAAGCCGGCCGGCTGATGGACCTGATGGAGACCCGCGAAATCGTCGGTCCGAGCGAAGGTTCCAAAGCGCGCGACGTGTTGGTCAAGCCCGAGGACCTGGCTGGAACGCTGGCGCTGATCCGGGGCGGCGCAGGCGCCGACGGCTCGGATGCCGACAGCGAAATCGACTGAGCCGCAAACTAATCGAGCCGAGACCTTGGAAGATCGCGTCCTCGGTGAAGACCTCGGAGACCCGTTCGGGCTCGTGGGCATCGATGCCGGCCTTCCAGCGCTCCAGGGCGTCGCGCAGTGCGTCAGTGTCCGGCACTTTGACCTCCGTCCACGTGCAGGATCTCACCGGTGACAAAAGGCGAGTTCTCCAGATACAGCTCGCCTTGACGACATCGTCGATGTCGCCTACGCGTCCAAACGGATGCCTTTTGGCCAATGCATCACATGCCGCCGGATCGTGCATGGCAGCCGGTGATGGCGACAACAGGTTGAGAGTCCACCGCTGCCATTCTTCTGCACGGCGTCCATGCATGGCATGGGCGCGAGGAATCCGCTTCGCTAGAGAACCAGCAGCATCCGCGAGTTGCCCAGGGTGTTCGGCTTGACGTAGCTGAGATCCAGGAACTCGGCGACACCGACGTCGTAGGAGCGGCGCATCTCCTCGAAGACCTCGGCCGTCACCGGGGTGCCCTCGATCTCGGTGAACCCGTGGCGGCCGAAGAACTCGGTCTCAAAGGTCAACACGAACAGTCGCTCCAGCTGCAAGTCACGGGCGATCCGGAGAAGCTGGTCGACGATGGCATGCCCGATGCCGCGTCCCGTCATCGACGGGTCGACGGCTACCGTGCGCACCTCGCCGAGATCGGCCCACAACACATGCAATGCGCCGCAACCGACCACGACGCCTTCGTGCTCGGCCACCCAGAACTCCTGGACCGCTTCATACAGCGTCACCAGGTTCTTTTCCAACAGGATCTTGCCCGCGTAGGTGTCGACGAGATCCTTGATCAACGGGACGTCAGAGGTTCGCGCGCGCCGGATCGCAGGCCCGTTGGCCGGTGGATCGCTCGGTGCGTTCACGAATTGCAGAGTATCCGTTCGGGCCATTTCGGCGACGATGCAGAGTGCGCGTGGCGCCACGTGGCGGGTAATAAGGCCCAGCGGTCCGGTAACCGATATTCTGTTGCGGTGTCGGGGCAGCCTCAAACAGGTCCAGTGGTCCCGCGCGTTCGGGTCACCAACCTGGCCAACGTGCTCACGCTGTTGCGGCTGGTGCTGGTTCCGGTCTTCCTGCTGGCATTGTTCGCCGGTAACGGGCACGAAACCGCAAGCCGGATAATCGCTTTCATCGTTTTCGCGGTGGCCGTGATCACCGACCGTTTCGACGGTGCGCTGGCCCGCAACTACGGCATGGTGACCGAATTCGGCACGATGGCCGACCCGATCGCGGACAAGACGCTGATCGGCGCCGCGCTGATCGGGTTGTCGATGCTCGGTGACCTGCACTGGTGGGTGACGGCTGTCATCCTGACCCGCGAGGTCGGGATCACGGTGTTGCGGTTTGTGATGCTGCGCCACGGCGTCATCCCTGCCAGTCGCGGCGGGAAGCTCAAAACCCTCGTGCAAGCCGTTGCGATCGGAATGTTCGTGCTGCCGGTGTCGGGTTCCTGGCTAGTGGCCGCATGGGTGGTGATGGCGGCCGCGATCGTGCTCACCGTGCTCACCGGGTTGGACTACGTCGCCTCCGCCGCAAGGGATGCTCGTGGACGACCCGCTGCTCAGTGACGATGCGCGTGGACTGGTCGCCGATCTGACAGTCCGCAAGCAGAGCGTCGCGACCGCCGAGTCGCTGACCGCGGGGCTGCTGGCCGCGACACTCGCCGGGGTGCCCGGTGCCAGCGAGGTCCTGCGTGGCGGCCTGATCACCTATACCGAGCACACCAAAGTCGTGCTGGCCGGCGTCGCGCAGCAGATTCTCGACGAGGTCGGCCCGGTCGCGGGCCCGACCGCCCGAGCGCTGGCCGTCGGCGCGCGCCAACGCTGCGATGCCACCTGGGGTGTCGGGTTGACCGGCGTCGCCGGACCCGAGCCGCACGGCGGGCATGAAGTGGGCACGGTGTTCATGGGTCTGGCCGGCCCGGTCGACACCGAGGTGATCG
>JAVEEN010000358.1 GCA_030840445.1 Pseudonocardiales bacterium
GACGCGACTGACCTGCTGCGCGCAAGCTTCGACGCGCGCTCAACAGGTCGGACAGCCCGGCGTCAGACCGGAACCGGCTCAGACCGAGGCGGCGAAGGCCTGCTCCAGAATGTCGAGTCCCTCGGACAGCAGGTCATCACCGATCGACAGCGGCGGCAGGAACCGCAGCACGTTGGCGTAGGTTCCCGCGGTCAGCGTGACCAGCCCCTGGGAGCCGCAGTACGCGTTGAGCTTGCCGGTCAGGGTGCTGTTCGGCGCCAGGTCGCCGGCACCGCCGACCAGCTCGACCGCAAGCATCGCGCCGCGGCCCCGGATGTCACCGATCTGGTCGTACTTGGCGGCCAGTTCCTGGAGCCGGGGCAGTATCAGCGCCTCGACCTGCGTGGCCCGTCCGGTCAGGTTCTCGGCCTTCATGGTCTCGATCGCGCCGAGCGCGGCGGCGCAGGCCACCGGATTGCCGCCGTAGGTGCCACCGAGGCCGCCCGCGTGCACCGCGTCCATCAGCTCGGCCCGGCCGGTCAGGCCCGACAGCGGCAAGCCGCCGGCGATGCCCTTGGCGGTGGTGATCAGGTCGGGCACCACGCCTTCGAACTCACAGGCGAACCAGTCCCCGGTTCGGCAGAAGCCGGTCTGAATCTCATCGGCAATGAACAGGATGCCGTGCTCGGCGCACCAGTCCGCGACCATCCGCACGAAGCCGGGTGCCGGCACGATGAAGCCGCCCTCTCCCTGGATCGGCTCGAGCAGCACCGCGGCGGTGTTCTCCTCGCCGACCTGGGCGTGCACGGCCGAGGCGAAGGCCGCGAACGCCTCGTCGGCACAGTGTTCCGGGCCGGTCGGCCAGCGGTACGGATACGCCATGGGGACCCGGTAGATCTCACTCGCGAACGGGCCGAACCGGTGTTTGTAGGGCATGTTCTTCGCGGTCAGGGCCATCGTCAGGTTGGTCCGGCCGTGGTAGCCGTGGTCGAAGGCGACGACGGCCTGGCGGCCGGTGGCCGACCGGGCGATCTTGATCGCGTTCTCCACGGCCTCGGCGCCGGAGTTGAACAACGCGGAGCGCTTTTCGTGGTCGCCCGGCGTCAGCTCGTTCAGGGCCTCGGCCACCTCGACGTACTCGGCGTACGGCGTCACCATGAAGCAGGTGTGCGTGAAGTCGGCGACCTGCTGCTGGACCCGCTCGACCACCCGGGGGGCCGAGTTGCCGACCGTGGTCACGGCGATGCCTGAGCCGAAGTCGATCAGTTGGTTGCCGTCGACGTCGACCACGATGCCGCCGCCGGCCCGTTCGACGTAGATCGGCAGACCGGTCGAGACGCCGGCGGGCACCGCGGCGTTTTTGCGGGCGTGCAACTGCGCCGATTTCGGTCCGGGAATCGGGGTGTTCAGGACGAGGCGCTGCTCGATCGCAGCGACACCGGAACCGGAGCGGGCGCTCGGGTCGGTGCGCGGTCGACTGTCGGTACCCGGTTGGACGCCCGTTTGGGTGCTGGATGAGGCGGTGTCGGGCGCAGACAAGGAGGTCGACATCCCTCGATTTTCGTCCGACCAGCCCATGCTGTCCAATACTGGCATCGACTACGGTCCAGACCTCTCAGGCATAGACTTCGTCCGTGGAACTCCGGGTCCTGCAATACTTCCTGGCCGTCGTCGATGCCGGTTCGGTGACCGCTGCCGCCCAGCAGCTCCCGGTCGCCCAGCCGTCGCTGTCACGCCAACTTCGTCGCTTCGAGGACGAGCTCGGGGTGCAGCTGTTCAGCCGTGTCCGGGGACGGTTGGTGCTCACCCCGGCTGGCGAGCAGTTCGCGCCGATCGCCCGAGACCTGATCAGCAGGGCCGACGCGGTCCGGGCGGCGGCGTCCGCGCTGGCTGCCGGCCGGCTCGATCGGATCAGGATCGCCGCACCGTCGACCACCCTGACGGACATCATCGCGCCCTTCATCGCGACCATCGGGCCGGACGACCCGTTTCCGGCGTTGCTCGAGGAGGACCCGGCCGCCGTCTACGCGGCGTTGCGCACCCGCGCGGACCTCGCCATCTCCACCGACCGGGCACCGCAGGACGCTGCGTCGACCAGGTTGGCGATCATGCCGATCTGGGCCTTCGTGCCGCCCGGGCATCGCTGGTCCGGCCGGTCATCGGTCACGCTGGCCGAACTCGCCGATGAGACCACCTTGCTGCTGCCGGGCAACTACAAGCCGCGCCAGGTGCTGGACCGGGCGATCGCCGACGCGGGCTTGACCCTGCGCCGGCCGATCGAGGTCACGTCGCCGCAACTCGGGCAAGCGCTCGCCGCGGCCGGACGCGGGATGGCAGTGGTGTCCGATGATCCCCGGTTCGGCTTGCACGGACTGCGCATCGAGGCTTCGGACGGGCCGCTCACGCTGGAACTACAGGCGGCCTGGAACCCCGGCCACCATGCCGCGGCCACCATCGAAGCGCTCGCGGCACGGCTGCGGACCTACTGCGTTGAGAGCTACGGGGCGGAGGTCCTGCCACCAAGCCGATAGCAACCAAGCTGATCGCAACCAAGCTGATCGCAATCCAGAGAGGTGGCGGCCGCGTGTCCCCGGTGATCAACTCGCGTTTCCCGGTGCCTGGGCACCTAAAAAGGCGAGTGGATCACCAAGGGGACCCGGCGGGACGAGATCAGCTGGTGATGACCGCGATGGTGTCGCCTTCGGTGATCACGTCACCTTCGGCTACCGCGATCTCGCTGATAGTGCCCGCGACCTCGGCCAGCACCGGGATTTCCATTTTCATCGACTCGAGGATGACCAGCATGTCCCCCGGCTGCACCTCGTCGCCCGGGCTGGCGACCACCTTGAACACATTGGCGACGAGTTCAGCAAGGACGGTGTGGGTCATGTCGGAAAACTTACGCCGAACAGGTCCCACTGCGGAGTTACCCGGCCGGACGCGCTCAGAAGTCCAGGTAGTGCATGACGTGCTTGATACGCGTGTAGTCCTCGAGGCCGTACATCGACAGATCCTTGCCGTAGCCGGAGTGCTTGAAACCACCGTGCGGCATCTCGGCCACGATCGGGATGTGGGTGTTGACCCACACGCACCCGAAATCCAGCCGCTTGGTGACCCGCATGGCGCGGCCGTGGTCCTTGGTCCACACCGAGGACGCCAGGCCGTACTCGACGTCGTTGGCCCAGCGGACGGCTTCGTCCTCGTCGCTGAACGATTGGACGGTGATGACCGGGCCGAAGATCTCGGTGCGGATCTGCTCGTCCTCCTGCCGGATCCCGGACAGCACGGTCGGCTCGTAGAAGAAACCGGCTTCGCCCTGCCGATGGCCGCCGGCCAACAGCGAGGCGTGATCGGGCAATCGGTCGACCAGCCCGGACACGTGCGCCAGCTGATTGGCATTGTTGAGCGGGCCGTACAGGACGTCCTCGTCATCGGCCGCGCCCGTCTTCGTTCCCCGGGCCTGCTCGGCCAGCGCGGCTGCGAACTCTTCGGCAAAGCCGGCTCGGGCCAGCACGCGGGTTGCCGCGGTGCAATCCTGGCCTGCGTTGAAGTAACCGGCGACGGCAATGGCCTCCGCCGCGGCCTCGATGTCGACATCGTCGAACACCACCACCGGCGCTTTGCCGCCCAGTTCCAAGTGCACTCGCTTCAGGTCATGCGACGCCGCCTCGGCAACCTGCATGCCCGCGCGGGTCGAGCCGGTGATCGACACCATCGCCGGTATCTTGTGCGAAACCAGGGCCCGACCGGTGTCGCGATCACCGCAGACGACGTTGAAGACGCCTGGTGGGAAGAACTCCGAGGCGATCTCGGCCAGCAGTACGGAGGACGCCGGTGTTGTGTCCGACGGCTTGAGCACGATCGCGTTCCCAGCGGCCAGCGCCGGCGCGAACTTCCAGACAGCCATCATCATCGGGTAGTTCCAGGGAGCAACCTGGCCACAGACGCCAACGGGCTCGCGTCTGACGTAGGAGGTGTGCCCGGGCAGGTACTCGCCGGCCGACTTGCCCTCCAGTACCCGCGCAGCACCGGCGAAGAAGCGGATTTGGTCCACCATCGGCGGGATCTCCTCGGTCCGCGTCAGCGCGATCGGCTTGCCGGTGTTCTCGCTCTCGACCGCGATGATCTCTTCGGCGCGCGCTTCGATGGCATCGGCAAACTTGAGCAACGCCACCTGCCGTTGTGCCGGGGTGGTATCCCGCCAGGTGTCGAAGGCGGCGGCCGCGGCCTGATAGGCCCGATCGATGTCCTCGGCGCCCGACAACGGCGAGGTGAGATACACCTGTCCGGTGGCCGGGTTGACCACGTCCAGCGTCCGTCCGTCCGCAGCCGGAACTGATTCGCCGTTGATGAAGTTCAAGATCGGACGAGCCATTGCATGCCTCTTCGGGTCGATGGACGACGATTTCAGTGTCATTTCTACCGTCTTGCTAGCGGAAACCAAAGCAATCGAGCTATTCCATGAGGATCGGCTTCGGGTCATCGATCCGGTGCGCTATTGTTGGCCCATCATGCGCGCGCTGCTCCTCCTTCGCAGCCGTGACGAGGAACTAGGACGCTAGGTCACAAGACCAGTCCGGTCGGCCCCCTCGTCGCGGGTCGTAATGCTGTGCCGACGCTTCAGCGATATCCACTGACCCCAGGTCAGGGTGGATTCGGCAACAGGAGAAAGCATGAACTCGTTCTCATCACCGGCCCGCATACGCAGCACCCAGCAGCCCAATGGCATGCCGGTGCACCGCTACTCACATTTCCCGCCGGTGGACCTGCCGGACCGGCAGTGGCCCGCTCGCTCGATTACCCATGCGCCGCGGTGGCTGGCCACCGACCTCCGGGACGGCAACCAGTCGCTGATCGATCCGATGAACACCGCCCGCAAGCTGGCGATGTTCGACCTGCTCGTCCGGATGGGGTACAAGGAGATCGAGGTCGGCTTCCCCGCAGCCAGCCAGACCGATTTCGACTTCGTCCGTGAGCTGATCACCTCCGAACGGGTGCCCGCCGACGTGACCATCTCGGTGCTGACGCAGGCCCGCGAAGAACTGATCGAACGGACGATCCAGTCGCTGGTCGGCTCGGCGATGTCGACCGTGCACATGTACAACGCTGCCGCCCCGGTGTTCCGCAAGGTGGTATTCGGTTTCGGCGGGGACGGCCGGGACGAGTGCCGGTCGGTGGCGACCGAGGGAACCCAGGCTGTCGTCAAGTACGCCGAACATTATCTGCAGGGCACCGACTTCGGGTATGAGTACTCGCCCGAGATCTTCATGGACACCGAACTGGACTTCTCACTGGAGATCAGCGCCGCGGTGATGGATGTCTGGCAGCCAGGCGAGGGCCGCGAGATCGTCATCAACCTGCCGTGCACGGTCGAGCGATCGACTCCCAACGTCTACGCCGACCAGATCGAGTGGATGAGCCGCAACCTGCCGCACCGCGAACACCTCGCGCTGTCGGTGCACACTCACAATGACCGCGGCACCGCCGTCGCCGACGCGGAACTGGCGGTGCTGGCCGGTGCCGATCGAGTCGAGGGATGCCTCTTCGGCAACGGCGAGCGATCCGGCAATGTCGACCTGGTGACGCTCGGGCTGAACCTTTACAGCCAGGGCATCAACCCCGAGATCGATTTCTCGGACATCGATGAGATCCGCCGGACGGTGGAGTACTGCAACAGGATCGGCGTACATGAGCGGCACCCTTACGCCGGGGACCTGGTCTACACATCGTTCTCCGGTTCACATCAGGACGCGATCAAGAAGGGGTTCGAAGCCCTGGACCGGGCAGCAGCGGCAGCGGGCAAGCCGGTCGGTGAGATGCCGTGGCAGATCCCGTACCTGCCCATCGATCCCAAGGACGTCGGACGCTCCTACGAAGCCGTGATCCGGGTGAACTCGCAGTCCGGCAAGGGTGGCGTCGCGTACATCATGAAGACGGAGCACTCTCTCGACCTGCCCCGTCGTCTGCAGATCGAGTTCAGCCAGGTCATCCAGCGACACACTGACGGTGAGGGCGGCGAGGTGAACGCAGCCCAGATGTGGTCGATCTTCTCCGATGAGTACCTGTTCGACAGCGGCCCGGGACAGGTTGCGACCGGGTCACCGGCTGACGGCATGCAGGCCTTCGCGCTGCGCTCGTTCTCGTCGTCCTCCGACGGTGGTGTCGAACGGGTCAACGCCAAGGTCAGCGCCTTCGACAAGGACTGGGAGATCACCGGAGTCGGCAATGGCCCGATTGCGGCGTTCTGTTCGGCGCTTTCCGAAACCGACATGGGCCTCGGTGGCGTCAACGTCCGGGTGCTGGATTACGCCGAACACGCCCTCACTGCCGGCCGGGATGCCGAGGCCGCCGCCTACCTGGAGATCGAGATCGGTGACCGGGTGCTGTGGGGCGTCGGCGTCAGCGAATCGATCGTCGGGGCATCCCTGCGCGCGGTCATCAGTGCCGTGAATCGCTTCGCTCGCACCACCTGACCAGCCACAGCGCGCTCGGTGATCAACTCCCCTGAGGCCAAGTTCCAGTGATCCACTCGCGTTTACCGGGCCCCAGGCACCGAAAAGTGCGAGTGGATCACCACGGACGGGGCTTTCGGCGGAACGCCAGGATGAACAAGGTGATCGCGAGCGCCAGGGACAGCACGGCCAGTCCGAGCAGCAGATAGAAGGTTCTGCCGAGCAGCGATGCCTGCGAACCCACCGTGTAGGCACCGATCGGGGCATCGGCCCGTCCGGCGGTGGGCTTCGCGACCGGCCGCGAGGTCTTCGCCACCCGCAGATCCAGCAGCGGCTTGGCGCCGGTGAAAACCTCATTCGGCTTGCTCGCTGCCGCGGTGGCCTTGACGGCCGCGTACGGATTGATCAGGCCGAGGCCGTATTGGTCGTCGTTGCCCTTCGGACCGAGATCGGACACCGAGGCCAGCAGTCGCGACACGATCTGCTCGTTGGTTGCGGTCGGGAACTTCGACCACACCAGCGCCAGTGCAGCAGAGGTGATCGCGGTCGCCTGCGAGGTGCCGCCACCGACGAACGCCTGGCTGGCTTGCTTGGACAGCGTCGGGATCTCGTCACCCGGCGCACTGACCGTCAGGTATGGATGCCGGGACGAGAAACTGGTGACCTTGGATCGGGCGTCGACCGCTCCGACCGATACCACCCCAAGGCACACGCCCGGTTCCTCGACCGGGCTACCGTCCGCACCAGAATTGCCGGACGCCGCGACGACGATGGCGCCCTTCTGCAAGGCGTACAGGACGGCATCCTGCAGCTTGCTCGGACACGGCGCCGGGTCCTCACCCTCGTACACGAATCCCCCGAGGCTCATGCTGATGATCTTGGCCCCGTGATCGGCCGCGTACTTGACCGCCTCCGAGGTGGCATTGGCCGTCGGCGTTCCGTACCGGATCACGCCGCGTAGCGGGACCGCGATCGGCAGGATCTTCGCTCCCGGCGCCAGCCCCTCGATGTTGCCGTACCCCTGCGATGCGACGATCAACGAAGCCATCGCCGTGCCGTGGGAAAAGTCCTCACTGTCGAAGTCGGTACGCCCGTCGGTGCCGTTGCCGATGAAGTCGGCCCCAGGCAGCACCTTGCCGGACAGCTCCGGAATGCTGGCCTGGACGCCGGTGTCGATGACCGCCACGGTGATGCCCCGGCCATCAGCCCCGGACGCCCACAGCGCCGGAGCCGACCAGGCGTCGAACCACCATTCCGGCGCGTCGGAAGGTCCGGGTGCCGCCTGCGCGGACGTCGAGTTCACCACAGTGGTCGCGGCTAGCAGGGCGAGAGTCAGCACGGCCAGCACCCGCAGTCTCGGCACCGCCGGATTCCGCCGCCGGCCGGGTCGCCGGAACCAGCCAAGCTGCGATCTCCTGGCCTCAGCCATTGGGGGCCGACCAGCTGATCGCCTGCGGGTCGTCGACCGACGAGAGTGCCTTGACCGATACCGTGGTCGATTCCTTCCGGGATACCTGCTGATTGTTGAAATCCCACACCTTCCACGTCGCGTCGATGCTCGCATCGACGCTGACGGAGATCAGGCCCTTGTCGTCCCGATCCAGGCCGACTGCCGCACCCGAGTCAGCGACCGTCTTGGTGAGCGTGCCGTGCAGACTGCCCGGTACCGGCCGGCCGCCGCGGACCATCGGGCATAGCGGATCCGTAGAGGTGGCCGCCAGGCACTTGGTCAGGGCCGCGTCCAGAGCATCCTCGACGGCCTTCTTCGTCTGGGCGCTGAGTTGCGGCTCGATGCTGACGCTGCCCGGCGAATCGGTCAGTTTCACCGCCGGCTGGCCGGCCACGAGGACCGACGAGGTGTCGGTGGCCAGGGGCAGCGCACCGGGAAACAGTTGAACCTGGCCGGTCGGCAACGGGCGGCCGGCGAACGTGACCCGGTCCGCGCCAGGTGCGCCGGTACTGACGCTGATCGTTCCGGCCACCCGGGTCAACCGCCACGAGGACCCGTGCTTGACCAGCGACAACTTGTCCGTCACAGCTTTCGTCCCGCCGGCGAAGCCAAGGGAATAGCGGACCGACACGGTGGCCGTCGAGCCTGATGTGCTCGTATCGGTAACCGAGAAGCCGCTCAGCCTGGCAGCGCTGAGTTGTTGGGCCAGGACCTCATTGGTCAAGTACTGAGCTGCCCGACCAGTGGGTGGCGACTCGGCGAACGCCAGGGCTCCGGCCGCGTCACCATTGGAGATGGCTGCGAAGTAGCGCTCGGCCACCGCCCTGGGACTGTGACTGTTGATGAATTCGGCGTAGCCGGCCGCGGCGAGGCCAAACCCGATGATCAGGGCCAGCGCGGCGGCCACGATCAGCGCCGCGCGGCCTTTTCGTCGTCCGATCGGAGCCGGCGGCACCGGCGCGAAGACCGGCAACGGCAGCGGCCGCGTCGAGAACCTGGACAGGTGATCGGACGGAGGCGCCCACTGATCGGGCCAGGAGGCCGGTGGCTGGTTGTTTGCGGACGGCTGGGACGGCGGTGGCAGCGATGGCGCGGGCGGAGCCCACCAGGCCCCGGTCAGCG
>JAVEEN010000304.1 GCA_030840445.1 Pseudonocardiales bacterium
CGATGTCGCCGCACCGAGCGAGTTGTCCACGAACGCACGCATCGCGGCAAACCTGGGAGCCCCCATCGTGCTGGCGGTGAAGGCCAAGGACCGCACGCCCGATCAGGTCGCACAGATCGTTGGCATATGCCTGGCCGAGGTGGCTGCCCAGCACGCACACACCGCGGCGGTAGTGGCCAACCGCTGCGACCCGGGCCAGATGGACGCGATGGCCGTGGCGCTCAAACAATTCGAGCCGAAGTGTTATGTGCTGCCCGAGGAGCCACTGTTGGTGGCCCCGTCGGTGGCCGAGTTGCAGGAAGCGGTCGAAGGCACCGTGATCGGCGGCGATCCCCCGCTGCTGTCTCGCGAGGCAATGGATGTGCTGGTGGCCGGCATGACCGCCGAACATGTGCTCGAGCGGCTGAAGGAAGGCGTGGCCGTCATTACCCCCGGTGACCGATCCGATGTCGTGCTCGCGGTCGTGAGTGCCCATGCAGCCGAGGGTTTTCCGTCGTTGTCCTGCGTCATCCTCAACGGTGGGCTTGAGCTACATCCATCGATCGCGTCGCTGGTGTCCGGCCTAGGTCTGCGCCTGCCGATCATCACGACGAGGTTCGGCACGTTCGAGACTGCGAGCCGTGTGGCCTCGGCGCGGGGCCGGGTCACCACGACCTCGCTGCGCAAAATCGACACCGCGCTGGCGTTGATGGACGCCCACGTCGACACTGCGGATCTGCTGGCGCAGCTGGCCATTCCGATCCCGACAGTGGTGACCCCGCAGATGTTCACCTACCAGCTGGTGGACTGGGCCCGTTCCGACCGCAAGCACATCGTCCTGCCCGAGGGCGAGGACGACCGTATCCTCACGGCGGCCGGACGGCTTCTGCAACGTGGCGTCGCCGATCTGACGATCCTCGGCGAAGAGGCCCAGGTTCGTGCTCGCGCGGCTGAACTGGGCGTCGACCTGTCAGCAGCTGCGGTGCTCAACCCGCAGACCAGCGAGCTGTGCGACAAGTTCGCCAACCAGTACGCCGAACTACGAAAAAACAAGGGCGTCACTTTCGAGCAGGCCCGCGAAATCATCCACGACGTCTCGTACTTCGGCACCATGCTGGTGCACAACGACATGGTGGACGGCATGGTGTCGGGCGCGCGGCACACCACCGCGCACACCGTCCGGCCTGCGTTCGAGATCATCAAGACGCTGCCCGACGTCTCTACGGTGTCGAGCATCTTCCTGATGTGTTTGGCCGACGAGGTGCTCGCCTATGGCGACTGTGCGATCGTGCCCGACCCGACGTCCGAGCAGCTCGCCGACATCGCGATCAGCTCGGCGCGCACGGCGGCCCAGTTCGGCATCGAGCCGCGGGTGGCCATGCTTTCGTACTCGACGGGCACGTCGGGCACCGGCGCCGACGTCGACAAGGTCCGTGCGGCAACGGAATTGGTGCGGCAACGCGAACCGGATCTGCTGGTCGAGGGGCCCATCCAGTACGACGCCGCGGTCGAGCCGTCGGTGGCGGCCACCAAGATGCCGGATTCGCAGGTTGCCGGCCGGGCCACGGTGTTGATCTTCCCTGACCTCAACACGGGTAACAACACCTACAAGGCCGTGCAGCGCAGTGCGGGGGCCATCGCGATCGGACCCGTCCTGCAGGGGCTCAACAAGCCGGTCAACGACCTGTCGCGCGGAGCGTTGGTCGAGGACATCGTCAACACCGTGGCCATCACGGCGATCCAGGCGCAGGGCAAATGAGTGCGACCCGCACGGTTCTAGTGCTCAACTGTGGCTCTTCGTCGCTGAAATATGCTGTGGTCGAACCCGATTCGGGACGCCAGCTGGCCGACGGGATCGTCGAGCGAATCGGTGAGGGCGAGATCGCGGACCACGAGGCGGCCCTGCGCGTGGTGTTCGATGCGCTGTTGGAGGCCGGACTGGAACTGGACGAGCAGGGCCTGGTCGCGGTGGGGCACCGCGTCGTACACGGCGGCCCCGATCTCTACCGGCCCACGCTCGTCGACGACGGGTTGATCGCCGCGCTCGAGGCCCTCGCGCCGCTGGCGCCGCTGCACAACCCGCCTGCCGTCCTCGGGATCGAAGTCGCCCGGCGGGTGCTGCCCGATCTGCCGCACGTCGCGGTCTTCGACACCGCGTTCTTCCACGACCTGCCGCCCGCTGCGGCAACGTACGCGATCGACCGGGAACTGGCCGAGCAGTGGCACATTCGCCGCTACGGCTTCCACGGCACGTCGCACCAGTACGTCAGCGAACAGGCGGCGGAGTTCCTGCAGGCGCCGCTGGAGTCGCTCAACCAGATCGTGCTGCACCTGGGCAACGGTGCGTCGGCGTCGGCGATCGCAGGCGGACGACCGGTGGACACCTCGATGGGGTTGACCCCGATGGAGGGTCTGGTGATGGGCACCCGCTCCGGTGACATCGACCCAGGCGTCATCACCTACCTGTGGCGGACGGCGGGGATGAGCATGGAGGACATCGAGTCCATGCTCAACCGCCGCTCCGGCGTGCTGGGACTCGGTGGCGAGATCGACTTCCGGGTGTTGCACCA
>JAVEEN010000043.1 GCA_030840445.1 Pseudonocardiales bacterium
GACGACGCTGACCTCAAGGCGTGCTGGGCCGAGCTGATCCCGCTGTACGACTTCGAATATGACCCCGTTGAGTCGGCGGCACGAGTGGAGGCGGGCATCTACCGCCACGAAGCCCACAACTGGTGCTTCCAGCACAACGCACCTATCTACGATCTCAAGCCTCAACTGCCCGCGCTGACCTGCCCCACCCTGGTCACGGTCGGACGCACCGACTGGGTGACCCCGGTCTCGTCCGCGGAGACGATCGCGGCTCTGATACCGAATGCCAAGTTGGTGGTGTTCGAGAAGTCCGGACACTCGCCGCAGTTCGAGGAAGCCGAACTTTTTCAGCAGACGATGCGTGACTTCCTCGCCGAGGCGGTACCAGAGGCAGTCGCCCGGTGATCGCACGGCAAGTCCTGGAAATTCCTGAGCTCGGCACCGAGGGCCTGCAGATCCCATACTTCGACATCCGGGGCCGGCGTGATGGCCCACAGCTGACCGTCCTGGCAGGCGTCCATGGCGCTGAATACGCATCGATCTCGGCCGCCAGGGAATTCGTGGCCGACCTTGATCCGAAGACGGTATCGGGCCGGGTGATCGTCGTCCCGGTGGTCAACGTACCCGCCTTCTGGTCGAGGTCGGCGTTCGTGGTGCCGGCGGACGGCAAAAACCTCAACCGCAACTTCCCGGGTGACCCGGAAGGCTCCTTCAGTGAGGTGCTGGCTCACCATGTCTTCAGCTCGCTGGTTCTCGGTTCGGACTACCTTCTGGACATGCACGCCGGCGACCTGGTCGAATCCCTCGAGCCGTTCACCATCTTCGAGGAATCTGCGGTCGAGTCCGCATCACGCGATCTGGCGACTGCCTACGGTCTTACCCACCAAGTACGGCAGCCGGCAGCGGTTCGGACCGTAGCCGGCAGCACGTGCGCCGCGGCCGCTGACGCCGGAATACCGGCGATCATCGCCGAGTCCGGCCAGAATGGTCTGATGGAACAGTCAGCAATCGCTCTCCATCTGGCCGGATTGGGCAATCTGGCCCGCACCGTCGGCGTCCTGGACGGTGATCCCTGGCCGGTGCGAGCGGTCCAGCACCATGAAGGCTGGCACTGGCTGCGCACCGACCGCGCAGGTTGGTGGCAACCGGCGGTCCCGACCGGCACCTCGATGGCCGCGGGTGACCTGCTGGGAACCGTCAGCGATGTGTGGGGCGACGTGTTCGCCGAGGTTCTCGCTCCGGAAGCGGGTACGTTGCTGTTTCTGACCACCAGCCCGGCGGTCGAGGCGGACGGCCTCCTGCTCGGACTGGCGCGCGATACCCCCGTCGGCGCATTGCCTGTTCTGTCGGGCTCGCCGATCGATCTGGGCCAGGGAGCATGAGACCGCTGGCCGATCTGAGGATCCTCGCAATCGAGCAGTACGGTGCGGGACCGTTCGGCAGCGTACACCTGGCAGATCTGGGCGCTGAGGTCATCAAGATCGAGGATCCGGCTACCGGTGGCGACGTCGGCCGCTATGTCCCCCCTTATCAAGAGGGCGAAGACAGCCTGTTCTTCGAGGTGTTCAATCGCAACAAGCGCAGCCTCAGTCTTGACCTGTCCACGACCGACGGGCGGGCCGTGTTCGAGGACCTGGTCCGAGTCAGTGATGCGGTGTACTCCAACCTTCGCGGTGATGTACCTGCCAAGATGGGAATCACCTACGACGATCTGAAGCATCTCAACCCTAAGATCGTCTGCTGCGCCCTCACCGGCTTCGGGATGACCGGCCCGAGGGCCAGCGAACCGGGTTACGACTACATCCTGCAGGGCCTCGCCGGCTGGATGGACATCACGGGTGAACCATCGGGGCCGCCGACCAAATCGGGGCTGTCACTCGTTGACTACTCCGCCGGGCTGGTGGCCGTGGTGTCGCTGCTCAGCGGAGTTCACGCCGCGAGGCGCGACGGCGTCGGCATGGACTGCGACGTCAGCCTGTACGACACCGCGCTCTCCATGTTGACCTACCCGGCGATCTGGAGTCTCAACGGCGACTTCGAGCCTCAGCGTACCCACCACTCCGCGCATCCCTCACTGGTGCCGTTCCAAGCGTTCAGGACGAGCGACGGCTGGATCGTGGTGGCATGCCCGAAGGAGAAGTTTTGGAGCCGCCTCGCGATCGCGATCCGGCGCCCCGATCTCGCCCGTGACGAACGGTTTGCCACGTTCGCAGCCCGAAACCGTCACGCCGACGTGCTCGTTCCGATGCTCGACGAGGTGTTTTCCACCCGGCCCTCTGCGGAGTGGCTTGAGATGCTGCGTCTCGAGGGCGTGCCGTGCGGCCCGGTGAACTCTGTCGGTGCGGCACTGGCCGATCCGCAGACGGCGGCGCGTGACATGGTGGTGGAGACGCAACATCCGCGCTTCGGAACCGTCCGCCAGGTACGCAGTCCGGTCCGGGTCGGCGACGATACGCCGCAGTACATCAGGGCCCCCGCTCGCCATGAAGACGGTCAGGCCATCATGTCCGAGCTGCTCGGCTATGACCAGCAACGGATCGCAGACCTAGGGCAGGCGGGTGCCTTCGGAGCGATGCAAGCGTGATCACGAGACCAGCAGGGATGCCAGCCGTTCGACGTCGATGTTGCCGCCGCTGATGATCACACCGACCCGCTTCCCGCGGACTCGGTTGGG
This sequence comes from Pseudonocardiales bacterium, assembly GCA_030840445.1. Lineage (GTDB taxonomy): Bacteria > Actinomycetota > Actinomycetes > Mycobacteriales > Jatrophihabitantaceae > Jatrophihabitans_A. The sequence continues at coordinate 2,654 of JAVEEN010000043.1, forward strand.
GTGGTGGCGGGCAGCAGCGAAACCGAGACAACCCGTGGGCTCGACCACGACTTTCATGACGGAGGCGAAGATCCGCATCGCTTCAACGAGTTCGCCGTCGCTAGCCGTGAGGATGTCGGTGATGCCGCGCCTGATGATGTCGAACGTGTAGGTGCCCAGGTGTTGGGTTTGGGCACCGTCGGCGATGGTTATCGGAGTGTCGATATGAACGATGGATCCCCCGCGGAGGGATCGCTGGCCATCGTTTCCTGCCTCGGGCTCCACGCCGTAGAGCTCACAGTTCGGTGACAGGGCTCGAGTCGAAAGAATCGTTCCGGACAACAGACCGCCACCGCCGAGGGGTACGAACAGAGCGTCGAGGTCGCCGACCTCCTCGAGGAGCTCCCTCGCAGCCGTACCCTGGCCGGCGATCACATGAGGATGGTCATACGGCGGTACGAGAGTCAGGCCGCGCTCAGCCGCCAGGGTGCGCCCGATCTCCTCGCGGTCCTCGGTGTACCGGTCGTAGGACACGACCTCACCGCCGTAACCCTTCGTCGCAGCGACCTTTGCCGCCGGCGCGTCATGTGGCATGACGATCGTTGCCGGGATGTCGAAGATGCTTGCAGCTAGGGCGACGGCTTGTGCGTGATTACCGGAGGAATATGCGACCAGGCCTGCGCGGCGTTGCTCTGCGCTGAACTGGGAGAGCGCGTTGACCGCACCACGGAACTTGAAAGCGCCCGTACGCTGGAAGTTCTCGCACTTGAACACCACCTCTGCGCCGAGCTGTTCGTTGATCACCCGTGACCGCATGACCGGGGTACGCGAGGCGTACGGAGCGATCCGGGCGGCTGCACTCTCAACATCGTCGAACGTCGGTGCTTGGGGCATCGGTCTACTCTCTCGATTCGTCGGTGGCTACTTGCTCATTACTGCACTGCCGCTTCGACCTCGCCGAACGGCACGAGATCGGTGACCATGGACAGATCCTGCAGATCGACTCGAGTGATCGAGTCCTCCGCCAGTGGGATCCAGCCGTCGTGCGGAAGGCCCGATGATGTGAAGGCAATTGCGCCGCCAGACGTCCGACGCCAGCGTAGGAGATAGTACTTGTCCAGGTGATCCAAGGGAACGCCTGGCCCTGACAAGCGCTCGACCGAGGGAAGGCGCGTCCGCTGCGGAGCTCGATGTGCGAAGCGCTTGATGAGCTCGAGAAGGACCAGTTCCCACTCTTCACCATGGGCGATCCGCTGTCGCGCTGCCAACGTGTGCGCCCCGGCTCACCCAGATTCGGGTAGCTGCCCGGCAAAAAATCCGTAGCGGGCCAGGGGCTCGACGATCTCCCGTTCCTCGTAGGAGAGATGGGAGAGCAGGGTGTCGGTGAGGACATCGACAGCCTCTTGGAGTCCGGTGAAGTCATTGGTCTCGCCGATGACTCGCACCAGGGCTGCGTCGACATCCTCCAATACTTCATGAATCACGACGTGTTCTTCCTCCAGACGGTCGATGACCGGAACCAGTCCCGAGTCAGACCTGCGCAGGTGCGGAAAGATCTGCGCATCCTCGAGCGCGTGATGCTGGGTAACGGTTCGGCAGTAGGACGCGCAGTAGGCGCCTAACGTCCAGTTGTTCTGTCGCAAGGTCATGGTGTTGATCGCCGACCGGGCGTCACCGATACCGAGTGCGCCTTCGATGACCTGCCGGATGATGTCGCGAACCTCGGTCAGCTCTTGGCGCAGGTGATCATGGACATCGATCAAGTGCTGGCCCACCGCCTCAGCTCGACGGGTGTAGACATGGCCGGCCGGCGCGGGTAGGCCCACCGGGCGGGTCGATTCGTCCCACGGCATGCGGTCGCTGAACCGTTCGCCGTTGTCGACGGTGGGGGCGGTGGAGAGGGTGGTGCTGCCCCGTGGTGCCGTTTCGCCCGCCGTGCCCGCCGTGTCCGCCGTGTCCGCTCCGAGCGAACTCCTCTGGACGGCCGGGTGGCCCTGCTGGCGTTCGTCGCGGACCAGCTCGCGTACCGCGGGTGCCACTTCGACGCCGAAACGCTCGATCATCGTTGGATCATCGGAGCCGAGAATGAACCCGGAGATCCCGTACTCGAGGGTGAGCCCGGCAAGTTCCTCCGCCCACTGGTCGACCGGACCGTCGAGAAAGCCGTTGCTGGAGGAGGAGAATCGACCCGAGATGTTGAGCAGCCGGCGTATGTCTCCGGGAGCTCGGGCAGCCTCCTGCGCGCCATGGTCGATGTGGGAGTTCAGCTCGGTCAGGTCAGACGGCCCACCTGGTAGGTAGCCCAGAGTCGGTAGCCACCCGTCAGCGGCGCGCCCGGTCAGGCGCAACATCCTCGGCTTGTAGGCTCCGATCCAGATGCCCATATCGTGCGCCGGCGCCGGCCCACGTTTGGCGCCGGACACTGAGTAGTACGTGCCGTCGACGCGCAACGCCCTCGGATCCTCGGCCGCCCACACCCCACGGATGATCTGGATCGCTTCGTCCAGTGCGATAACCGCCTGCCCAGGAGTGAGCCGCCGACCCCCCGAGGCCTCGATGGCATCCCAGAACGCGCCGGCTCCCAGGCCGAGCTCGATGCGGCCGCCACTGAGCAGGTCGAGGTTCGCGGCGCTGCGCGCGATGACGACGGGCTGTCGCAGCGGAAGGTTCAGGACGTTGCCAGCCAGGGAGATCCGCTCGGTGCGCGCGGCGATGTAGGACATCAGAGTCCACGCATCGTGCAGCGCCGGCTGGTACGGGTGATCCTGGAAGGTGGCGAGGTCGAGGCCTACTCGCTCCGAGAGTTGGGCCAGCTCCACGGGCCGCCCGGCTGGTTGGTTCGCCGGGCTGAGGAACGTCCCGAACTGTAAGTCGTGCCCGTAATCCATGGTCTGTACTCCACCTATGTTGATGTATCAACCATCCTAGCGTAACTGGTGGACTCATCAACTACGATCGGGTTATGCGTGATACGGGACTCACCGATCGCCAGGCGGCTGCCTGGGCGAGCTATCAGCGCATGCGCACTCAGCTCAGTGGCCAACTAGGCCGCGAGCTGACGCGCAACACCGGCCTGTCCGAGGCAGACTACGAAGTCCTGGTGGCCATCATCGAATCGCCTGACGGCTCGGTCCGTTCCCTCGCGCTGCGCTGCGGGCTGGATTGGGAGAAGAGCCGGCTGTCCCACCAGCTCCGCCGGATGACCGAACGGGGCCTGGTGATTCGCGACGAGTGCCTCGATGACAGCCGCGGGTTTCTCGTCCGTGCCTCCGACGCCGGTCGCGCCGCGGCCGAGTCGGCCCGCCGCCACTACGAAGGGGCCGTGCGGCGGCACGTGACGGATGTGCTGAGTGCCGATGAGCTCGACGCCCTCGCCGCCATTGCCGAACGGCTGCTCGGCCAGCTCGAGCACCCGCACCTCACCTGACGGGCATCAGGCGGGGTCGTGGTCCTCGGAGGCAAGACCGAACATGCTCACCCGGCCCCGATGATCGACGGGGGTCGCGCGACGAGTGCCTCTGACAATTCCGGTGGACCAGGAGAACTCGTCGTCGTACCAGGGTAGACCGGGAAGGTCGTGTCCCATGCGATCACGCTTGCTCCGCAGATACCGCAAGTTGTGGGTGTTCGCTCTGACCGGGAGTGGGACCCGGCCGACAATCTGAAGGCCGTAACCTTCCAGGCCCGCGCGCTTGGACGGGTTGTTGGTCAGCAGTCGCATGGTGTGCACGCCAAGGTCGGCCAGGATTTGCGCCCCGATTCCGTAGTCACGGGAATCGGCAGGCAGGCCAAGATCGAGGTTCGCATCGACGGTGTCGGCGCCCCGGTCCTGTAGCGCATAGGCCTGGAGTTTGAGGAGCAGTCCGATTCCGCGACCTTCGTGACCGCGCATGTACAGGACGACCCCGCGTCCTTCCGCGGCGACGGCCTGCAGCGATGCCTGCAACTGTGGGCCACAGTCACAGCGCCGGGACCTCAGCACGTCGCCGGTGAGACACTCCGAGTGCACCCGAACCAGGACGTTCTCGCCATCCCCGATCTCACCGCACACGAGCGCCAGGTGCTCGCCGGAATCCAGCAGGCTGCGGTAGCCGACGGCGGCGAAAGTGCCCGCATCCAAGGGCATCGCGGCAACGGCGACCTGTTCGATCTGCCTCTCGGTCCGGCGACGGTACGCGATCAGATCCGCTATCGAGATGAGTTCCAGACCGTGGCGGTCACAGAACTCCACCAGGTCGCCGAGCCTGGCCATCGACCCGTCAATGTTCGCGATCTCGCAGATCGCGCCTACTGGCCGGCAGCCGGCCAGCCGTGCCAGGTCCACGGCGGCCTCGGTGTGGCCGGGACGGCGTAGGACGCCGCCCTCCCGGGCGCGCAGCGGAAAGACGTGGCCAGGCCGGACGATTTCGGCGGCGCTGGTCTCCGGCGCGCTGAGCATCCGGATCGTCGTGGCCCGGTCCGCGGCCGAGATACCTGTGGTGATGCCGGACCTGGCATCCACCGAAACGGTGAAGGCGGTTCCCATGCTCTCGCTGTTGTGAGCCACCATCTGGTCCAGTTCGAGCCGACCTGCGTACTCGGCCGGCATCGGTACACAGATCAGGCCGCGACATTCGTTCATCATGAACGCGACCAGCTCGGGAGTGGCCAACTCAGCCGCGAATATCAGGTCACCCTCGTTCTCGCGGTCCGCGTCGTCGACCACGACAACTGGGCGGCCCGCCGCGATCTCGGAGACGGCCCGCTCAATGGAGGCGAGGTTCACCACGTGGCTCACGCTAGGCTGCTCGGCGCACTGCGGGAAGCCCCGCATGCCACTGGATGAGATGCGCCGTTGACCGCGCTGAGGTGCGGCGGCACAGTCACACCTACAAATGCGGACTTCAGGTGCCGCGCTGATGTGTCCGCCTCGCGCGGAGCTGACCAGATGTCGAGGAGAGCTATGAGTGTCGATGTTGGTGAGGGAACCCGCGCCCAGGCCTTCAAGCAACAGATCGCGGACATGAAAATCCCGGCGCCGAATCCGGGACGCGACAGGCTGCTGGCACGGCTCGGCATGCTGCTGGCATTGGTCGGCATCGCGCTGGCGGTAGTCGGGTTCCTGATGTCCCACAGCACCGAAAACCTCCTCAACCAGGGTGACGCACAGGTCATCGCGCTTATCGGCATCGCATGCTCGGTCACCGGGAGCGCGGTGTTTCTGCGTTACTCCCTCAGCCAGTTCCTGCGGCTGTGGCTGATGCGGCTCATTGTCGAACAGCGCGGTCAGGGCGACTGATCTTCGGCGCACCCTTGGCAGAACGGCCGGCCGCTACGACCCAATCGATGGGACGTAGCGGCCCTGGCTCTTCCAGGCGGGAACGGTCCGGGCCGTTCTCAGGCGTGAGCGGTCCGTGCCCTATCCCGCCGTAGCAGTACGGGCGGCGATGTAGCCGAAGGTGAGAGCCAGACCGATCGGCGCCCCTCCGGACCAATAGGCGGCGCCGCCGGGTGAGGCGATGCATCCTCCCGTCCCGAACAGGCCCTCGATCGGGGAGCCTGATAAGTCAAGTACCCGGGAACTGGTGTCGATGGCGGGACCGCCGGTGGTGTCGAACATCGCGGGACCGATCAGCATCGCGTAGTACGGACCGGACGCCGTGAACGGCGCCATCGTCGGATTGCGCAGGCCCGGGTGCAGGCTCTGTTCGTAACAGGTCTGGATCGGCGTGCCGCCTCGGCCGAAATCCAGGTCGACACCCTCGCGCGCGAAAGCATCGAATCGGCGTACCGATGCGGTGATCTGGTCGGCGAAGTCAGCGCCCAGCCGGGCACCGCCGGTGTTGGCCGTGAGCTGCGCCAGGCGCTCGTCGACCCGGGCAGCCAGCTCCGGCCAGTTGTCGCCGGCGAGGATGTGCGAGGGCAGCTCACCGGGCGGTCCGAGGGGATAGCGTGCTCCCGGGGCGTCGAGAACGATGCGGTCGAACACTTGGATCAAGACGCGGTTTGCGCGCCGGCGGCCAGTGGCGTCCCAGTCGAAGTGGGCCCGTGCCCGATCGTTGAAGACACCCTTCTCGTTGACTACCCGCCGGCCGTTGGTATCGACCCACATCATGCTGTCGCCGAAAGGGAAGTGAATGAGCGCAGGGATACGCGGTTGGCTGATAGCGAGTTCGAAGGCCGTATTGCCCAGGTATGCGCTGGTCATGTTGGCCAGTGCCGCGCCGAGGCCCTGACCGATCCGAAGAAAGTCTCCCGTTGCGGTCTCGACCGCGGCCACGCCGTCCACCGGTCCGGGCAGAAAGGTCTCGCGCGCACTGCGGTCATGCCCGAAGCCGCCGGTCGCGAAGATGACACCGCGGCGGGCAGTCACGTGCAACGGGCCGTCGGGGGAGTCGGCGAGTACTGCCACAACCCGTCCCGTGCTGTCCCGCTCGACCTCACGTACCCGGCACCCGGTTCGAATCGAGACTCCTGTGCGCGCCAGGTAATCCGAGAGTTGCCGCACGTAGGCCTGCCCCCGCAGACCGAATGCCGGATCACCGTCGTCAACGATGAGATGCCGACCCTGTGGCACCCGATTCTCACTCAGGTCACTGTGGTACTCGGGGTGCCCGAGCGGATCGCCGTAAGCCGCGGGGCTGATCCGGGAGTGCAGTGCACCTATCTCATCGAGGTATTCGGCTGCCTCGCTGGCCCGGTGGTAATAAGTCCGCAGGAGCTCGTATTGCAGCTGGGTGAGCCCCAGGGTCGCAGACTCGGCTACATAGGTGTCGGGATAGGAGAGCCTGGCCATCAGGGCGAGGCAATCCGCCTCAGGATCATCGATGCCGAGGCGGCGGAGATGAATGTTGTTCGGTACCCAGAACTCGCCGATGGAGACGGTGGCGGTGCCGCCGAGTTCGCAGGCTCGCTCGATCAAGGTCACCGACGCACCGCACCCGGCGGCGGTTGCCGCAGCGACCAGGCCCCCGGCACCAGCGCCGACCACCACCACGTCGACCACCAGCACGCCGACCTCGACCGGTAGGTGCACGGCAGCTCTCCGCCCTGGCAGCTCGAATACGAATGGATCGACCAAGGTGTACCGCAATCACTCATGGTCGGATTGGAGTATCCCGCACGGTAGGACAGCCGGACTCCGACACGACGGTCTCGGCCTAGCGTCGACAGCCATGGAACCCACCTACGCAGCGATCGCCCGGCTTGTCTATGGCTACGCCGAGCGGCTGGACGCCGGAGACATTGCCGGGATGGCCGCCATGTTCTCCGACGGCGCGCTCCGCACATCGGGTCCGGACGGGATCGTCACGTTCAGCGGTGCGCAGGCGGTGCACGACGCCTTCGCCAACTCGGTACAAAGGTTCTCCGACGGCACACCGGCCACCAAGCACGTGACCACGAACCTGATCGTGGAGGAGGAAGTCGGCGGCGGGGGCGACGTGGTGGCCGCAACCGGCAGGGCGCTTTTCACGGTGCTGCAGGCCCGTCCGGAGTTTCCGCTCCAGATCGTGGTCGCCGGCCGCTACAGCGACTCGTTCATCAGGGATTGCGATGGCTGGCGGTTTGCCGACCGGCTCATCCAGATCGATCTGGTCGGCGATGTGAGCCGCCACCTGGTTGTGGACGTCCCGCAGAACTAAGCCGACACCGCCTTGGAATGTCAGATGAGTTGGACAGCCGTGCCGCTGATTGGGATAGGTTCCTGACAAGCTGCGTCGCGGATCACAGAGTGTTACCTGAGGCGCCGTGACGCGGGCAGCCGCCGCTGTAAATCTGAGGAGGTCGGGCATGGGCCCGGAAGATCTGCTTGACAAGGCAAAGGCACTTGCTCCGATACTCCGTGAGCGGGCATTCGCCACCGAGAACGCCCGTCGAATTCCCACCGAGACCATGACCGACCTCAAGGCTGCCGGACTGTTCCGGGTGCTGCAGCCGGCCGCCTACGGAGGCCTGGAGTACGACCCGCAGGTTTTCATCGAAGCTGCCATGATCCTGGGTGCCGCCTGCCCGTCGACCGGTTGGGTTTACGCCGTCGTCGGCGTGCACAACTGGCAACTCGGGCTAATGCCCAAACAGGCGCAGGACGATGTGTGGGGTGAAGACCAGGACACCCTCATCAGCTCCTCCTATACCCCGCGTGGCCAGGTCGAGATCGTGGACGGCGGGTACCGGCTCAGCGGCCGTTGGTCCTTCTCGTCCGGCTGCGAGCACGCGGACTGGGCGATCCTCGGGGGCGCGGCGACCGAGGCCGACGGAACGGTCCGCCGGCTGTGCTTCCTCTTGCCGAGAACCGACTACACCATCGACGATGTCTGGAACGTCGTCGGTCTTCGTGGCACCGGCAGCAACGACGTAGTGGTCGACAACGCGTTCGTGCCCGAGCACCGAACCCACCCGTTCACGTCGGGCAGCGTCACCAGTGACTCGCCGATCTACCAACTGCCGTTCGGCCCGATCTTCAGCTTCGGGATCACCGCGCCGCTCCTCGGCGCCGCACAGGGAGCGTTGGACGAACACATTGCCTGGACCGCGGACCGCGTGCGGATCACCCGTGGTTCGCGGGTGGCAGAGGAACCGTTCTCGCAGGCCCGGGTGTCGGAGGCGGCGGCCGAGATTGACGGCGCCCGCCTGCAGATGATGCGCGATCTGGACGAGATGATGGACCTTGCCCGCGACGGCAAAGAGATCCCGATCGAGCTGCGAGCCCGCGCCCGGCTCGATCAGGTCCGCGCAACCCAGCTGGCCGCTTCCGCCGTGGACCGGGTGTTCACCAACTCGGGCGGCCGGGTGTTGCACGAGTTGAACCCGATCCAGCGCGCCTGGCGTGATATCCACGCCGGCAGCTTGCACAACAGCAACGTCGCCGAGCCGATCCTGATGGCGTACGGGGCTTTGCAGTTTGGCCTGTCGATCGAGGGCCAGGGTATCTAGCCGGGTCTCGCGTCGGCGATTTCATCAGCACATCGAGCAGGAGGATCCATGCCAGGCGATCTCAGCTTTGCCGATACCAGCCACACCACGAAGGTCAACGGCTTGCCGCTGCACTATCACGATGCCGGCGAGGGCCCGGCGCTGATCCTGCTCCACGGTGCCGGCCCTGGCGTCTCGGCGTGGAGCAACTTCTCCGGAAACTTCCCGGGGTACGCGCAAAACTTTCGTACCGTGCTGGTGGACATGCCCGGCTTCGGCAAGTCCGGCCATCCGGAGGAGTACGACCGCAGCTATCTGCAGTACGCCGCTGACGCTGTCGTCGAGCTGATGGACGAGTTAGGGATCTCCAAGGCGCATCTGCTGGGAAATTCACTCGGCGCCTCGGTTGCGGTGCGCTTCGTGCTGGCCTACCCCGAACGTGCTGATCGCCTGGTGTTGATGGGTCCTGGATCTGCCTTGTCCATCGGCCTCTTCGCCCCCCGGCCGAGCGAGGGCATCCGCAGGTTGATGGAGTTCGCGACCGCGCAGGAGAAGACCCCCGAAAAGCTCGAGGCCTTCCTGCGGTCGATGGTGTTCGACCAGTCCCTTGTCACCGAGGAGCTGATCGCGGACCGGTATCAGGCCGCGATCGACCCGGCCACCGCTGGCGGCCTCAAGGCGATGCAGGTCGCCAACCAGAAGTTTCCGGTCGAGGGCGAACTCTGGCGCGAGGCGGGCCAGATCAAGCACGAGGTGCTCATCACCTGGGGTCGAGAAGACCGCGTGCAGCCGCTGGACGGTGCGTTCGTCGGCTTCCGGTTGCTCGAGAACGCTCGCCTTCACGTATTTCCCAAGTGCGGTCATTGGGCGATGATCGAGCAGCGGGTCGAATTCGAGCGGCTCACCCAGGACTTCTTCGCTGCGGGCTGAGCAGTGCCTTTCCAGTGCCTATTCAGTGCCGATTCAGTAGAGACCTTCAGAAGGGTACAAAGAAGTGGATATCCACAGCCTTGGTTTTGTGCGCCTCGAATCGACCGTGGTCGAGCAATGGCGCAGCTTCGCGACCGATGTACTTGGCGCGCTGGTAACCGATGGTCCCGACGGCAGCCTGCACCTGCGGCTCGACGACCGGCCGGTCCGCGTGGCAATCGTGCCGGGTGAACGGGACAGACTCATCGGTGCCGCGTTCGAGGTACGCGACCGGCTCGCCCTGGAGACAGCGGTCGCCGAGCTAGAGGCAGCCGGTGTTGCAGTCAAAGAGGGCTCTACCGACGAGGCGGCAGCTCGGCGCGTCGAGAAGTTCGTCGCGTTCGATGACCCGAACGGCAATCCCGTCGAGTTGTTCTTCAGCCAGTCGGTCGACGGGCTTGACGTGCAACTGCCACACGGTGGCGCGTTCCTGACCGGTGCGCTGGGTATGGGGCACGTGGTGCTGCCCTCTGCCGACATCGAGGCAGCATTCGACTTCTACACCAGGGTGTTGGGATTCCGGCATCGGGACTCGATGGCCATCACCTTCCCGAACGGGATGCAGGTTCGGCTGCGCTTTCTCGGCTGTAACGCCCGCCACCACAGTGTGGCGCTGACCCAGACCCAGTCAGAGCAGGGCATGCGGCACATGATGCTGGAGGCGGATTCGATCAAGACCTTCGGGCGCACCTATGCCAGGGCGCGTGAGGCCGGGGCATTGAAGACCGAGATGGGACAGCACTCCAACGATGAGGTGCTGTCCTTCTACCTCAACTGTCCCGGTGGTTTCGAAATCGAGTACGGGGTACACGGCCGGCACGTCGACGACGCGACCTGGCTGACCCGTGATCTCACCGCGCTCAGCTATTGGGGTTACTGGCCGGCGGCCAAGCTGGAGCCGACCGTATGACCGCGCCCGCTCACCTCAATGGTGCCATCACCGCCCTGGAAGCGGGTCGCCCGGTCTTCGCCTCGTTCTCGCCGGCCGACACGAGCAATGCCATGGCCTTCGCCGGCGGTCCGTACGACGTCGTGGTCTTCGAGATGGAACACAATCCCTTCTCGACAACGGCGCTGCGGGACAGTCTGCAGTATCTGTTGGACCGCAGAGCGATCGCCGAAGCAGGTCACGTGGCCCCGCTGGTCACACCGTTCGTCCGGATCCCGGCCAACGGCTCGGAACACAATCAGTTCCTGGCCAAGCAGGCCTTGGACGCGGGTGTGTACGGCATTATCTGGCCGCACGTCAGCACGGTCGACGAGGCCCGCAACGCGGTCGCGTCATGCCGCTATCCGCGGCCGGCCAGCGCACCGCTGTACGAGCCTCCCGGCCTGCGCGGTGACGGTCCGTTCGGCGCTGCACGGTACTGGGGTGTCGGCATCGAGGAGTACTACCACCGCGCCGACACCTGGCCGCTGGCACCAGACGGCGATGTCCTCACGGTCATCATGTGCGAGGAGGTCAAGGCCATCCGCAACCTTCCGCAGATGCTGTCGGAGGTACCTGGCATCGGTCTCGTACTCATCGGTGAAGGGGATCTCTCGCAGGACCT
>JAVEEN010000069.1 GCA_030840445.1 Pseudonocardiales bacterium
GGCCAGGTTGCCTCAGCTGACGTTCATTGCGTGCCTTTCCGAGTCCTGGCCCGATCACTGGGACCCGGCCACCACCGGTTTCGTGCACGACGTGGTGGAGCGGCATGAGACGGGCTTGCGTGACAGCGACATCTACCTGTGCGGACCGCCGCCGATGATCGACGCCGCGCTGGCCCTACTGAGCGGCCAGTCCGTTCCGCAGGAACAAATCCACTTCGACAAGTTCACCGTCACGGCCGAATCCGGCTGAACACCCACCGAGGTCGATCAACGCGCGGGCGAGTCAGCCCGGACCCGCACAGACCACAGAGAGAAGGCACTTCATGAACGCACCAGTCAAGCAAGCGCCCCCGAAGGCACCCCAGAGTTTCCCGAAGCCGGAGTTCACCGGCGCAGAGGCGGGGATGCAGACCTTTCCCAGTTCCACCAGCCGTTCCTACAACTACTTCAAGCCGCAGAAGATGCGGGCGACCGTGTATGAGGACGTCACCATAGACGTTCAACCTGATCCCGAGCGGCATCTGAGCCAGGGCTGGCTCTACGGCTTCGCCAAGAGCCCCGGCGGCTATCCGCAGGACTGGACCGTGCTCAAGAGTGGCAACTGGCACGCCTTCCTCGACCCGAACGAGGAATGGGAGCAGACGATCTACCGCAACAACTCCAACATCGTCCGCCAGATCGAGCTGAACCTGCAGAACGCCAAGGAGGCCGGCGCGTACGCACACTGGTCGCCGACCTGGATCCGGTTCGTGGCCGACAACGTCGGTGCCTGGATGCATGCCGAGCACGGTCTGGGCATGCACGTCTTCGTCTCGGCGCAGCGCTCGGCGCCCACGAATATGATCAACAATGCGGTGTGCGTGAACAGTGTCCACCGGCTGCGCTTCGCCCAGGACCTGGCGCTGTACAACCTGGACCTGTCCGAATCCATCGAGGCCTTCGATGGCAAGGCGCACAAGGATGTCTGGAAGAGCAGCCCCTTCTGGCAGGGCGTGCGGGAGAACGTCGAGCGACTGACCGCGATCGGAGACTGGGCCGAGGCCATCTTCGCCACCAACGTGGTGTTCGAACCGCTGGTCGGGGTGCTGTTCCGAAGTGACCTTCTGATGCAGATCGCTGCGCGGAACGGCGACTACATCACGCCCACCTTGATCGGTGCCGGTGAGAACGACTACAACCGCGATCTGCGTTACACCCGCGCGCTGTTCTCGATGCTGGCCAACGATGCCGAGTACGGCGAGGCCAACCGGGCGGTCATGCAGTCCTGGCTCGACAAATGGGTGCCGGTCAGCCGGCACGCCGCGGTCGAGCTGCAGCCGATCTGGTCGCAGCCCTCAGAACGCACCATCACCTTCGCCGAGTCGCTCGCAGCCGCAACTTCTGACTTCAACACCCTCATCGCCGATTTCGGCCTCACCTCCCCGAAGGAGAAGTAGACGTGACCAGCTCATCAGTCAGCTTCGATGTCAACCGGACCTCGTCGAACATGTGCGGTGTGACTTTGATGAACAACCAGAACGGCTACGTCGTAGCTGAGGTGATGGGTAAGAAGGAAGGCATCACCATCACCGAGTACCCCTCGATGATCCGGGTCGACGGCGGCAGCAAGATCGTCTTCGACTACGCGGAGATCACCGAGGCACTGGGCAGCGACTTCGATGGCTCGGACTTCGAGGAGATCATGTCCACCCATTACGGGCGGATGGTCCACCTCGATGACAAGACCATCATGTTCGCCAACCCCGAGGACGCGGCCGAGTACATCGACTTCGACCTAACGCCGGTCGACTGAGCGCTCGGTCGAACACCAACTCCAATAGCGGAAAGGGAGAATGCCATGTACAGCAAGGATGGTGAGCAGTACTTCATCGTGGATGCTCACATCGCCCTCTGGGACGGTAGCGCGAGGAACCTGAAGAACGTCCATGGCAAGCAGTTCATCGACTGCTTCTACGACTACCACAAGAACCTCAGTCCGGCCGAAGTTGTGTGGCCCTACGACGAATACACCTACTACGGCGGCGACCGCCTGATGAAGGACCTGTTCACCGACGGCTACGTCGACCACGCCATCTTCCAACCGGCGCGGTTGGCAGATTTCTACCACAACGGTTTCGGCCAGACCGAGGAAGCTTGGGCGCTGACCCAGGCCCACCCGGACAAGCTGACCTACAACCATTACTTCGATCCTCGGGACGAGCAGGCCGGCCTTGACCAGTTGCGGCTGGACGCCGAACGCTTCGGGCTCAAGGGCGTCAAGCTGTACACGGCTGACTGGCACGGCGACTCACGCGGCTACAAGCTGACCGATCCGTGGGCGTACCGGTATCTGGAAGCGTGCCGGGAACTCGGCATCACCAACATCCACGTACACAAGGGCCCGACGATCCGCCCGCTGGACCGCGACGCTTTCGATGTCGCCGACGTAGACGCGGTCGCAACCGACTTCACAGACCTGAACTTCGTGGTCGAGCATTGCGGGCTGCCCCGGTTGGAAGACTTCTGCTGGATCGCCACGCAGGAGCCCAACGTGCACGCCGGGCTCGCAGTGGCGATTCCGTTCATTCATACCCGACCGCGGTATTTCGCTCAGATCATCGGTGAGCTGCTGTACTGGGTGGGCGAGGACAAGATCCAGTTCTCCAGCGACTACGCGCTCTGGACGCCCAAGTGGCTGATCGAGAAATTCGTGGACTTCCAGATTCCGGAGGACATGACCGAATATCCCGAGCTCACCACCGACGTCAAGAAGAAGGTCCTGGGGCTCAACGCCGCCGCGATGTACGGCATCGAGGTTCCCCCGGAACTGGCGATCAAGGTTCCCGCTGAGCCGGAGGCAGAGGTAGCGGTCGGGGCCTCGGCATGAGTGTCCCGTTGCTGCAGGCAGATGTGCTCAGCGTCGTCACTGCCGCACTGAGCACGGTGCGCGATCCCGAGCTGGACGAATCCATCGTCGATCTCGGCTTCGTCCGGCAGACCTCGGTCGTCGATGGTCATGCCGAGGTGCGGTTACGCCTTCCTACCTACTTCTGCGCACCGAACTTCGCCTACCTGATGGTGGCCGATGCCTACGACGCGGTGAGCTCCGTGCCGAGCATCCACACCACTACCATCCTGTTGGAGGACCACATGAGCTCGGCCGAGATCAACGCCGGCGTGGCCAGCCGGGCCGGCTTCGTCGGCTCGTTCGGGGCTGAGGCCACCGGTGAGCTGGATGATCTACGGCTGACGTTTCAGCGCAAGGCGCACACCGCATGCCTGGAACGTGCCTGTCAGCTGCTGATCGCCGCCGGCTGGTCCGTCGACGGGCTGTCGTCAGCGCACCTCAGCGACCTGCCGGAAAGTCAGGAGCGGTCGAGTTTACTGCGTCGCAGAGGCGACATCGGCCTTTCAGTGGCCGAGGACGCCGCGCTGTTCGTGGATGACTCCGGCGAGCCGGTGCCCGCTGAGCAGGCGCCAATGCGGCTGCGGTTCGCCCGTGCCGTCCGGGTCAGCATCGACGGCAACGCGCACTTCTGCCGGGGCTTGCTCACCACCCGGTATCCCGAAGCGGTAGCAGACCAAAAACCGCGCCGCACTGGCCAGGAGGCGAGCTGAATGAAGGCAGTCCAGTTGGGCAAGTACCACTCCGCCCCAGAATTGGTAGATGTGGCCGACCCCAAGATCAGCGGGCCGCTGGATGTGATCGTCAAGATCGGCGGGGCCGGGGTCTGCCGTACCGACCTGCACATCATCGAGGGGCAGTGGGAGCCCAAGACGGGTGTCGAACTGCCGTACACGCTCGGCCACGAGAACGCAGGTTGGGTGGTCGAGATAGGCAGCGCCGTGACGAATGTGGCCGTCGGCGATGCGGTCATCCTGCATCCGTTGGTGACCTGCGGTCTGTGCCGGGCCTGCCGGGACGGAGACGACGTGCACTGCGTCGCTTCGAAGTTTCCCGGCGTCGACACCGACGGTGGATACGCCGAGTACCTGCACACGACCGCGCGATCAGCAATCAAGCTCGATTCCACATTGCAACCGGTGCACGTCGCAGCTCTCGCCGATGCTGGCCTGACCGCCTACCACGCGGTGGCGAAGGCGGCCCGCAAGCTGCGGCCGGGCGACAAGGCGCTGGTAATCGGTGCTGGCGGTCTGGGTCATATCGGCGTGCAGGTACTGCGCGCGCTGTCCTCGGTGGAGATGATCGTGGTCGACCGCAACGCGGATGCACTGGCCCTGGCCGCGGAACTCGGCGCCGAACACACCGTTTTGGCCGATGGTCATCAGGTCGAGGCAATCGCTGAACTCACCGGCGGTGCCGGTGCGGAGGCCGTCATCGACTTCGTCGGTGAGGGTGGCGCGCTCGAGGACGGCGTGGCAAGCCTGCGCCGCAACGGCAACTACTACGTAATCGGCTACGGCGGCACATTGAACGTGCCGACCATCGACATCATCTCGACCGAGATCAACTTCATCGGAAACCTGGTCGGGTCCTACAACGACCTCGCCGAACTGATGGTGCTCGCAGCGCAGGGCAAGGTCACGCTGCACACCTCCAGCTACCCGCTGGCCGAATTCGCTCGTGCGCTGGATGACCTCGACGCCGGTTCGGTGCGCGGGAGGGCAATTCTGGTGCCCTGATCCCCGACCCCACAGCACGACTCACGGTATTTCACTTCAGCGGAAGAAGGATTCTCATGGCCAAGGACTTGCGATTCGACGTCGAGGCCCGGCAACTACTCGAGGCGGGCGTGAACGCCCTCGCCGATGCGGTGAAGGTCACCCTCGGCCCGAAAGGCCGCAACGCGGTGATCGAGAAGCTGGTCGGCGCGCCCACCATCACCAACGACGGGGTCACCATCGCGCGTGAGATCCAGCTGCGCAATCCCTTCGCCAACATGGGGGCCCAGCTGGTCAAGGAGGTGGCCACCAAGACCAACGGAGTGGCCGGTGACGGGACGACGACCGCGACCGTCTTGGCCCAGGCCATGGTCCGCCAAGGGTTGATCGCGGTTACGGACGGCGCGAACCCGATGCTGCTCAAGAGCGGTATCGAGGCAGCGGTCGATGCGGTGCTGGCCCAGTTGGAAGCTGAAGCAAGCGATATCGGCGGGCCGGCCGACCTGGCCAGCGTGGCTACGCTCTCGGCCAACAACGACAGCGAGATCGGTGAGGTGATCGCCTCCGCGATCAGCCGGGTCGGCCGCGGTGGCGTGGTCACCGTCGAGGAGTCCCCGTCCTTCGGGCTGGATGTCACCTATGTCGACGGCGTCGAAATAGATAACGGATACATCTCGCCGTACATGGTCACCGACCGCGAGCGGATGGAAGCGGTTCTGGAAAACCCGTATGTGCTGCTGACCTCCGAGAAGATCTCCAAAGTGCAGGATTTGATGCCAGTGCTGGAACAGGTCACCAAGTCCGGCCGCCAGTTGCTGATCTTTGCCCAGAATGTCGATGGTCCGGCGCTGGGCATGCTGGTCGCGAACAATGTCCACGACACGTTTCGCTCGGTCGTCGTGCGAGCCCCCGGCTTCGGCCACCGGCGGATCGCTGAGCTGAGCGACTTGGCGGTGTGGATGGGCGGCCAGGTAATCACCGCCGAGGCCGGATTGAGCCTGGACACCGTTCGGCTCGAACAGCTGGGACAAGTCCGCCGGGTCACCGTCACCGACAGCACCACCACCCTGGTCGGTGGCGTCGGTCCGGAGAACGAGGTGGCGGCCCGGATCGAGCAACTCAAGCATGAGTTCGAACGAGCCGAGAACGACCATGACAAGGACGCGCTGCAAACCAGGATCGCACGCCTGTCCGGCAGTGTGGCGGTGATCCACGTGGGTGCGGCGACCGGGGTCGAACTGACCGAGAAACAGCACCGGGTCGAAGACTCGCTGTCGGCCACCCGAGCCGCACTCGAGGAAGGCATCGTCGCTGGGGGAGGCACCGCCCTGGTGCAAGCACGCGGTGCCATCGATGCCCTGGACCTACTGGAAGAAAAGGGTCTCGGCGCGCGGATCGTCCAGGACGCTCTCGTCGAACCACTCCGTTGGATAGCGATCAATGCCGGCTACGACGGTGACGAGGTGGTAGCACAGGTCAGCCTGTTGCCCGCCGGGCAGGGGTTCAACGCGATGACCGGGACATTCGGCGACATGTTCGACATGGGCATCATAGATCCGCTGAAGGTGACCCGATCCGCGTTGCAGAGTGCCGCCTCGATCGCTGCTCTGCTGCTGACCACCGAGACCCTGATCGTCGAGGAGGTGCTGGGAAACCCCGGAAGTATTTATGCCCCCGGCTTCGGAGATCTCGCCGAGGGCCTGATCAGGCCCTCGAACATTGCCTGAATCGGCCGGCATGGACATTACCTCGGCTAAGGGAATCGGGAGGCTGCCGTGAACCTAGCGCCCGCCCGGTTGGCTCCTCCCGATCCGCCGACCAGGGTCGCTTCGAGCTTCGATCCACGCAGTGGCCGTGGCTATCTGGCTCGGGGCAGGCTGCTCGGCCTGATCGGTCCCGCCTTCGTAGCCGCCGTAGCCTTCGTCGACCCAGGCAACATCGCAATCAATGTGTCGGCCGGTGCGGACTACCGGTATTTGCTTCTCTGGACCGTGGTGACCGCCAGCGGAATGGCCATGGTCGTGCAATACCTCTCGGCCAAGCTAGGCCTGGCCACTGGGTACAGCCTGGCCGAGGTCTGCCGCGAGAACACCAGCACCCCGGTGCGGATCATGTTGTGGCTGGTCGCCGAACTCGTCGTCATCATGACGGACGTGGCCGAGTTCGTCGGCGGCGCCATCGCGCTGAACCTGCTGTTCGATATCCCGATGTTGACCGGAGGCCTCATCGTCGCAGCGACCACCTTAGGCATTCTCAGGTTGCGGATTCGAGGGCGCGACGGCTTTCCGGTTGTCGTGGTAGCGCTGTTGATGGTGTTGCTACTGGCCTTCGCTTATCTGATAGCGCGCTCGTCGCTCAGCCCGGCTGCCGCCGTCTCGGGGCTCGTGCCAAGGCTCGGCAATTCCCATAGCGTCCTGCTTGCATGTGGGATCGTCGGCGCCACGGTGATGCCGCACGCCGTCTTCCTGCATTCCTCCTTGGTAAGCGGCCTCGACGCGAACGTTCGCTCGATTCGTACCAGGGTGATGCTCCGCTTCCTGCGTCGTGACGTGGTAATCGCTATGGGGATTGCCGGGCTGGTCAATGTGCTCATGCTGCTGGTTGCGACCTCGCTTCCCGCGGGGGCCGGGAACTCGCTTTCGGATGTGCACAGTGCCTTTGCCCAAACGCGCGGTGTGCTGTTCGCCGGGGTATTCGCGGTCGGACTGTTGGCCTCGGGGCTGGCTTCGGCATGTGCGGGCGTTTACAGCGGCCAAGCCGTGATGCAGGGCTTCCTGCAGCGAAACAGTAGTGTTTGGCTGCGCCGGTCGGTCTCCTCAGTGCCGGCCCTCATCATTCTGGCGCTCGTCTCAGATCCCACCCAGGCTCTCATTGCCAGCCAGGTCGTACTGTCCTTCGGTCTGCCCTTCGCACTCATTCCCTTGATGATGTTCACCGCCCGCCGATCGTTGATGGGCCAGTTCACGAACCGAACTCTGACGACGATAGCCGGGCTGCTGATCACCGCGACCGTGCTGTCGCTCAACGGATTCCTGCTCGCCCGCCTGTTTCTGACCGGATAGGCGCCCCAGCCATGACGAGGAGATGATCATGTCGCAGACAATGGTGGCCATTACTGCAATTGCTTGCTTGGTATCGACGTCGATGTGGCTGTCGTTGCGGGTCGCTGCAGCTTCGGACCTGGCGGTGTTGCCATCGAGCAGTCGGCGGCGACTGCTCTGGTGTCGGCTGAATGCCAGAACCGTCTATCTTGTCTGCGGCGGCGTCGGGCTCATCACCATCGTGCTGCAGGTCCGTCTCCTGATGAGCTGATCGGTAGGAAGCGGTACATCGGCGGTATCGGGTCGCTGAACCAGTTGTGCCCGGGCACTGAGCCCCGGCACACGACTTCAAGAAGGAGCGCTCATGACCGGACTGACGGCTGATACCTCGCCATCCGCGGAGAACTGGCAGGACTTGAGTCTGGCCGGTTTGCGGGCCATCGAACTCGAGGCGATGCCGTCGTTCGAGGTCCTGCTTCTCGACGATCTCGCGGTCTACGCCATGGGTTGCGGACCGCTGCCGCCGCCGTTCACCGTCGAGCACGGTAGCCGCGTCGTCAGTGCGCTGCTGGGTGCCGTCATCAACTCCGCGCGCTATACGCCCACTCAGACCCCCGTTGCCTCCGCGAACATGTCGACTATTCGAGAGCGCTTCGTCCGTGGTGCCGGGGACTTTGCCGACCGCGGCCGGCCGGGCCTGAGCCAGCTGGTCAACCGGATCATTCCGGCGGCTCTCGGAGAGCTGGAGATCCACAAGGATGCGCCGGAAGACCAGACCCGGTCGCTCTTCTACTACACGGTGTTGGCGGTGGCCTCGGGTCCGTTGAACCTGCTGGAGGAAGACGCGGCCGCTGGTGCGCTGGAACTCTTCGACGCCTGGGACGAGGTGTTCGGCAGCGGCTTCCTTCTGCCGTGGCGGCAAGAAATCCCGGCCTGATCTTCAGTACGCCATCGCTGGGCCCTCCGACTGTCGCCCGCGCACCTCGATCCAGGGTCTACCTCGATCCAGCGGGTGGCCTTCGCACCCAGATCTGCGGGACCTTGGACCCTGCCGTCCCGCGGCCGGACAGAGGAAGGTTCAAGGGGATCGCACGCACGAACCAACCCGCGAATACGGTGATGACATGAACGCGCTGACCCAGTCGAACGGAATCCAAGCGCTGCGCAGAGCGGCGGTACGCGGCTCGCTCGCGGCCTCGGTGCACAACACCCAGCCGTGGAGTTTCGTGGTCGGTACGCATGCCCTGGAGATCCACGCAGACCCGAGGCGCCGTTTGACGGTCCTCGACCCGACCGGGCGACAGCTGATCATCAGCTGTGGCTGTGCCCTGTTCAACGCCCGGGTTTCACTCGCAGCGAACGGTTATCGGAGCGCGGTCGAGCGCTTCCCGGATCCCGGCAGGCCGGATGTCGTGGCCCGCCTGACCATCGTCGATGATCCCAACGCGGCCGCCACCGACCTCGCGGCTCTGGATCCGCTGATCGACTTGCGGCGTACGAACCGCCGACGCTTCGCCGAAGATGCGGTACCCGACGATCTCGTAACCGAACTCGTGTCTGTGACCGGGATCGAGGGTGCGCAGTTGGTGCCCGTCACGGGTGCGGAGGATCGGGTTATTGTCTCGGTCCTGAGCCAGCGAGCGGATGCGCAGGAGAATGCCGACCCCGCCTACCGAGCAGAGCTGCGGGCATGGACCACCGACGACGCTGGACGGGGCGACGGCGTGCCTGCTCTGGCCGTACCGCATTTCGGTCCCGGCGCCCACGACGATGTCCCGATTCGCGATTTCGACACCACCGGTACCGGATCGCTGCCGACGGAGACCCGTTCCAGCCTGAACCAATGTCTGCTGCTGCTCGGCACCGATGCCGATACCCCCGCTGCCTGGCTGCGAACGGGGGAGGCCCTGGAGCGGCTGCTGCTCGAGGTTACCCGGCACGGCTACTCCGCCAGTCCCATGACTCAGATCATCGAGGTTCCGAATACCCGTGCATTGCTGCGGACAGAATTGCGGCTAAAGATGCAACCGCAAATATTGCTCCGGATCGGCCGGGCTCCCGCCACTCCCGCCACCCGCCGGCGCCGACTGGTCGAGGTCTTGGTCGAGTCCGCGTGAGTGGACAGTCTTGCGGTCGTCCTCGCAGGCCGTAGTGTCTGGACAAGATGAAGCAGTCCGAGACTCCGCAACCTGACACCGCTCAGCCGCTGTCCATGGAAGGGCCACGGCTGGAGCTGGACGAGCTACTGGCGCAACTGGTGGATCGCGCCCAGGACGTGATGGGCGCGCAGAGCAGGCTGCGGGGGCTGCTGCGCGCAAACCGGATGATCGTCGGAGACCTCGCGTTACCCGTGGTACTCCGCCGGATCGTGGAAGCCGCGTGTGAACTCGTGCACGCCCGCTACGGTGCCCTGGGCGTCATTGCCCCCGGCGGCGGTCTGGAGCAGTTCATCCACGTCGGCATGGATCCCGAGACGGTGGCGCGCATCGGGCATCTTCCCGAGGGCAAGGGGTTACTAGGCGCGCTTATCGACGACCCGCGCCCGATTCGGCTGCAGAACATCGCAGCTGACCCACGCTCGGTCGGATTCCCCCCGGACCATCCGCCGATGGACAGCTTCCTGGGTGTGCCCATCCGGGTCCGAGACGAGGTGTACGGCAATCTGTACCTGACCGGCCATGACCAGAGCGAGGTCAGCGCCGAGGACGAGGAGCTCGTGTTGTCACTGGCAGCGAGCGCCGGGGTGGCCATCGAGAACGCGCGGCTCTTCGACGAGGCACGCAAGCGGCAGGAGTGGTTGCAGGCCTCGACCGAGATCACTCGGCAACTGTTGTCCAACGAGGGTGAAGAACCACTGCGGGTGATCGCCCGTCGGTTGCAGCAGATCGCCGACGCCGACGCGGTGAACGTCGTGCTCCCCATCCCGGAGCGCGGACGGCTGATGGTCGAGGTCGCGACTGGGGCCGGGGCCGACCGGCTCACCGGATTGAGCTACCCGATCGAGAACACAGTGTCCCAACTGGTACTCGACAACGGGCGCGCCGTGTTGATCGGCGATATCTCGCTGGAACAGCAGCACTCCGTGCACCTCAGCGAGTTCGTGCCGATCGGGGCGTTGATGGTGTTGCCGCTCGTCGGCACCCAGCGGGTCCGCGGGGCGCTGGTTGTCGGCCGGTTGCGTGGCAGGCCGCGGTTCACCGCTGCAGACCTGGAGATGGCCACCACGTTCGCCAACCATGCCGCGGTGGCAGTGGAACTCGCTGACGCTCGAGCCGACCAGCAACGGGTTGCCCTGCTCGAAGATCGGGACCGGATCGCCCGCGACCTGCACGATCACGTCATTCAACGACTGTTCGGCGCCGGACTGACGGTGCAGAGCATCGCGTCCGGGTTCGGCGACGAGTCCTTTGCGCAGCGCCTGGGCCGGGTTGTCGCCGACATCGACGAGACCATCCGTCAGATCCGCACGTCGATCTTCCAACTCCGAGGGCCGCTCGGTCCGGCGACCGGCGCGGTACGTGCCCGGCTGCTCGCCGTGGCAGCCGAGATCGCCCCGTCACTACGGTTCGAGCCCAGGCTTACGTTTTCGGGACCGGTCGACTCCGTGGTGCCCGAGGCCGTCGCCGACGAACTCGTCGCCGTGCTGCGCGAGGCGCTGAGCAATATTGCACGACACGCCAGCGCGGAGTCGGTAGCCGTCAACCTCGATGCGAACTCGCTGGCTTATAAAGCCGAACTGTCCCTCGAGATCACTGACGACGGGGTCGGCATGGGCGACACCGAACGACGGAGTGGGCTGGCCAATTTGCGCGAGCGAGCCGAATGCTATGGCGGTTCGTTTACGATTCGCTCGCCGCTGGAGGATCCCGATTCGTCGGGTACCGAAGCTGGGACACAACTCGGAGCACGAGGAGGAACGCGGCTGTTATGGACCATTCCACTGAATTGAGCCAGAGTCACGAAGCGGTTCGGGTGTTCCTACTCGACGATCACGAGATCGTGCGCCGCGGCATCGCAGACCTCCTCGGCGCCGAAGCGGACATCGTGGTAGTGGGGGAAGCCGGCACAGCCGCCCAAGCGCTGGCCCGTATTCCCGCAGCGCGCCCGGATGTAGCCATCCTCGACGCCCGACTCCCCGACGGCAGTGGCATCGACGTTTGCCGCGACATCCGCTCGAGCATGCCCACTGTTCGCTGCCTCATCCTGACTTCCTACGACGACAACGACGCGATCTTCGCGGCAGTAATGGCCGGCGCCGCCGGATACCTTCTCAAGGAGGTCCGAGGCTCGTCCCTCGTGGAAGCGATTCGGCAGGTCGCTGCGGGCAAATCGTTGCTGGATCCGTCTGTCACCGAACGCTTGCTCACGCGGCTGCGTGACGGCGACCCCGAGGATGGGCGGCTGGCTGCCCTCACCGATCGCGAACACGAAATCCTGGGCCTCATCGCCGACGGCCTGACCAACAAGCAGATCGGCGAGCGACTCTTCCTCGCGGAGAAGACCATCAAGAACTACGTTTCCGGTCTCCTCGCCAAACTCGGCATGCAACGCCGGACCCAGGCGGCGGTGTTCGGCGCGGAAACTCGCCGTCATTGAATCTGCCGGATTTCCGCATGGCGGGACGTTCGGCACTGCCGCAACACCATTTGGCGGACGACGATGAAGCCGTAACCACAAGGCCTGCGAACCCCGCTCGCGGATACCTGGGACATGGAGTTCGAAGGAGTCGTCGTGACAGGCACCAGAATTGTCGTCGGAGTAGACGGTTCCTCCGCGGCGCAATCGGCGCTGACCTGGGCGGCGCGTGAAGCGAGAGCCCGGCAACGGTCTCTGCTCATCGTGCACTGCTCTGAACTGGCCGACGCCGGGCCGATCCCCGCGGAGCAATCTGCCGTTCAGGTCATCGATGACCTCGGCGAACGCCTGCTCGCCCAACAAGCCGCCACCGCCTCAGCACAGCAACCCGGGGTACTCGTGACTACGCTGCTCAGCCACTCCCGGGCGAGTGACGCCCTCGTTGATCTCAGCATCGATGCCGACCTGGTCGTCGTCGGAAGCAGCGGGCGGGGCGGTAACTTTGACACCTTGCTCGGCTCGGTCAGTCACCGCGTCGCTGCTCACGCCCATTGCCCCGTCGTCCTCGTTCCCGACGCGCCGACCCTGCGAACGCATGTTCAGCTGCGACACATCGTCGTCGGAATATCGAGCGCCGTGGCCGGTCGACTGGCGCTGGAGGTGGCCTTCGAGGAAGCACATCGCCGAGACGCCGTGCTGACCGCGGTCTGCGCTTGGCCCCGGCCGGACGGCTGGCTGCTCGACGGGCTCGACCCCGTGCTGCTCGGTCATTGGCAACAGCATGCCAGTGACCGGTTGGAACGGGAGCTGGAGCCATTGCGAGCCCGCTACCCCCTGGTCATCGTGCAACCCGAACTCGTCCTCGGCGACGCCGCGAATGCGCTGGTGCAAGCAGCCAGCACGGCGCAACTGGTCGTAGTCGGCTGCCACCATAGCGAGGACCGGTGGAATACCCGCTTGGGGCCGGTACCGATCGGGATCCTGCATCGAACTCAATGTCCGGTTGTCGTCGTCGGCCAACAGAGCGGGCCCATCGACGAGACCTGGCGCCGGTCCACTATTGCCAACTTTCGCACTGTGTCGCTGAACCCGCTCGGTTCGGTGCGGGAAGAGGGACACAACACCGAGATCAACACGGCGGCAGCCATCGCCCACCGGTGCGGCATGACCCACCTGGCGAGCGGGAGGTTCTGCCTGCTACCGGAACGGCATTTCGGTTCCTGTGATTTCAGGCGGCACGAGGACGTGCTGACCGCCATCGCGCAGGCCGCAGCCGGCTGACGCTCAGCCCAGCACTGTGTATCTGGCACCGCGTACGGCTCAGATCCACATCGACGCCTATGCAGCTGGAGCGGCGAAGGTGGCGCGCGCTTTTCGGCACGCTTGTCAACCACTCTCACCCGCAAAGTGCCGGTCGTCTCAGCAGTTGGTGTTCGTCTTCGGAGTCGCGGCCACGGGTGCGCCTGACAGCTGATGAGGCCGGCGGCGAGACCAGCAAACGCGGCTTGCCACGCCCACGCTTTCGGCGGCTTAGCCCGCATGTCGTCACTGCGGTGCAAGTAATCTGGGGCACCGACTGTCGTCTCCGGTGCTTGTGACCCGACCGCCGGCTGGATCAGAGACTTTGTCGTCACTGGCTCTTATCATCTAAGTTACATGATCGGGTGGGCAGATCACTGGCGTCAGGTTCGATTGCAGCACCGCGGCCGCGAGGGGGCCCGACGATCATGCGGAGTTTCGGCATTGTGCTGACTGCCCTGCTGATGCTGTTACCGCTGGCATGCACGTCGACCCAAAAGGGGACGATTGCCCCCAGTCCACCACCGACCGCCACGCCGTCGCCGAGCAGGACTGCGTCCCGGTCGCCCGAACCGCCAGTCCTTGCCCCGCCGGAGCTGCGTCAGTACTGCCGGGCTGGTGACCCGTTGAAGGGCGTCTATCGCCCAGGTCGACTGAAGGTGAAGAGCCGCTGCGCGGCGGTCACCGGAGTGGCCAGCGCGATGAACATCGAGCACGACGGCGACCTGCACATTTCCTTGACCGAGGTCTCGGACAACTGGCTGAACGCGGTCAACCGCAAACGTTCCCGAGGAGACCTCGTGGTCGAGGCCGTACCTCAGATTCCGATCCCCAGGCCACCGCAGGGAGCCCGGATCACGGTGATCGGGCCCTGGGTGCTGGACAGCGAGACCGGATGGCTTGAGATCCACCCGGTCTGGAAGATCATCGTCGAGCAGTAGTGCTCGCGCGCTCGCGGCAGGTTGCTACCTCCTTCTTCGGCTGGATGGGCCCGACAGTTCGGGTCGGCCGTGGCCAACCGCGCTGGGCCAGCAGCGACCAGCCCGTCCCCAGCGCCCAGCCGGCCAGCACGTCGGTCGGCCAGTGCACGCCGAGATATACCCGGGATCCGCCGATGGCTGTGGCGTAGATCGGCGCGATGGTAGCTACCGCGCGCCATCGTGCCGGGCTCTCGGCTCGGCGCTGCCACGCCGTAGCAGTCACCAGGGTCGCAGCCATGGCGGCATTTGTGGAATGCCCGGATGGAAAGGAGAA
>JAVEEN010000083.1 GCA_030840445.1 Pseudonocardiales bacterium
CCATGCGAAGCTCCTGCGGCAAGGCGAAGACGAGCCGATCCTCAGTGTGTTTGACCTCTTCCAGATCACCGTAATCGTGTTCTGCCAGCCAGTCCGCGACCTCGGATACCAGAATTTCCGGAACCGATGCCCCTGAGGACAACCCGACGGACGTGACACCGGTCAACCACTCCGGCTGAATCGCCGTCGCGTTCTCGACCAGGTGGGCCCGCCGGGCGCCGGCAGCCAAGGCCACCTCGACCATCCGGACCGAGTTGGACGAGTTCGCCGATCCGACGACCAGAAACAGCTCTACCTGAGGCGCGATCGCCTTGACGGCCGCTTGGCGGTTCTGCGTGGCATAGCAGATGTCGTCACTGGGTGGCGATTGCAGCTTAGGGAACTTCACTTTCAGGGCATCGACGGTATGCAGGGTCTCGTCGACCGAGAGCGTCGTCTGAGAAAGCCAGACCACCCGTTCGGGGTCGCGGACCTCGACGTTGACCACATCATCCGGGCCGTCGACCAGCCGGATACTTGCCGGCGCCTGCCCGGTGGTGCCGATGACTTCCTCGTGACCCTCGTGGCCGATCAGCACGATGTCATAGTCCTCGGCGGCGAAGCGACGTGCCTCGTTATGCACCTTGGTCACCAGTGGGCACGTCGCGTCAATGGCCTTGAGGTTGCGGCTCTCGGCCTCGGCGTGCACCTCAGGAGCGACCCCGTGCGCCGAAAAGACCACGATCGAGCCCTCGGGTACCTCGTCGGTCTCCTCCACGAAAACCGCGCCGCGGGCTTCGAGTGATCGAACGACATGCAGGTTGTGCACGATCTGCTTGCGCACGTAGACCGGGGCTCCGTAATGGTCCAGCGCATGTTCGACGGTCTGCACCGCTCGGTCGACGCCGGCGCAATAGCCTCGCGGCTTGGCCAGCAACACACGTTTGCGCCGCGACACCGGCCCCGGGGTCTGCGGCGGCGCCGGTGGTGGTTGCGCTCCCGGCTGACCGACCGAAGACGCCTCGGGCATCGGCTCGATGAACTCGGCGAAATCAGACATGGCTCAATCGTACGTACTGATCGGCGGGGGCCCCTCGCGCAGCGATGCCGAGTGAGGCAGGCTGGGGACATGCCCAGTGTTCCTACGCCGCTCAAAGTCGTCCTCGGAATCGCCGCAACTGCAGCCGAGGAGGCCCGAAAACTGCCGGAGATCCTGCCCACAGCCATGGCGGGTGCACCGATGATCGCGGTCTCGACGGCGATGCAGGCTTCGCTGCGCGTTCAACAGCACATTGCCGCGCTGGCCGCGCGGGGCGAGGAGGTGCTTGCGCAGCTCAGAGGCACCTCGGACGAGCCACCGGCCTGGGCCACATTCGACGACCCGAAACTGGACGACCTCGCTGCCGGCCCGGTGTCCGACAGGACGGCCGGCAAGAGTGCATCAGCTGGTTCGGATACTCCGCTGCGCGCTGCCTTCGACCGGATCGACTACGAGGGCACCGGCTACGCCGAGGCCGATGAGCACCACGACCGCTGGGACGCGGTCGGCGCCGGGTCCGCGGAAGATCCGGCGGGCGCCTCGGCAAGGGCGACACCGGCCAGGAAAGCCGCTGCGAAAAAGGCACCTGCGAAGCGGCGCGCAGCCAAGCCCGCAGCTCCGGGGACGCGTACCGCTAGGGTGGCCGCCGTCAAGGCGGCCCAGATCAATGCCGCAGCCGAACGTGCGGACGCCGAAGCCTCCGCGCCGGCCAAGAAAGCCAACAAGGCAAGCGCCAAGAAGGCAAGCGCCAGCAGGGCACAGGCGAGTAAGGCACCCGCCAAGAAGGCAGCGGTCAATAGGGCTCCGGCCACGAAAGCACCGGCCAAGCGAACCAGCCTGGCCGAGGATCTCGCCTCGGCGGCCCGGGACGCCACGGACGAGTGAGCAAGCTCGAATCCTCCCCGGAACGGCCCTTGCCGCTGCGGCGGGTAAGCCAGGCCCTCGCCGAGTGGATCGGCCGCCTCGGCGAGATCTGGGTCGAAGGCCAGGTGGCACAGTTCGTCCGGCGACCCGGTGTACAGACCTACTTCCTGACGCTCCGGGATATCGACGCCAACCTCTCGATGCAAGTCACCTGCAGCCGCAACGTAGTCACCGAACCGCTCGCCGAAGGCGCGCGGGTCGTCATCCGGGCCCGTCCGGACTTCTACGCCGAGCGCGGCACCCTGAGCCTGCGAGCCACCGAGATCCGGCAGGTCGGACTCGGTGAACTGCTGGCCCGAATCGAGCGCCTGAAGCAATTGCTGGCCGCCGAGGGACTTTTCGCCGCGCACCGAAAGCTGTCACTGCCGTTTCTGCCCGACACGATCGGCCTTATCACCGGACGGGCTAGCGCAGCGGAACGTGACGTCGTGGAGAACACCAGGCGCCGGCTGCCCGGTGCTCGCTTCGCCATCGAAAACACCGCCACCCAGGGCAGCACAGCCGTGAGCGAGATCGTCGCGGCCCTGAAACGGCTCGACGCCCGTCCCGAGGTGGCTGTCATCGTCATCGCGCGCGGCGGCGGCAGTGTCGAGGATCTGCTGCCATTTTCCAACGAAGCGCTCTTGCGGGCAGTCTCGAACTGCCGAACCCCGGTCGTGTCGGCCATCGGGCACGAGTCCGACCAGCCGCTGCTCGATCTGGTGGCCGACTTCGCCGCGTCCACGCCGACCGATGCCGCGAAACGAATCGTGCCGGACCTCGCCGAGGAACTGCGCCTGCTGCTCGACACCCGGCGACGGCTCCGGTCGGCGATTCACCGTCGCCTCGACACCGAGGACGAGCTGATGGCCGGCCTACCGCAGCGCCTACGGCGCGGGATCTCGAACCTGATCACGTCCGGGCACGATGAGAATCGCCGCGCCCGCCAGCGCATTCGTGGCCGGCTGGCCACCGTGCTGGACACCGCCACGGCGGAGAACAGCCAGCTGCTGGCCCGGGTCGTGAGCCTGTCACCGCAGGCGGTGCTGAATCGTGGTTACGCCGTTCTCTGGGATTCCGAAGGCGACCTGGTTCGCGACGCCGCCGACACCTTCGACGGTGAGCCGCTGCGGGTCCGGGTGGCCAACGGAGAATTCAGCGTGACCGTCGGCGTCGGCGATCAACCAGTCTGACCCGATGGTTATGGTGGGCCCGATGAGTACCGATCCGAGCCAGCCCGCGCCTGACATCAGCTACGAGGAGGCCCGAGCCGAGCTGCGCGAGATCGTGCAATCGCTCGAATCGGGGGGTCAGCCGTTGGAGAAGTCCTTGGCTCTGTGGCAACGGGGCGAGACCCTCGCCGGTATCTGCCAGCAATGGCTCGACGGCGCCCGCAGCCGCCTGGACGCGGCCATCGCCGCGGCGTCCTCGAACGATCCCGACCACTGATCCCCGAGGACCGACCCCAAGCACTGATCTCGAGGCTGGATCGACGCACCTGATAACGACGGCCGGCTGAGCTGTCAGTGCATCGAGCCGGCCAGCGTGGCCAGCTCGTCCGCGGCGGCGGAGCCGGTCACCAGGACCGTGACCGGCGGCGTGCTCGTCGCGAAGGTATGCCTCAGCAGCTGGCGGCCGTCCGAACGGCGCAAAGCGGCCCAGGAAACCCCGTTGATCGTGACCGTGTTCTCGCTTATGACTGGTCCGTACGAAGCGGCCACCGCATCGGGCGCATCGTCGCCTTCGAGGAACTCGGCGTACTTGCCGGCCGGCGTGTAGTAGCCGATGCGAAACGTCGCGCCGTTGGACGGACCCCGGGGCACCATGGCGGAGTTGGTGGGCCGCCACCTCGGGTCCAGATCGGTGGGCGCCAGCACACCGAACCCCGCCTGGGCCCGGGCTGCGGCGATCTTGCTGGTCGCATCTATGACGTGCACCCCGTCCGAGGTGGCACCGCGCGGCCAGACCACGAGCACCGTGACGCCCACGATGACCAGCAGGGGGACGAGTGCTCGCCACAGGTTCGCCGGCGTGCGCAGCCGCTGCCGTTGGGATGAGGTCAGCGGTCGGGTCACGCCACCATGGTGGCTGGTGCGTCCGGGTGCTCGCCAGCGGGGTCCCGTGGCGGGAGGACCGGATCAGCTGATCGTTATCGACGCCGGATCACTCACCAACGTGAACCCTCGCTGGCCGGCCATCCCACTGGACGAGGCTGTCGGGCCGTCGACGGCATTGTTCAACGAGTCCGTGCCATAGCCGAGCACCGCGACCAACGAATAGCGCCCACTAGGCAGGGCCGGCCGCTTGGCATCATCGGCACCCGAACCCGCCGGGCAGCCGGCTAGCCGCACCGTGTCGGGTACCACCTGCGCCGGCCGATCCGCGCCTCGCCGTAACTGCAACGGCACCGCGAGGTGTGGCCGGAGCGCGGCCGAGTGGCCGACGACCCGACCGTCCTGCACGATCAGGACGTCCGAAGCCGCAGCCGTGGTGATGATCCGGATCCCGTCGGACAGCACCCGCAGGGTCACTGTCACCGACACTGTGGCGCCGGAGGCCGCGGCCTCCGGCGCCTTGAGCGATAACTTCGCAAGGTTGGCCGCAGGCCCGGAACTCGACGGCACATCACCGCAGCTGGGTAACCCCTGACCGCTCACGCTCACACCTCCGGAGCCGGCGGAACCGGAACCGCTCGTCGGTCCCGCGCTCGGACCACCCGCTGTCACCGAAGCCGATGGTCCTCCCCCGGTCGACGACGAACACCCGCTCACGCAACCGAGAGCCAGCACGGCACCGAGGAGCGCCGCGACGACTGGCCCGGATTGAACTGACGCGGTCGGTCCGCGGCGATGTGCTGTCATTGCTTGCATGTCACCACCCTTCTCGGAGATGCGGCGAGGACGGGCTCCCGTTGCAATCATGCTCTTGTAATAGTCGAGTTAAGTTTCTGCTGTGATCTTGCGGACCTCCTGCTGTGGGAGGCACACTCCCCCGGGGCCCGCGCACAAAACCACTGTAAGCGGGTCTAATCCGACCAGCGTCATAAGCGACTGGTTCTCGGTTGATTTCTTGCCATTGGGGTTCATATGACTCGCTCTCGGTCGACATCCGTACTCGTTCCCGGTGTGGCCCTAGCATTCGCCGCGTCCTTTCTGACGGCCTTCGCCCCACCCGGGCAGGCTGGGCCCATCCCGGACGACACACCGGTCCTGCTCACCCCCAAGGGCGAGCACGAGAACGGCTCGGACGAGGCGGGCTTCGCCAAGCTCCGCGACGCCTACTACTCGAGCCGGCTGCTCGCCGGTGACCAGCAGCTCAGCCTTGACCAGGCCGCGAGCCTGCGCAGTTCGGCCTCGACGAAATCCAACAGCATCGCCAGCGAGAACCAGCGCGGTGCCGCTCGAGGGGGCACCTGGGCCCAACAGGGCCCGGATCCGATCGTGCAGAACGGCCGGACGACCAACGCCTTCGAGGCAGTCGCCGGCCGCGTGAGCGCACTGGCCATCCGCAAGGACGGCACCGTGATCCTCGGCGCGGCGCAAGGCGGCGTCTGGACCTACAACGCGACTACCGGCACCTGGACCTCGCGTACCAAGGACGCCGACACCCAGTCCGTCGGAGCCCTGGCCATCGCCCCCAGCAACGACAACGTCGTCTACATGGGCTCAGGCGAAGGGGCCCTGTCCGGTGACAGTTACTACGGCGACGGCATCTACCGCTCCACCGACGGCGGCGTCACCTGGAAGCACGTTTCCACCCTGTTCACCGGACAGGCGGTGGGTGAACTCGCGGTCGACCCCGGCAACGCCAATCACCTCTACGCGGCGACGCTGCGGGGCCGCGGCGGAGCCCGGCGCACCACCGCCCCGACGGCAAAGGCATACGGCATCTGGGAATCGACCGATGGCGGCGCACATTGGACGCTGCGCAAAGGCACCACGGACGAACTGCACGGCGCCACCAACCTGGTGATGGACCCGCAGAACGCCAAGGTGCTCTGGGCGTCGTTCTGGGGTGACGGCATCTACCGCTCGACCGATGGCGGGCACACCTGGGCCAGCGCCCTGGGCAACCTGCCGAAGGGCAACTTCCTCGAGGGCGGCACCCGGTTCGCGCTGGGTATCTCGCACCCGAAGGGTGACGCGACGGCCACTGTCTACACCGGCTTCGACTACTTCGACACCGCGGACAAGTATCACGGCAGTCAGATCTACAAGACCACCACCGACGGAGCGACCTGGACGACGACTCCGACCGGTACCGGCAGCGATTCCATCCTCGGCTACTGCGGCACCCAGTGCTTTTACGACAACGTCATCGCGCCCGATCCCACCAACCCTGATGTGGTCTACGTTCTCGGTCTCTACGGCTACAACTTCTCTCCTCCGTCCGGCGGGATCTGGCGCTCCAAGGACGGTGGTAACACCTGGCAGAACCTCGGCTACGACCTGCACCCGGACTACCATGCGTTCGCCTTCCAACCGAACGACACCCAGCATGTCGCTCTCGGAAACGACGGTGGCGTATGGCAATCGCACGCCGGCGGTGGTAGGAACGGCGCGAATGATCCGCTGTCCAAGGCAGATTGGGAAAACCTCAACGGCACGGTGAATCCGGCGACTGCGGCCCTGATCCACTCGACCGGCCTGACCATCACCCAGTTCACCAGCATCGCGACCGTTCCGCAGGCCCCGGGCCAGTACTGGGGCGGCACCCAGGACAACGGCACATTACGAAAGTCGCTGTCCAACAACCGGTGGTTCGACCAGTCCAGCGGGGACGGTGGCCAGGTCATCGTCGACCAGAGCACGCCCAACCCGACGAGTCCGACCCCCGCCGCAGCTTGGGTGTTCGGCAGCTACTTCGGCATCTCGCCCTACCGCTTCAACCCGACCGAGGTGAACACCTTCTTCGGCAACGAGGCCATCGACGGTGGTATCAACCTCAAGGATCGAGCCGAGTTCTACGTGCCGTGGGTGCAGAACCGCGGCAACGTCAACCAGATGTTCCTGGGCACGTACCGCCTGTACCGAAGTGACAACGTCGAGACGGCCAACGCGGCCGACGTGAATTTCAAGACCATCAGCCCTGACCTGACCACCGGCTGCACCGGCACCGCCCCCAACGGAGCTCGGGGTTGCCTGATCAGCGCGATCGGGCTGGCCGACGGCGGCGACGGTGTCTACGTCGGCTCCGACGACGGCGTGGTCTCGGTGAGCCCGAACGCGGTCAGCTCGGACAGCCCCAGCTGGACCCGGATCGGTAAGAACCAGCTGCCCAACCGTCCGGTGACGCAGTTCGCGGTGGACCGGTCGAACTACCGGATCGCGTTCGCCTCCTACGCCGGCTTCGGTGCCGCCACCCCGGGTAACCGCGGCCACGTCTTCGGCACCACCGACGGCGGCAAGCATTGGCGCGATGTCAGCGGCAATCTGCCGGATGCGCCGGTGAACAGCGTGCTGCTCGACCCGTCCAGTGACAGCACCCTCTACGTCGGAACCGACGTGGGCCCGTTCGTCTCGACGAACGGCGGCCAGAGCTGGAAGCGACTGGGTAACGGCATCCCGAAGGTGTCGGTTTGGCAACTGGATTACGACCCCAGCCATGGCGTGCTCGCGGCCGGAACCCACGGCCGGGGTGCCTTCACTCTGACCAACCGCAATGCGCTGCCGGCCCTGGTCGTCTCGAAAACCGACAGCGGCCTGCCGGTGGGCCCTGGCCGCAACATCGACTACACGATCACGCTCAAGAACCTCGGCAACGCACCGGCGACGGGCGTCTCGATCAAGGAACCGATACCCGCCCGGACCAGTTTCTCCTTTGCCGGTCAGGGCGGTCGCTACCTTAATGGTTCGGTGCAATGGGACAACCTGACGGTGCCCGCCGGCGGTTCGGTGTCGGTGACCTTCAGTGCCCGCATCTCGCCGAAGCTGCCTGCATCGGTCACGGCCATTGTCAACGACGGCATCACCGTTGCGTCGGCCCAGGGCGTGGACGCCACGGGGAGCCCGCACAGCACGCCGATCGCGCCGGCCAACGCGGTCAGCATCGATCCGGGGAGTGCGCTTGGCGGTGCCAAGGTGAACGAGTCCGCTTCCTACACCGAGCAC
The DNA here is from genome assembly GCA_030840445.1 of Pseudonocardiales bacterium. GTDB lineage: Bacteria > Actinomycetota > Actinomycetes > Mycobacteriales > Jatrophihabitantaceae > Jatrophihabitans_A. The sequence continues at coordinate 8,032 of JAVEEN010000083.1, forward strand.
CTCACCAACCAGGGATACCAGGCCGACAGCTATACGCTCAGCGCCACCAGCGGGTGGCCGGCGACCACCTTCGACTCGACCTGCACCACCCCGCTGACCACGACGCCCGTCGTGCAGCCGGGTTCCTCGGTCGATGTCTGTGTGAAGGTGGCGGTACCGGCCACCGCGGCCAATGACGCCCGCAACGACACGACTCCGACTGCCACCTCGGTGACGGCTCCGTCCGCGTCGGCTTCGGCCACATTGACCACCATCGCGGTTGCCGTCGACACCCTGCTGGTGGACAACGACAACAACACCCCGGCGGACTCGTCGGGCAGCTACAAAGCGGCCCTGACCACGGCCGGAGCGAAATTCAGCACCTGGGACCTGCTAACCGATCCGGTGTTGCCGCAGTCCTACCTCGCCGCGCACAAGAAGGTGGTGTGGTTCACCGGGAACTCCTATCCGGCCCCGATCGGGCCGTACGAGTCTGAGCTGAAGGTGTTTCTCGACAGTGGCGGCCGGCTTTTGATGTCGGGCCAGGACATCCTGGACCAGGCTGCCGGCAAGACCGCCTTCGTGCATGACTACCTGCACATCAACTGGGACGGGTCGGAAACCCAGAACGACAAGGCCACGGTGAATGTCACCGCGGTCCAGACCAACCCGGTAACGGCGGGACTGGGGAGCGTGAAGCTCGATCACAGCGTGCTCAACGCCAACTTCGAGGATCAGATCACGCCGATCACCCCGGCGATCCCGGCATTCACCGACGACAGCTCGCAGCCGGACGGCCTCACGGTTGCCGCTGGAGCCTACAAGGTGATATTCCTGGCCTTCCCGCTCGAGGCGTACGGAACGGCGGCGGACAAGGCGGATCTGATCACGCGTTCGCTGAACTACTTCGACCACTGATATCCGGTTGGTATGCCTTCCGGCCGCATTGTCGACCGGAAGGCATACCAACCGAGCCAAC
>JAVEEN010000088.1 GCA_030840445.1 Pseudonocardiales bacterium
TGGTCCTCGCCAAGTCAGGCACCTACCAGGTCGGGCAGATCGTCGCCTATCGCGTACCCGGCGAGCACGCCGTTGTCGTGCACCGCATCATCGGCGGCGACCCAACCGGGTTCGTGATGAAGGGCGACAACAACCAGTCCACCGACCCGACGCAGCCCACCGCGAGCCAGATCATCGGACGCGCAGCATTACATGTCCCGCAGGGTGGTCGCTGGCTCAGCCGCCTCACCAGTCCGGTCGCACTAGCGCTCATCACCTTTGCATTGGCCACCGGTGGCGGTACCGCGATCCAGACTCGACGCAGACGAAAGAGAGCGGCCATGTCCCGCCACGCCAGCAGTCTCGGTTCCACCAGAACGATGCGCGCCCTGCCGCGTCAGCTGCACACAGCCGCCGCCACGGTCGGCGTCCTTGCTGTCGGAGGCCTCTCGCTCGGCGCCCTAGCGTGGACCGCGCCTACGGACAAGCTCGCCAGTACCTTGACCCCGGCCACTGGTCAGATGAGTTTCGCCTACGAAGCTGCGGTCGGTCGCACCCCCGCCTATGACGGCACCACCGCCCGCTCTCCCGACCCGGTGTTTCGCCGGCTGGCCAACACCGTCGACCTGTACCTCGCCTACCAAGGCAACCCCGGCAGCCTGTCGGTTACCGCCGAGCTGTCCACCCCCAGCGGCTGGCACTCGACCCTCCCGCTCGCCGCGGCCAGCGCGATCACCGGAAACCGGTATGACTCGACCGTGCACCTGGATCTGAAGGCGTTCGACGCCCGCGCGCAGTCCGCAGCCGCGGTGACCGGCCTACCGGCCGGACCGTTGAGCGTCACCGTCGTGGCCAGCGTTCAAACCACCACAGGAGCACTCTTCACCCCGACACTGAAGCTGAATCTCACCCCACTGCAGCTGAGCCTCGTCGGCGACGCGACGAACCTGACTGTGCGCGACTCGACCGTGGTGCCCCACGCCGTGCGCGTGTCACGCACGCTCAACCTGCTCGGACGACACCTCACCGTGGCCCACGCCCGCGTCCTGTCAGCAATCCTTCTGCTGGCGGCGCTGCTCGCCGCCGCCGTCCTGGGCTTCATCGCCCGCCACACCTCACCGGGCAGTGAGGGCGCCGAAATTCGGCTCCACTACGCGCCGCTGCTGGCATCGGTGCACCCGATCACCACGCCGGCCAATCTGCCCCTCGTCGAGGTAAACGAGTTCGCGACCCTGGCCAAGCTGGCCGAACGCTGCGGCCTGCTCGTGCTGCACTGGTCACGCAGCGATGTAGACACCTTCATCGTCCTGGATGAAGGCACCACCTACCGCTACCGCACCGGCTCCAACTTCGGCCATCGGGCGGACGGCCCAGCACGCTCGCCCTCCCCAGACGAGACCATCGCGACCAGTCCGAATTCGAGTCGATGATGACCGTGGCGGATGCGCCCAGACGACCTACCGAGGCGACCACCGCGACTGCTCGCTGCCCTGTGGCGCGTGGGGCGATGGTAGCCGCCGCCGAAACGCTGATCAGTCATTCACCCAACCAGTATCGAGAATCATCAACAATGGCGGGAACACCTCTATGAGCAACGCAGCCGACTTACCTGGCGTTCTTCTCAGCGCGCCAGACGCACTGTTCCTGATGCGACGGGTAGTGACTCAGGCGTTGACTCTGATCCCCGAGGGAGAGGTAGCGGGAATCGAACTCGCCCACGGTGAGGTGCTGACGTGCGTGTGCTCGTCGGGAAGCCCGCAGTACGGCGTCGGGACCCAGCTACCGCTCAACGGCAGCCTTTCCGGACTCGCGCTGCGTACCGGTGCGACATTGGCATGCAATGACACTGCCGTCGATGAGCGGGTAGACAAGGAGGCCTGCCGCGGAGTGGACCTCGTGTCGATAGTCTGCGTGCCGCTTCGGCGAGGACCCGAGGTCGTCGGGGTATTGAAGCTGAGCTCGTCGCGGACCTACGCCTTCGACGCCCAGGCCGTTGCCCTGTTGAGCAGCCTGGCCGCGTTCATCAGCGACGCGATTGCCGGCTGGGCCGACCTGGCCCGATCCGCCACCGCCGTGCTCGCGATCGACCGCCGGACCAACGACCGCCTGATCGGCCTGAATTCCATGACCCCCAACCGGCGGGAAGAAACCGAGGCCACCGAACAGTTCGTGGCCAACGTCCTGCGGCCTGGCGCCGTCGATGATCGAGATGCCCGGCGGCAGATCGAAGCCATATTGGCCGGCCCGGGCCTGTCCATGCTGTTTCAACCCATCATCGATCTCAAGACGGACCGCCTGGCCGGCTGTGAGGCACTGGCTCGCTTCGCGGACCAGCCGATGCGCCCACCCGAGCTGTGGTTCGCCGAAGCCCAACGCGTGGGCCTGGGAGCCGAACTGCAACTCGCAGCGGCCCACAAAGCTTTGGCACAACTGCCGCAGCTGCCGCCAGGTGCCTATATGTCCATCAATGTAGGCCCCGACGTCGCCGGCTCACCGGCACTCCTGCGGCTCCTGCACAGCGTTGACAGCCAGCGGGTGGTCATCGAGCTGACCGAGCACATGCAGGTCGAGGACTACCCAGCCCTCATCAGCGCCGTGCACAGCATCCGCGCGGCTGGCGCGCGGCTCGCCATCGACGACACCGGCGCCGGCTACGCCAGCTTTTCCAGCATCCTCAGACTGGCACCCGATCTGATCAAACTCGACCGGATACTGACCACCGGTATCGATGTCGACCCGGCACGTCAAGCCCTTGCCGGCGCGCTCGTGAACTTCGCAGCACAGACCGGAGCGAGCGTCATCGCCGAGGGTATGGAGACCTCCGCCGAACTCGACGTCATCCGCCAACTCGGCGTCGGATACGGCCAGGGCTACTTCCTCGGCCGCCCAGGCCCCGTCACCCGCCTGACCAGCCAAACGAGAGACCCCGCAGCTACCCCGCCGTGTCCGGCGGGCTAGCTTTCGGATGAGGGTGATGACATCCGCGTCGTCATGGGCGCTGGCGATCAGCGGCTTTGCGGCCGCACCTGACGTCGTGATCAGGACGCGCCAGGGCGAGGCTGATAGTTACCCAAGGCTGCGCTGCGCAATGACTTAGCGGCAGGGTGCGACACGGCGCCGACGTCTGCTGTTAGGACGCCCACCGGCGTAATCGGGTGGCCGCACTTCCCTACAGCGCTTCGACCGGGTCCACGGCAACTCCTGATCTCTCAGGTGTTGCATCGACCCCTCGAGCTCAAGAATCCGGGACCTCCATGGTGGGCGATACTGGGATTGAACCAGTGACCCCTACCGTGTCAAGGTCGTTTCGGCTTGCTACGTGTCATCGCCTACCAGCTCGTCCCAGCTGCTGGCCCTTCGTTCGTCCCCTCGTCCCCTCGTTCTTTTGATGACAACTCGATGACAAATAATCAAGGGCTCCAGCGCCGTGGCGCTGAAGCCCTTGTATTTATTGCCTTGCGTTGTAGCGGGGACAGGAACCGTCGCTCCGCTCCTCCCAAATCCTGGCTCGCTCGTTACAAATGAAGGAGCCCGGCCCACAAGGGGCCGGGCTCCTTCATTTGTAGCGGGGACAGGATTTGAACCTGCGACCTCTGGGTTATGAGCGTCCGGCACAGCCAGGCTTGCGAAGTCGATCAATCACGAATACCCTATTTCATAAGGATATTCGTGTCATCAAGTGTCACGCCGTGGCGGACCGTGACGGCCCGTCCCGTTGACAGATCGTTGACAACACCAGTCAGGAGGTAGCCGGTGGGCTCCAGCCGAAAACGCACCGGCGCCGACGGGAA
>JAVEEN010000178.1 GCA_030840445.1 Pseudonocardiales bacterium
CAATGAGCCGGCGTCTCCCCCGCGGGCACCGATGCCCGAGTAGCCGAACAGCATCGCGGGCCAGATCTCGGCATGGAAGACGATGTTGTCCTTACCCATGAAGTAATAGGCCTTGCTGCGCGATTGACCAGACGCGTCGTCCTGCCAGAACGGACGCCAGGCATCGGGGTCACCGGTGCGTGCCGCCCACTCGATGGACGCCGACAGGTAACCGATCACCGCGTCGAACCAGACGTAGATCCGCTTGTCGTTGCGGTCCCGCCAACCGTCGAGCGGGACTGGTACCCCCCAGTCCAGGTCCCGGGTGATCGCACGAGGCTTGAGGTCCTCGAGCAGGTTCAGCGAGAACTTCTGGACGTTGGGCCGCCAGTGACTCTGCTTGCGCAGCCAGTCTGCCAGCACGTCGGTGAAGGCGGGCAGATCGAGAAAGTACTGCTCGGTCTCGATGAACTTCGGCGTCTCGCCGTTGATCCGCGACCGAGGGTTGATCAGGTCTATCGGGTCGAGCTGGTTGCCGCAGTTGTCGCACTGGTCGCCCCGCGCCTCGGGATATCCACAGATCGGGCAGGTGCCCTCGATGTAGCGGTCGGGCAGCGTCCGTCCGGTCGACGGGCTGACCGCGCCCAACTCGGTGCGGGGAAAGATGTAGCCGTTGTCGAGCAGTCCGAGAAATAGCTTTTGCACCACGTCATAGTGATTCTGGGTGGTAGTGCGGGTGAACAGATCGTAGGACAGCCCGAGTTTCTGCAGATCCTTGGCAATCACGACGTTGTACCGGTCGGCTAGCTCGCGGGCCGTCACGCCTTCCCGTTCGGCCTGTACCTGGATCGGGGTACCGTGCTCGTCGGTTCCCGACACCATCAGGACGTTGTTGCCGGCCAGCCTCTGATAGCGGCTGAAAACGTCCGACGGCACGCCGAAGCCTGCGACGTGCCCGATGTGTCGCGGGCCGTTGGCGTAGGGCCACGCGACCGCGGTCAGCACGTTGTTGGGGGAGTTCATGGGGATCAGCCTAGTGAGGTTGCGCTACCGCGATTTGGCCGCCACCACCGCCTCGAAAACCAGCCTCTTGGGCACGCCGAGCTGGGTCGCCACGGCAGCAATCGCCTCTTTGCGGGTCTCACCGGCAAGCTCGCGGGCCAGCACCAGACCAACCAGGTCGGTGTCCTCCAGCGCGTCCGCGCGGACGGGTGGTTCGCCGGCCACCACCAACGTGATCTCGCCCCGCACGTCGCCCTGCGCCCACTCTGCAAGCTCAGCCAGGGCGCCGCGCTTGACCTCCTCATAGGTCTTGGTCAGTTCGCGGCACACCGCTGCCGGACGGTCCGGCCCGAAGCAGGCCACCAGATCGGCCAACGCGTCGGCGAGCCGGTGCGGCGACTCGAAGAACACCATCGTCCGGCGCTCATGCTCCAGTTCGGCCAGCAGCTTGCGGCGACCCGAGCCCTTTCGGGGCAGGAACCCCTCGAAGCAGAACCGGCTCACCGGCAGGCCGGAGATGGCGATCGCGGTTGTGACGGCGGACGGTCCCGGCAGCGTGGTTACGCCGATCCCTTCGGCCAACGCCGCCGCGACCAACCGGTAGCCCGGATCGGACACCGAGGGCATGCCGGCATCAGTCACCACCAGCACGTCGGCACCCTGCTGGAGCAGCTCGATCAGCTGCGGGACCCGACCCTCCTCATTGCCCTCGAAGAACGACAACACCCTTCCGGTGATCTGCACGCCGAGGTCGGCGGCCAGCCGGTGCAGACGGCGGGTGTCCTCGGCCGCGATGACCGGTGCCGTGCCCAGAGCCTGGACCAACCGGGCCGACGCGTCGCCGGCCTGCCCCAACGGTGCTCCGCCGAGAATCAGCCTGCCCCGGGAGTTCCGCTCCGGACTATCTGTCAATCGCTCCGCTCCTCCCTCGCTGGCGCTCGTTCGATGCTCACTCACTCGCTGTCAATCGCTGTCGCTCCTCCCTCGCTGGCGCTCGCTCGATGCTCACTCACTCGCTATCAATCGCTGTCGCTCCTCACTCATTTATGTCCAGACCTTACGATCGTCTGCGTGGCCACCGCGACGCTGCTGCCCGAAGAGGTAGCCCCGAGGATGTCAGAGGTGTCCCGAGAACGCCCGGCCTCGCTCACCCGGTGGCGGCCGGAGTCGCTGCTGACCAGCTGGCTGTGGACCCTCGCGGTGACCGCGCTTGCCGCCGGGACCCGGTTCTGGGCGCTTGGTTTCCCGCACGACAAGAGCTTCGACGAGATCTACTACGCCACCGAGGCGCAGGAAATGCTGCGCTACGGCTACGAGGACAACCGCGGTTACATGTTCATCGTGCACCCGCCGCTCGGCAAATGGTGCATCGCCCTGACCTCGTGGATGTTCGGCAACACCTCCCTCGGATGGCGGGTGGCGCCGGCGATCGCGGGCACGGTGAGCGTGCTGATCCTGACCAGGGTCGCCATGCGAATGTTTCACTCGGTGCTGCTGGGCGTGCTCGCCGGCACGCTGCTCAGTCTGGACGGCATCTCGCTGGTGATGTCACGGGTGGCCCTGCTCGACATCTTCTTGCAGGCCTTCATCCTGGCCGGGTTCGCCGCGCTCGTCCTGGACCGGGACCAGATCCGTGGCCGCCTCGGGGATCTGTACGCAGCCGGGGTGGACCTGAGCGCCGGCGTCCCGAGCCTCGGACCGCGACCGTGGCGGCTGGTCGCCGGCGTGATGTTCGGGCTCGCCTTCGGTGTGAAATGGAGCGCGCTGTCCTTCTGGCTGGGCTTCGCCGTGATGTCGCTGTTCTGGGATCGCGGCGCCCTGAAGGCGGCCGGTGTCGAGATGCCCTGGATGGCGGCGATCAAGCGGTCGTGGCCGGGTGCTTTCTTCTCCCTCGGCGTGTCTGCGGTCTCGGTGTATCTGCTGACCTGGCTGGGCTGGTTCGTCGGCGAGAACTCCTGGAACCGGCACTGGGGCGACAGTCATCCCGGATCGGGCCTGTTCGCCCTGTTACCGTCCGGGTTGCGAAGCCTGCTGAACTACCATCACAAGGCTTACGAGTTCCACAACACCCTGTATTCACCCCATGCCTACAAGGCGAATCCTTGGTCCTGGCTGGTGCTCGGGCGCCCGATACTCTTCTATTACCCGAAGGATCCGACCGGCTGCGGCGCGGTCAAGGCCGACGGTTCAGCCAATTGCGCCCGAGCCATCCTGCTGATCGGTACGCCGATCATGTACTGGGCGCTGCTGCCCGTGCTGGGCTGGCTTGTCTGGCATTGGGCAACCACCCGTGACTGGCGGGCCGGTGCCATCGGTATGGCGTTCCTCGTCGGATGGGGTGTCTGGCTGCACGATCAGCGTCGCACCGGTTTCCTCTTCTACATGACGCCACTCATGCCCTACCTGATGCTCGGGCTGACCATGGCCGTGGCCGCGATGCTGGCCCGATCGGCGACAGATCGAATACCGCAGCCAGCGCCACAAGGTGTCGCACGACCCGGCGGGGTCAGGGTTTCGGAGCTCGGACCCGATGCAGGTGACCATGACGGCGACCTGGTTGATCAAAGCGATCCGGACGACTATCCCGTGCCCGGGGTTCGGAGCGTCGGGCTGCGAGAATGGATCGAGGTACGCGGCATCCCGACGGCCCAGCTGCTGCGCATCGGCCTGGTCACGGTGTGGCTGGGCGCAGTGGTAGCAGATTTCATCTGGATGTGGCCGATCTTCACCGGTGGACTGCTGACCTCGGACCAGTGGTCGGCGCGGATGTGGTTTCCGGGCTGGATCTAGTACCTCAACCGGCCGGCGTAGCTCGGTGGGCCTGATGGCGGGTTCCCTCGGTTCTACCGAAGTGGCAAGGTTGGGTCATGGCAATCACACCGAACGTCCCGCGACCTGGTCTGGACCTCGAGTACCCGATGTCCCTCGGGGTCTATGACAAGTACGAGCAAGCCCAGCAGGTGGTCGACTACCTGTCTGATCACGAGTTCGCCGTCCAGAACGTGGCTATCGTGGGCACCGAACTGCGATTGGTGGAGCGGGTGACAGGTCGGCTGACACGGCAGAAAGCCGCGATCGCCAGCACGATCTCGGGAGCCTGGATGGGCCTGTTCATCGGATTGGCTTTCGCCCTCTTCGGCAAGGGTAATCAGATCGGCTTCGTGATCACCGTAGTGGTCTTCGGCGCCGTGTTCGGCCTCATCTGGAGCCAAATCGGATTCGCCGCGCTGACCCGAGGTGGCACCCGCGACTTCTCCTCGGTGACCCAGGTCGTCGCCACCAAGTACGAGGTGTTGGTCGAACACCGGCTGGCCGACCGAGCGCGGGAACTGCTGATGTCCATGCCCGGCGCTGCACCTCAGGCCTTCTGAGTCGACGCCCTTCGACGGGTCCATCGGGGCGGGCTCTGTCAGGATGCAGGCTATGACCGCCTACCGCCGTGCTCTCGTCCGTCGTCCCGCCCCGGTCCTGGCTGAGGGCATCACCACGCACATCGAGCGGGTACCGATCGACCTCGATCTTGCCTACCGCCAATGGCAGGCCTACGTGGCTGCCCTGTCGGACAGCGGCTGGGACATCGTCGAGGTGGCGCCGGCCGACGACTGCCCCGACAGTGTGTTCGTCGAGGACTCGGCGGTGATGTACGGCTCGCTTGCCGTCCTGACGTCGCCCGGCGCCGAGTCCCGCCGCGGTGAGATCGCCGGGACCGCGCGGGCCATGGCCGAACTGGGATATCGGACGGCCTCGATCGTCCGCCCCGGAAGCATCGATGGCGGTGACGTACTCAAGATCGGAGCCCAGGTCTACGTCGGGCGTGGCGGCCGGACCAATGCCGAGGGGGTACGGCAACTTCGGGCCGCCCTCGCTCCGCTAGGCGCGGCGGTGACCGCGGTACCGATGACCAAGGCATTACATCTGAAATCGGCGGTAACCGCCCTGCCGGACGGCACCGTGATCGGCTACGACCCTGCTGTCGATAATCCCGCGTTCTTCCCGCGATACCTGTCCATGCCGGAGGAGGCAGGGGCCCACGTCGTCGAGCTGGGCGACGGGCTGTTGCTCATGTCCTCAGCCGCGCCTGAATCCACCGCCCTGATCGAGGATCTCGGCTACTCGGTGGTGCCGGTGGACATCTCCGAGTACGAGAAGCTGGAGGGATGTGTGACCTGCCTGTCGATCCGGCTGCGGGCGGCACCCTGAGCACCGGTTGAACTGCTGACGACGATGAGCGTTGACGGAGCCAATCTGGCGCATCGGTGGATCAACCGATGTGCCTGCCGAGCAAGCTCAGGTCGGCCGGGCCGAGCCGGTCGGAGCTGGTCTTTGCTTGATGCCAGAAGGGGTATTTGAGTGGTTCAGCGCTGACGGCGTCCAGCCGAGAGATGTCCTCGGCGCTCAGCTGGAGGTCCGCGGCGGCGAGGTTATCGGCCAGTTGCTGCTCGGTCCGGGCACCCACGATGAGTGACGTCACACCGGGCTTGGCCATCGTGTACGCCAGTGCGACCTGTGCCGCGGAGGTCGAGTGGAGTTCAGCGATCTCGATGAGCAGCTCGATCGTGTTGTACAGCCTGTCCTCGTCATTCACCGGCGGCTCGTCCCAGTCGCTGAGGTGGCGGCTGCCCTCCGGCGCGGTGGTGCCGCGTCGGTACTTTCCCGACAGCAGGCCACCGGCCAAGGGGCTCCAGACCAGGATGCCCAGACCTTGATCCAGGGACACCGGTACGAGTTCGGACTCGGCATCGCGGTTCTGCAGCGAGTAGTAGATCTGCTGGCTCACAAAGCGGTTGTAATTGCGCAGCTCCGAGACACCTAGCGCCTTCATCAGATGCCAAGCCGCGTAATTGGACGCGCCGATGTATCGAACCTTGCCTGCATGGACGAGGTCGTCCAGCGCCGCGAGCGTTTCCTGCAGTGGCGTCTGGCCGTCCCACTCATGAACCTGGTAAAGGTCGATGTAGTCAGTACCAAGCCGGCGCAGGCTGGCCTCCGCAGCGCGCATGATGTGATGCCGGGAGAGTCCGGCGTCATTCGGGCCGTCGCCCATTGGCATCCGAACTTTCGTCGCGAGCAGCATGTCCTCACGACCGGCGCCCAACGCCTTGCCGACGATCTCCTCGGAAAGGCCGTTCGAGTAGACGTCCGCGGTATCGATCATGTTCACCCCGGCGTCGCGGGCGAGTTCGATCTGCCGTCGCGCCCCGTCGACGCCGATCTGGCCAACCGCACTGGCCCAGCCGGTGCCACCGAAGCCCATCGTTCCCAGTGTGATCGTCGACACCCGCAGGCCTGATGCGCCCAACTGCCGGTACTCCATGATCAGATTCCTTTCCCTTGCCGACTGTTCTCCTACAGCCTTGCTCGTCGACTCGCATGGGTCAAACAGCAGAAATTGCTGACATACATCGATAACACTTCTGAATCGACCAGCCGAGGTTAGCCCGGAAACGACTGCGAAATCTGTTCGTGGCCTGGTATTGGCATCCCAATTGGAGGGCCCGGCCTGCCCGGGCCGGTTCGGAGCGATGCCTGACTGTGCAAGTGGCCGCGATGGCGACGGCCCCCTGCTGCTCATGATGAGCTCGGTCGTTCTTCGAACAAGTCGAAGGGCCCGCCGCCACCGACGGCCTGGGCCTGCAGCGGCGAGCGACTTATCGGCACATTTCGACTCGCGGCAGCTGGCCGAGCTGGCCGAGTTGGCCGAGTTGCTGCTCGCGACAGCCGCTACGGAACGTGCACGGCTGGATCAGCAGCTAGCCGACTACGTTGCGGGTAGGACTGTCGGGTACGTCACGGCGGTTGCCAACCTGGACGACGGGATTTCTCTCGAACTGTCAGATGGCCAGCATCTGGCGCTCAACGGCATCGCGCACCGCAGCCGACGGCTGATCCGCGCGCACGCCAGCGCCGACCTCCTCCGTCCGGTATGGGCGGAGCGAGAGCACCACTCATACCGACTGCCGCTGCACGGCCACCGTGGCGGCTCGGTCGAACTCTATGCTCGCCGAATGGTGCTTCGGGTCAAGCCATAACAGACCCGATCGTGTAACGCTCGG
>JAVEEN010000189.1 GCA_030840445.1 Pseudonocardiales bacterium
TTCCCGCAAGGATCAGTTCGTTGCTGTCCTGCCCCAGAACTCAGGGCACCGAGCTTTGGCGACGCGATGGTGCTGCACTCCAGGAGGCACGCGATCGACTAGGCGTTATCGCGCGGCTCGGGCCGGCGGCCGCATGCGCGACCGGGGTGGCCGAGGCCTTCCTCGATAGTCGGATCATCAGCTGGCAGCCACGGGCGCAGCGACACTGCCATTCGCGGTGTGCGCCGAAGGTGGGTACCCGGATCCGATGTCACCGAGAAGCTCGGCCGGGGAGCACTTCGTGACAATTCTCGGATCTCAACGCCGATTCGTTACGCGCGAATTCATGAAGTAGCGCGTGTGTTTGAGAGTGCCCGCGGCCAGTAGCTTCTCGACGGAGTGCGCCCGGGCCCCTTTCATTTCGCTGTCACTGCCGCGGTTTTCGGCTCGATGTTGGGCGAGTCCTGGCTGCCTCGCGTGCGGGGAGGATTGCCGCCAGTCCGGTCGGCGTGGGTCTGCCAGCGGGCCCATTCACGAGGTTCGATCGAGGGTCGGCCGAGCAGGTAGCCCTGTGCTGCGTCCATGCCCAGATCGGTGACGGTCATCAGCTCCGCGGGGTTCTCGATGCCTTCGGCGGTGACTTTCGTGCCCGTTCGGCCGGCGAAGGAGACCACCGCGGCGCACAACGCGTGCCGGGCGAGGTCGGTGTCGAGCCCGCTGATGATGGTCCGATCGAGTTTGATGAGGTCGGGTTTGAGTTCCAGGATATGCCGGAACGACGCGAAGCCCGAGCCTGCGTCGTCAACGGCGATCCGTACGCCTCGTGATCGCAGGCCGGCCAGCGCGGCGCAGATGGGGTCATAGTTTGCCACTGGGCTGTGCTCGGTTAGCTCGATCACAATCCGGGTGGCGGCGATGGGGCATTCGGTGATCAGCGCGGCCAGCCCGAGGTCCAGGCAGCTCGATGGGGAAACGTTGACGGACACGTATAGGTGCTCGGGCAGCTCGGCCGCGGCTGTGAGCGCGGTCTGGACGGCGAGCAGTTCCATCTGGGTACCGAGCCCGACCGATGCAGCGTCGGCGAACCACACGTCGGGTGTGGCGCCGGGTTCGGCGACGAAGCGGGTCAGTGCCTCGACACCAACCACGTCACCCGTTTTCAGGTCGTGGATCGGCTGGAACGCGGTCAGCAGCAGTCGCTGAGCGAGCATCGCCTCGATGCGGATCTTGGTTCGTGCGGCAGCGACGTTGCCGCCGTATCCGGGCAGTCGGCTGCTCGGGTTGTGACGGCCCTGCTGGCGCTCGACCCGCCACGCCGCGTGCACGAGGAGGGGTACGACTGCTACCGCCAGCAGCAACCCCGCGCGATGCCACGCCGACAGCTGATGACTACCGTTCAGCAGCGGCAGCCGGATCGTGATTGCGCATACCGCTTCGAGGGATGTGACCGTAAGCAGCCACCGCATTGCCGTCAGTCGCCCGCCCACCGTCCGACGCTGTGACCCGGGCATTGCCTTCGTGGGCCTAGGCATTCGTGTCGACCGGGAAGGTGGCCACTGCCGGGGTTGTTCCGGCGCCGGTGCGGTAGCGGTAGGTGGTGCCCTCGTCCCGGACGATGAACGTTTCGATGTCACTGCGTGACCAGTGCAGCACCAGCACGCCGGAGCGTTCGGCGAGTTTGGCCAGGGTGGCGAACTCGGTTACCTCTACGACGGGGAGGTCCGGTGGTGCGGTGATCGGCTGTACCGAGGCCAGCAGCGGGCCGTAGCGGTACCGGATGGCTGCGCCCTCGCTGCGCGGTGCGTTGAGCCGGGCGATGAGAGCCAGTACGGCCGCGGCGAGCAGGGTCGCGAAGAGCAGAATTGCTGACAGGATTCTTGCCTGGGCCACCGGGATGTGTCGTCCGAGCAAATTGAGCGTGCCGGGGATGCGCGCCGGGTGGGACACGGTGGTTGTATTTCGGACGGTCAGGCTGGTCGCGTCACCGGCCAGCGTGAGTTGCAGCGGGTTGAGATTCAGCTTGAGCGTCGGTGTGAACGGTGCGTTACCGGCGGTGCGGATGCTGGGCACGATGGCGAGGGTCAGTGGTTGGGTGGGTAGGCCGGTGACGGCCGCCGCGGCCTGTGCCCGCGCGTCGAGGGCCTTCAGGTCAAGGCGGACGGTGGACTCGTATCGGTTGGCCGTGAAGCTGACCGGTCCGGCCAGCGAAACGGTCGTGTGCCATCCCCCGGGGGTCGACAGTTCGGCGGTGACGCTGGCGTTGCCGGGGCTGCCCTGGTAGGCCAGGTGCAGCTCGACGGTGTTGGTCAGCCTGCGGAACACCGGGTCGGGCGAGTGGACGGTGGTGTCGTCATAGGCCGGGGTACGGGCAACGGCGGCGGTGTAGGAGAAGGTGAGCTGGCGGGTGGCCTGGGTGGCGGTGCTCCTGAGCTGGTCCGCTGAGGCGGTCCAGGCCAGCGCGCCGAGCGCGAGGCCGAGGACCGCGGTTGTCCCCGCAGCCGCGGTGGCCGTTCGCATCCCCGGGGACAGGGTGAACACCGATCGTGTCGAGCTGCGGGTGCTGCGGTTGGCGTGGCGTGACATGACCGCTCTCCTTCGGGTGCGTCGAGTCTGTACAGCAGTGCCGCCGCCTACCGTGAGGGTCAACGCGATGAGCGCCAACGCCACGGGGCTCGTGAGGCGGCTGAGCCAGAGGCCACCGTGGGGCACGTGCAGAACCGCCCGGCCGATGAGTTGCTTCGCGGTGGGATGCAGCGGGTCGATCGATTCGTTGTTGTCGCCTTTGATCACAAAGCCGTTGGCGTCGCCGCGGATGATGCGATGCAGGACGACCATGTGCTTGGCCGGCACCCGGTAGGCCACGATCTGCCCCACCTGGTACGTGTCGGCCTTGGCCACGACTACCAGGTCGCCCTGGTAGTAGACCGGATTCATGCTGACCCCGTGCGTTGCCACGAGCGCGGCCCGCCCGGTCGCGAGCACACCGCCGACGAGCACGCCCAGCGTCGCCAGGACGAGAATCATGACCGTCGGCAGGCGGCGAGCCGACCGTTGCATCTTGATCACCTCAACGCGGCAGAGACGAAAGGGTGGTGGACCCGGCCCGCCCCGGGACAGGGCAGGGCCGGGCCGGGCCGCTCTTAGCTGACGGTGACCGCCAGGCTGTTCAGGCCGGTGTAACCGGGCAGGGTGTCGATGCCAACGGTGTAGGTGCAGGTGGAGGCGTTGGACGTCACGGCAACACAACTGAAGGCGCCGACGTCGGCGGCGCCACCGGAAGGTGTCACGGCAACGGTGCGGCCGTCGGCAGTGTCGGCGAAGGCCAGCGTGATCGTGCTCACCTGGGTGTTGGCCGGAGCATCGGCGAACCCGTACGTAACACCGGACAGGGTCGCGCCGGTGACGGCTTGGCTCACCGTGCCGCCGACGAATTGGGTCGCACCGGCGGTGTTGGTGACCCCGCTCCCGGTGAACGCCGAGCCGCCAGCAGCGGCGAGGCCGGCGAATGCGACGGCGGCGAGGAACTTGGTGGACATGCGCATGACAGTCTTCTCTTTCTGTTCGGTGGCCCGGCTGACCCTGCTGGGTCCCGTGGCTTTGCGTCGCCAGCTCGCGCTGGGTTTGCCGTTTCGGCAGGTGGTGCTGCTCATCCCCTAGCCCGGTTCGTACGGAAATCCGTTACGCCGGGAGGTAATGGTTGTTTAGTCCGAATAGAAACTAACACGAAACAAACTTGATGGTCAAGTTACTTGGAACTCCTGGCATCGGACGGGACGGCTTCGCCCATAACGGCGTGCGCTGGTTACGCTGTGGCCCAGATGGTTCAATGATCAACTAACACGGGGGACGTTCGATGACAGGCGTGCGCGAGCGCGAAAATGATTCACTGCCAGCGCTGACGGCCGGAATGCGTCAGCTCATCCTCCGCGGTGAACACCTCCGGCACGTCCTCGCCCGCCAGCTCCGGTTAGGAGCGAGCGACCTGAGCGCCCTGGGGCACCTCGACAGCGACGGACCACTCACCCCGCGCGAGCTGGCCACCCGGATGGACATAACCTCCGGGAGCATCACCGCACTCCTCGACCGATTGGAACGGGACGGCCTGCTGAGCCGGGCAAACAACCCGAGTGACCGCCGGAGCCTGATCATCAGCATCACCCCTACAGGCCAGGACACCGTGCGATGGGTCTACGAGCAATTCGAAACCGCCATGCACGGCGCTTTAGCCGCCATAGGCGACCTCTCCCGCGACCGACTGGCCGAAATTCTGACCGTCCTCGCCGACGCGATGGACGCCCCGCCAACCTTCAAGCGCCCCCTCCATGCCCCCACCCCGGCCAGAACCGGTACGGCTGTCAAACGCAAGGCCTGACGAGGCGACAAGCGCCGGTGTAAGGGGGATCTGACACTCGCCACAGGACGGGCGCCGAGAAGATTCGGCAGCATGACGAGCGACCCACGCCGGGCTCATCGACGATCTCGACCGGGGCCGCTACTTTGACAGCTGAACTGAAACTGCTCCTGGCGATGAGTTTCGGTGCCTGGCAACGTCCTACCTTATGACGGCAAACGATAGTGGAGGCGACATGGGCGGCGTACGGGTTCTGGTCGGGACGCGCAAGGGAGCGTTCATATTGACCTCAGACGAGCAGCGGCGGGACTGGCGGGTCGACGGGCCCCACTTCGCGGGGTGGGAGGTGTACCACGTCGCCGGTTCTCCCGCCGATCCTGACCGGATCTGGGCGGCACCGTCGGGGGGCTGGTTCGGCCAGGTCATCCAGCGCTCCGACGACGGCGGCCGCACCTGGGAGGCGGTGGGTAACGACTTCAGCTACGCCAGTCCCGCCGGCGAACACCAGTGGTACGACGGAACGCTGCGACCGTGGGAGTTCGCGCGCGTCTGGCACCTGGAGCCCTCACCGACGGATCCCGATCTGGTGTACGCCGGCATTCAGGATGCCGCGTTGTTTCGTAGCGTCGATGGCGGGGTGAGCTGGCACGAGCTAGCCGGGCTGCGCGAACACGGCTCCGGCCCGCAATGGCAGCCCGGCGCGGGTGGTATGTGTCTGCACACGATCGTGCTGCATCCGACCAATCCCGACCGCATGACGGTGGCCATCTCAGCTGCCGGCGTGTTTCGAACGGACGACGGCGGCACATCGTGGCGTCCGATCAACCAGGGCCTGCTCTCGGATGGGATTCCCTCCCCGGCCGCGGACGTGGGGCACTGCGTCCACAACCTCGCGATGCACCCGGCCCGGCCCGACACGGTGTACATGCAGAAACACTGGGACGTCATGCGTAGCGATGACGGCGGCGAGCACTGGCGCGAGATCAGTGGCAACCTGCCGAGCGACTTCGGCTTCCCGATCGCCGTCCACGCACACGAGCCCGACACGGTTTACGTCGTCCCGATCACCAGCGACTCGCACCACTTCCCGCCGGAGGGCAAGCTGCGCGTCTACCGCAGTCGATCCGGAGGCGACAAGTGGGAGGCTCTCACCGAGGGACTGCCGCAGCAGAACTGTTACGTCGACGTCCTTCGAGATGCCATGGCCGTCGACACTCTGGACGACTGTGGCGTCTACTTCGGCACGACCGGTGGACAGGTGTACGGCTCGGCCGACTCCGGTGACACGTGGCAGCCGATCGTGCGCGATCTGCCGCCAGTACTGTCGGTGGAGGTGCAGACGCTGTGACCGTCCGGGTCGTGCTGCCGTCGCACTTGCGCCAGCTCGCACATTGCGACCGCGAGCTCGTAGTCGATGCCGAGGCCACCCAACGCGGAGTGATCGACGCGATCGAGCAGCGCTACCCGGCGCTGCGCGGCACGATCCGCGATCCCGCGACCGGTCGACGACGGCCGTTCGTCCGATTGTTCGCCTGCGGACAAGATCTGTCTCACGAGTCACCGGATGCAGCCTTGCCCTCCGCGGTTGTGGACGGCAGCGAACCGCTTCGGATCGTCGGGGCGATGGCCGGCGGATGAGTCAAGCCCGTCGGACGTCCCCTGCTCGCCGCGTGTCACGGGGTTCGGCCGGTTGCGCACGGTGGCAGACTCTGCGGGGTGCGTGTGGCCGATATTCAGCCTGGGGAGCATTACGCCTACCGCAGCGCGGGAAGTGACCTGCCCTCGCGGGTCGAGGTGACCCGTGTGCCGACCGCCGGATCGGTCGACATCTTCGTCCACATTGCACGGGGACCGCGATCGCGAGGTGATCGGCGGCTGCGTCCTGGCTCGATCATCCAGGTCCCGACTCTGCACCTGATCGCAGCCTGGGCCGACTGGCTGGCCTCGGGGGACGCTGCCCACGACCGGGCGCTGCCGAACGGTAGCGCGGAGCTGCTCCCCGACCGGATGTTCCGGGTGCGGCCTGATTGGGTGCCCGACCCGGACCGGCCGCTGCCTGACGGCTACACCAACCTTGGCCCGCTCTCCCGGCGGCTCACCGGCGCCGCTGACCTCCCAGACCACGCCGCAGCACAGCTCTCGGCACAGCCCGACGCCTTGGTGCGCTGGTGTGCGGGGCTCCCGGTCGCCGTCATTCGCGATATCGTGGCCGCCGCGACCCACCGGGGGCTCCCGGCGCAGCCGGGCAGCGTCGCCTCGGTGTACTCCCGTTCCGGAACGATGCTCGCGGCGCTACTCACACGCCACGTCGAACTCATCGACTGCTTCCCGACGATGACCGGCGCTGACGTCGGGTTCGCTGCGGCACACAGCCCGTCCGCCAGGTCCGCGCCTTGGGAGCCGGAACTACCCGACGAGGTACTCCTGACGTGGTCGAGGATGTTTACCTCCCCTCCTCCGGGGTGGCTGCGGATCGGGCTGCGCGCCGACGATGGCACGTTCCACCGGCCGGGATGCACACTCACCAAGCCCACGTACCGGACCGGGCCGCTCTGGTTGGCTCTGCTCGCCGGTCCGCGGCCGTGCCGCGGCTGCGGCGGCGCCGGTCTGGCCCCGCACGCGTCATTGCTCGCGTTCGCTGCGGCCAGCGACGCATGGCAGGCTCGCGGTGTGCGCGGCGTCGGCGAACGCTGGCAACTAGAGGCGGCGGCAGCTGCGTTCGCATTCGCCGCGTCCGAGCAGGTTCGCACCGGTCATCCGGACACCCAGGACCCGGTTGCGCATTTGATGGCGCTCGAAACGGGACCAGGGACGGACAGCGGGCACGCGCGTGAGCTACTCGACGCCTCGGCTGCGTGGCGGCGGCTCCCTGACGCCGACAAGGACCGCGTGATCGCCGGTGTCGACCACGAGCTGGAACGGGCCGCGGAACTCCTCGGCGCCGAACCGCAGCGTTCTGAGAGCGAGGACCGGGCCGCGGCCGCTCGACGGCTTCGGCACCGGCTCCACACACTCGCGGCCCACGCCGCGCTGGATGACACCGCCTTGGCTGCGCTGCTGTTCCGACACTGACAAGCAGGACCGCCAGCCGCGAGCGGGCTTACCGGCGAGCACACATCTGGGTCGCGCTACTTCTTCTTCCAGACATTGCCCAAGCCCAACTCCAGCGGCGGGTTCACTGACGATCCAGAAACACCCTCGCGCATCAGGTAGTTGATGGTTTCGTAGTGCGCGAAGACCAGCGGCGCGTCCTCCCAGACGATGCCACGGATCTGCTCGTACAAGGTCTTGCGCTGCCCCTGGTCGGTGATTGAGCGGGCCTTGTTAATCAGCGCGTCCAGCTGCGGATTGGAGTACTTGCAGTAGTTGTTGGGCGACCCTGTCACGAGCTGCGTCGAATAGAAGTTGTCCGGGTCGATGGTGCCCGACCAGTAGGCCGAGGTCATCTGGTAGTCGCCCTTGGCGTAACGGTCGAACCACACCGTCACCTCGAGCTGCTGGATCTGAAGGTTGATCCCGATCTTCTTGAGCTGGTCGCGCAGAACCACCGCTGTCTTCTGCAGTTCGGGGTACTGGGGCAGGGATAGGAACGTCACGGTCAGGCCATTGGCGTAACCGGCTTCGGCCATCTTCTGCTTCGCGACCGCGAGGTTAGGGCCAGCGGCGTACGGATCGGTCCCACCGAACCACTGCGATCCGCTGGGAACCTCCATCGCACCCACCTCGCCGGCACCGAAGTAGGCGATGTTCAGGATCTCCTTGCGGTCGACCGCCGCCTGTACCGCCTGGCGAAGTGCCTTGTTGTTGAACGGCGCTTTCGAGGTGTTCATCGCGACGAAGTCCGGAATACCTGCTGCCGGAGAGGTCGCGTAGGTGTAGGCAGGGTTCTTCTTCAGCGCCGAAAGCTGATCGAGCGGGACAGCATCGACCCAGTCGACCTGACCGGACTGAAGCGCCGCGATCCGGCTCTTGTCGACATTGAGGAAGCGGAATTCGATCTGGTCCAGATAGGGCTGGCCGGACTTGAAATACTTGGGGTTCTTCTTGAGCGTGATGTGGTCGCCCTGCACCCACTCGACGAACTGGAAGGGGCCGGTGCCGACTGGCTTGCGCGTGGGATCGCTCGATTCGATCGCCTTCTTGTTCACGATCTCACCGTTCTGCGTCAGGTTGGTGAGAAATGGCGCGAAGGGGGTCTTCAGTTTGAACGTGACCTTCGTGGGCGAGACGACCTCGATGGTCTTGATCGAGGTATACGCCGACGCGTAGGACGATGCGGTCTTGGGATTCACGATCCGCTCGAACGTGTACTTGACATCGTCCGCCGTGAACTTCTCGCCATTGTGGAAGGTCGCGTTGTCGACGAGGTCGAAGGTGTAGGTCAGGTCGTCGCTCTGTGTCCAGGACTTCGCGAGCTCTCCGACGAACTTGCCGTGCTCGTCCATCGTGATCAGCTTGTTGAAGATGTTGTCCAGCACCTGCAAGCTCGTGTAGATACCTGCGGCTGCAGGGTCCATGCTCGACGGATTGCCCGTCAGCGCGGCAGTCAGCGTTCCACCCGAGACGGGTGCGCCGGCAGCGGCCGAACCACCTGTTGACGTGGTTCCGGACGAACCGCAGGCGGCGAGCAACGGACCGAGCGTAGTGGCGGCAAGCGTGGCCCCGGCGAAAATGCCTGATCTTCGAAGCAGGTCACGGCGGCTGATCTGTCCGGACAGGAATCCGTGGGCCAAGGCCTCGGCCCGCCGGTTCTCGTTGTTGGCGGCGTTCATGATTTCTCCTGATGTCTAAAGGCCGAAGGGTGAGTGCTCAGACAGCAGCGGCCTTGGCCGCTTCTCGCGCTCGGAAGTCGTCGGCGATGTCCCCCATCTGGGCGAACCAGACACCGTCGTGGCCGATCATGTGCTGAATGAGCTGTTCCAACAGCTGCATCCGGTGGTGGCGGCCGATGATCTGTGGATGCATCGTGAGCACGTAGGCCGCGTCGGTGTTCTCGGCATACATGCCGTCGAAGTCCCCGCGCCACAGTTCCATCGCATGCGACGGCGCGGCCAGGCCCCGCAGATACACCGGGCTGAAGGCGAACATGAACAGTGATGAGTCGCAGAGCTCCCAGGCTCCCGGAACCTCGACGATGTTCGTCTTGTCACCCTTGTCATGCACCCAGTACGGGCGATCCGCAGCCAGCTGACTCGCGTCGTACTCAATGCCGTACTCGGCCAGCAGCGCGTAGGTGTTGTGGGAGAGTTCCCATGCAGGCGAGCGGTAACCACGCGGGCGCTGCCCGGTCTGACGCTCCAGGGCATCGATGCCGCGCTCGATCATCTCGCGCTCCTCATCGAGGGTGAGTCCAGGCGGCGGCTCGTGGCAGTAGCCGTGATGGCCGATCTCGTGACCGGCGGCCGCGATGGCCTTCGTCTCCTGAGGATGCCGATCGGCGGTGTCGCCCGGGATGAAGAACGTCGCCGGCAACTGGTATTTCTCCAGCAGGTCGAGGATTCGGGGAACGCCCTCATTGGCTCCATAGGCACCACGCGACAGTGCCGACGGTGTGTCGACCTTGAACGAGCCCAGCCAGGCCGATTCCGCGTCGAAGTCGAAGGTCAGCGACACCGCAACCCTGTGGTTGTCGACCGTTCCTGCGGTTCCCCGTGGTTCTGTAGTCGTTTCGACGCTCACGATGTTGCCCCTTCAGAAAGTACGGAAATGATGGATCCACGCTGTGCCAGGGCGGCCGCGGCGACGTGGCATGCGGCCGAATGTCCCTCGTCGAACTGGGTGTCTTGTGGTTCCTCGGTGCTGCACCGATCGACCGCAACGGGACATCGCGGATGGAATCGGCAGCCACTCGGCGGATTGACCGGGCTAGGTATCTCGCCCGTCAATCGAATGCGGGACATCTTGCGTCCCGGGTCGGCGTGCGGAATCGCGTCGATCAGGGCGCGGGTGTACGGGTGTTCGGGTGCCGAGAAGATGCGCTCGACCGGGCCGGTTTCCACGATGCGTCCGAGGTACATGACCGCGACGCGATCGGAGAGATGCTCCACTACGGACAGGTCATGTGCGATGAACAGCAACGCCAGCTTGAGCCGGTTCCGCAGCTCGTCGAGCAGATTGAGGATCTGAGCCTGCACGGATACGTCGAGCGCCGAGACCGGCTCGTCCGCGACCAATAACTCGGGCCTGAGAGCCAGCGCGGCTGCGATCGCAACGCGTTGTTGCTGGCCACCGGACAGTTCTCGAGGTTGCCGTGGGGCGAAATGCCGCGGCAGGCCGACCAGATCCATCAGCTCGGCGACCCGAGCGGTTCGCTCCGCCGAGCTGCCCACCCGATAAGCGTCCAGCGGCTCGCGAATCGTTGTCTCGATGGGCCACCGAGGATCCAGCGAACTCCGTGGATCCTGAAACACCGGTTGGACCCGCCGCCGGAAATCTGCCCGGCCACGGCGAGAGGCCAGTGCGACGTCCTCGCCGGCGAAGCGGATCCGGCCTGCGGTCGGCGTGCTCATGCCCGTGACGCACATACCCAAGGTGCTCTTTCCAGAGCCCGATTCGCCGACCAGCGACAGGACTTCACCCGCGTGGATCTGGAGGTCGACGCCCTCGACGGCATGGACCGAGCCGGAGCCGAACAACCCCCGGCGGATCGGGAATCGCTTGACCAGACCCTCGACCTCGAGCAACGGAACGGAGTCCTGTTCGATGACAGTGCGCGATTGCTCAGTCATGACGGACCAACCGCAATCGGTGCATCGGGCGTCGGGGCAGCCGGCACGGGCGGCAGCCCTGCGGTGGCCCGTGTCGCCGGATCCAGCCAGCACGCGATCCGGCGGCGCGAGTCGGAGTCGACCAATGGGGGCACCGTGGCGCAGACATCCATCCGGTGCGGGCATCGATCGGCAAACCGGCAGCCCGATGGAGGATCCGACAGGTCGGGAACCTGGCCGCCGATCACCCGCAGCGAACGGCCCCGCCGACCACGGCTGGGAAGCGCCTCGAGCAGGGCACGGGTGTACGGGTGACGGGGTGCGGCGAAGAGCTCCGCGACCGGCGCCACCTCGACGAGCTGCCCGGCATACATGACCCCGACACGGTCACAGATCTGCGCGACGACGCCGAGATCATGAGCAATGAGCAGGATCGTGGTGCCGTGCTTGCGTTGCAGTTCGGCGAGCAAATCCAGAACCTGCGCCTGAATGGTGACATCGAGTGCCGTGGTCGGCTCGTCGGCCAGCAGCAGGGACGGATCGTTGGCGAGCGCCGCGGCCATCACGACGCGCTGCCGCATACCGCCGCTGAGCCGATGCGGTGGATCGGCATAGCGACTCTCTGCGGCGGGAATGCCGACCTCGCGCAGCAGCGCCAACGCCCGCGCCTTGCTCTCGCCACGGCTGACCCGTCGATGCGCGCGGACGGTCTCCGCCACCTGATACCCGATGCCGAAGGTCGGATCCAGCGACGTTGCCGGATCCTGAAAGACCATGCTGAGCTCGTCGCCGCGTTGTTGACGACGCTCGGCCTCACTCATCGCAAGAAGATCCTGGCCGCGAAACAACAGCTGGCCGGTGACCCGTGCGGAGGCCGGCAGCAAGCCCATCAAGGCCATGGATAGCGTTGTCTTTCCGCAGCCGGATTCCCCGACCAGGCCGAAGGTCTCGTTCTCGCCGAGCGTCAGGGAGACATTCTGAACGGCTGACACCGAGCCGCCATGGCCGGCGTAGTCGACGCTGACGTCCTGCAACTCGACAAGGGCAGTCATCGGGTGATCCCGTTCGGATCGAAGCTGCGCCGCAACCCGTCGCCGATCAGGTTGAAGGCAAGCACGCTGATCGCGATGCCCAATCCCGGGAAGATTTCGACCCATGGCGCCTGGGTCAGATAGTTGTTTCCATCAGCGAGCATCAGGCCGAGTTCGGGAGTCGGCGGCTGCGAGCCGAGTCCGAGGAACGACAGCGCCGCCTCGATCACGATGGCGAACGCCATCAGGACGCTGGCCTGCACGAGGGCCGGCCCGATTGCGTTCGGCAACACATGTCCGCGCACGATGCTGAGGTGGGACGCTCCGCGGGCTCGCGCTCCGCGAACATAAGCCTGACCGCGCACCACCAGGACTGAGCTGCGGACCACCCTGGCCATGATCGGGACGTAGATGATGGCTATCGCCAGCAACGCGACCAGCGACCCCGGTCCGAGTATCGCGATCAGCGATATAGCTAGCAGCAGCGCGGGAAATGACAGCAGCAGATCGATCAAGCGCATCAGAATGAGATCGGTCCAGCCCCCGACATAACCGGCGAATACCCCGATGGGCAGCCCGACCGCCATCGCGAGCAGCACCGATCCCACGGCTATGCCGAGTGACACCCGGTAGGCGTACAGGACACGGCTCAACACGTCACGCCCGAGATCGTCGGAGCCGAACGGATGGGTCGCCGTCGGTGCCGCCAGAATCCGGTTGCCGTCGATGGCTTCCGGGCTGTGCGGCGCGAGAATCGGAGCCAGGATCGCTACTGCGATAAGGATGAACACGATTGTCCACCCCGCCAGCCCCTCCCGACCGCCGAGCCGTGTTCGCAGCCTGCGGCGCGGAGCGCGAGCGGCCTTGCCTACCTCGGCAACCGGGTGCGCGGTCATGAGGACACCGCCTCTTCGACACGGGGATCCAGCAGACCGTGGACGATGTCGGTCAGGAGGTTGACCACGATGAACAAGCACGCGATGGTGAGGACGCCAGCCTGGACAACGACGTAGTTGCGCTCGCTGATGGCGGTGACGATGAGGCGCCCGACGCCCGGCAGTGCGAAGAGGTTCTCGATGACGATCGCGCCACCGAGCAGCACGCCGAACTGAATACCCGTCACCGTGACGATGGGTCCGGAGGCGTTGCGCAACGCGTGGACGTAGACGATGCTGCGTTCACGCAGGCCTTTGGCACGAAGGAAGGAGATGTACGGCTCGCTGAGAGTGCCCAACATGGCCGCCCGGGTCGTGCGCAGGATGTAGGCCGTTTGCCCGGTCGCCAAGGTCACCACCGGCAGGATCATGTAGCGGAGATTCTGGACCGGGTTCTGGGTGAAGGGCACCCAGCCGCTCGGTGGCAGCACGTTGAGCAGACCGGTGAAGACCAGCACCAACATGAGCCCCAGCCAGAAATCCGGAATGCTGATCGCGCCGATCACGAACCCGCCCGAGACCTTGCGTGCCCAGCCGGTCCGGGCCGCGACGAGCACTCCTACCGGGACGCCGACACCGACGGCGAGCAGCATTGCCAGGACCGTCAGTTCGAGGGTGACGGGCAGCGAAACCTTGAGCAGGCTGGTGATCTTCTCGTGGCTGATGAAATCCTGACCGAGGTTTCCGTGCAGGACACCCCATATCCAGTCCCAGTACTGCTGCGGCAGCGGGCGGTCCAGGCCAAGCTCCGAGCGGACCGTCGCGATGTTTTCCGGCGTTGCCCGGATTCCGAGCATGCTGCGGACCGGATCGCCCGGCACCAGGCGGATCAGCAGGAATACGAAGATGCTCGTCGCGATGAGCACCGGAGCAGTCAGGATCAACCGGCGCAAGGCATAACTGAGCCGGGCATTCATCGGCGCACCCCCCGAGCGAGTCGTCCGGTGCAGGCCCTATCGGCGCGCTTACAGGGGAGCTTCATAGACGAATTCACCACCTCGGATAGTCGCCGCAACAGTGATGTCGGCGATCGTTGCCGGATCTACCATGCGGGGATCGCGATTGAGGACGACCAGATCGGCGTACTTGCCAGGCGTGATCGAGCCTTTCCGGTGTTCGTCGAAAGCCGCATACGCCGAGTTGAGGGTGTACAACCGCAGCGCCTCCTCCACCGTCAATGCCTCGGCGGGCGCGAACTCCTCGCCGCCGTTCGTCCGCTCGGTCACAGCCGCCTGAATACCGATCAGCGGCTGGTAGGACGACACCGGGGAATCGGAGCTGCCACAGGCCGGAAGCCCCGCATTCAGCAGGCTTTTCAACGGGTAGGTCAGCTGTGACCGCTCGCGACCGAGGTGTTTGAGGAAGCCGTCGCCGAATTCGCTGATGAAGGGAGGTTGACCGACCGGTATGACGGCCATCTGCGACATCCGGGCGATGATGTCGGGCCGCATCACACCGCAGTGCTCGATCCGATGACGGGCATCGGCCCGCGGTTGCCGTTCCTGGGCAGCGGCGTAGGCATTCAGGCACATGTCGATTGCCCGGTCACCGATCGCGTGAATGGCCATCTGCCATCCCGCACTGTGGCCGCGCCAGACCAGGTCGTTCAGCTCGTCCTGAGTGAACATGGTCAGGCCCAGATCGTCCTCGGCCGCATGTTCGTAGGGCGAACACATCGCCGCGGTACGGCCGATCAGCGAGCCGTCCGAGACGATCTTGATCGAGCCGACCCGGAGTCGGTCGTCACCGAAGCCGGTGAAGAGACCGACGCCCTCGAGGGATTCGAGGAACGGATTGCGGATCATCATGTAGGTGCGCAGTGCCAGCGATCCGTCAGCCCACGCCTCCTGCAGCACGGAGAACTCGGCGGGGCCGAAGATTCCGGCCTCGTGACCGCTGGTCACGCCGGCCGCGAGGTAGGCGTCGCCGGCCGTCTTCAGGTAACCGCGGAGCAGCTTCTTGTCCGAAGGCAGGAACGGCACGCCCAGCAGTTCCTGCGCGGTTTCCTGCAGCAATCCGGTCGGTTCGCCGCTCACGTCCACATCGATGTGGCCGCCGAACGGGCTGACGGTGTCTCGCGTGATGCCCGCACGGTGTAGCGCGAAGCTGTTGACGACGCTCATGTGCCCGCTGGCATTGCGGATCATCACCGGGTGGTGCGGGCTGACGATGTCCAGGTCGTGACGGCTGAGGTGGCGCCGCTCGGCCAGCTTGTTGTCGTCATAGCCGCGCCCGAGGATCCATTCACCAGCAGGCGTCGCACGAACTCGCTCGGCGACCGCATCGACGATCTCGGTGATGGAGCTGATCTGGGGATAGCCGCAGTTGATCTGGGACATCCAGAAACCGAGCGTCATGATGTGGTGGTGCGCGTCGACAAAGCCGGGCGCGACCGTCGCTCCGCCCAGATCGACTTCGCGGTAGCGCCCAGAAAACTCGGTTGCGGCGTTCTTGGCGTCACCGACCCAGGCGATCCGGTCCTTGCTGATTCCCACTGCGGTCGCCGAGGGGTGACGCGGGTCGAGGGAGATCACCGTTGCGTTCGTGAGCAGAATGTCGTCAGTCATGCGGTCACCAGTTCTGGGCGATGGACCAGTTGGCCGCGCTGCCACACTTGCGTGATGCGCTCGCTCAGACCGTCCAGGTCGAAGGGATCCCCGTCGATGACGACGAGGTCGGCGTCGAGTCCAGCTTGAACCCTCCCCGTGACCGCACCCAGTCCGCAGAGATCCGCCGCGCTCGCCGTCGCGGCGTGCAGCACTTCGCTGGGACTCATGCCGCAGGCCTGCATCAGCGGCAGCTCGTCGAGGTTGTGTCCATGAGGCCCGACGCCGCTGTCGGTACCCATAGCGATTCGCACCCCGGCCTTGGCGGCCCTGCGCACCGATTCAGCATGCACATCGATCACCTCGATGGCCTTGTCGACGACCGATGGCGCGATGCTGGCGCCGAGTTCGGCAGCCCGGACGACGGATAGTGGGGCGACGAGTGTGGGCACCAGCCAGGTACCCGATTGGAGCATGAGCTCGATGGCCTCGTCGTCGAGGTAGATCCCGTGTTCGATGGACCGGACGCCGGCGAGCAGAGCATTCTTGATCCCGGTCGCGCCCTGTGCGTGGGCCATCACCCCACGCCCGACTGCCGCGGCCTCCGCGACCGCTATGTCGAGTTCGGCGCGGCTCAACTGCGCATGACGTGGATCGTCACCGACCGACAGCACGCCGCCTGTCGCGCAGACCTTGATGACGTCGGCACCGACACGAAGCACCTTCCGGACGACCCGGCGCATCTCGTCCGGCCCGTCGGCAAGGCCGCTGGGACGGCCCGGGTGCGGCAGCGACAGCGGCACATCGTGACCCGAGGGCAGCCATCCGTCGCTGTGTCCACCGGTCTGACCGATGATGCTCACCGAAATCAGCATTCGTGGCCCGCGGATGAGCCCGTCCCGCAATGCCTGCTGGAGACCGGCGTCCGCGCCACCGGCGTCCCGCACCGTGGTCACGCCGGTGGCCAGTGTCGCGTCCAGGTGCGCAACCGCCTGGAAGTACTCGTAGGAGAAAGGCTGGTTGATCCGGCTCATCACGTCTACGCCGGCCGAGGTGACGTGGACGTGGCAGTCGAAGAATCCGGGGAGCACGGTGCGACCGGTGACGTCGACGGCCCGATCACCGTCCAATCCGATGCCGACGTCGATGATCCGGCCGTCGGCGATCACCACGTCGGCCGTTGCCGGTGCCGAGCCGGTGCCGTCGAATACCTGACCTCCCTGCAGCAGGATGCGCTCGCCGCCGAAGGCTGTGCCGACAAGCGGACCGGTCATGCGACCCGCTCCCTCTCGACGCCGTCCACCGTGGCGGGCTTGGCGTCACGCTCCAAGGCCTGGACGGCAAGCTCGGCGTGAAGCAGAGCTCCGAGAGGCAGGACCGAGTCGTCGAAGGCCGCGCGAGGGCTGTGATTGCTCGGTGCGCCGCGGTAGTCGCCACCCGGCGTCGCACCCAGCATGAGATAACAGCCAGGGACCTCCTGCAGTATCCGGGAAAAGTCCTCCGCGCCGGCCTCCGGGTACGCCATGGTCTGATAGCTCTCAGAACCGAAGACCTCCTTCACCACATGACGGGCGAAGGCCGTGTGCGTCGCGTCGTTCACGGTGGCCGGATATTCGTCGAGGTACTCGGCGTCGGCCTCGAGGCCGTGAGCTTGGGCGATCCGGCGGCAGAGCGCGGGCGCTTCGACGCGAATCCGCGCCAGGCTCTCGGCAGAGAACGTCCGGATCGTGGCGTCGAACTCGGCAACGTCGGCAATGATGTTGCGGCGCGTTCCCGCATGCAGCGAGCCCACGGTCACCACCACCGGGTCGAACACGTCGAAGCGCCGGGTCACCAGCGTCTGCAAGCCGGTGACCATCTCCGCGGCGGCCGTGATCGGGTCCAGTGCGAGATGCGGCGTCGATCCGTGGCCACCTTCGCCGTGGACCCGAACCCTCAACCAGCCGCTGGCCGCCATCAGCGTGCCCGGACGGGCGCAGAAGACGCCGGTCGGGTACTTCCCGGAGACCACATGCATCCCGTAGGCGGAACTGACTCTCGGCCCCGCCGCATCCAGGACACCCTCGTCGATCATCTTCCCCGCGCCGTCCCAGCCTTCCTCGCCGGGCTGGAGCATGAAGACGACGTCACCGGCCAGCTGGTCCCGGTGAGCAGCTAGCAA
>JAVEEN010000194.1 GCA_030840445.1 Pseudonocardiales bacterium
AGCGTCTGATTTTCATCGGTGCCCCCGATGTCCGCACGCCGCCGTCCGATAGCGACGCGACGCGACGGATAGTTCTCCGCCGACGCGGATTAGTCAATGCTTCGAGCCAAGGTGGCCGCGATGGTCACGGACACAGTGCCCGGCTGCCAGTGGCGAGACCCCGCTTGACCAGGAATCGCCGAATGCATGCTGGGTCGTCAGACGTCATCGCCCAAACGCGTTCCAGGGGCAGTTCGAGCGGCTTGCCCAACTACTCGGCGGCCTTCTCGAAGGCCGCGTCGTTCCCAGCATCTTTGTGTTCCATCGACTCCCATCTGCTAGTGGCCGAGCTCGAAGATCGATTTCCATACCGCCAGTTGATGGTATTCGTCCGTTGTCTGCTCCTAGGCGCGCTTATCCGCAGGTCCGGGTGTCCGCCCCCTACATCTGTTTAGGATCATCGCGCCGATCACGGCCATCAGCCGCTTGACGGGCGGCACGGGTTTCGGTGACGCCGCGCCGACGAAGCGCCGAAAGTGGACCGCGCGGTCGCCACCAGCGACGTGATACTCCCATCGTCATGTTGAGCCGGAGCGCCTCTCGGTCGCCCGTCCTGCCCCCCAGATCGAGCCGAGCAAGCTCAAGGTGCTCGGCTCCGATGTAGGGGTCAAGCAAGTCAGCTTCACGGTCGGCAGCCTGAAGTAACTCATCCGACACCTGCCCTGAATCCATCAGGCGCCGGACGCGACGGGTCGGGCCACGGCTCATAGTCGAGAGCATCGCGGATCGCTTGAAGCAAGTCACGCTCATCGGCTACGAGCGGATCGTTCTACTGAGTGCACGCCCAGGTGACGATGCAGCCATGTGCGGCCGGGGCCGCGCCGGAAGTACTGCTCGCCCGAAGCACCGTGGGCGGCCCGCACGCCGCAGTGAGGGCGATTGCGGCCCGGACGGACGAGGTGCCGACCATCGACGACCTGTTGGCCTATCCGACGCGCAGCCTGGTCGAATCAGCTGAACTGAGCGCCGATGTCGGACTCTGGCGTGACGTCCAGGCGGGCGATCGAGGCTGCAAAAACAGCCGTCGCGGTGGCGCCCTCGTGGAGAGTCAGCACGCCGGTCTCGTGGAGCCGCCGCATCAGCACCCCGAGCGCCTTTTCCGGCTCGGTCACGTCCTCTGACGCCTCAGGCACGAGCTGCTCGGTGTTGGTATGCATCGTGCTTCCGTCGGTGGTGTGGATAGTGATGATGCAGGGGCCAGGCCGCGCGCTCGTCATTCCAACGATCCTGCCGGTTGGCGTCGAGAGCGAGACTGCGCCACGCCGGGGACGGACTCGAGGCCGCCTGCCACTCGTGCCTCGACTTGCCGCACGGACCGCAAGACGTCCGTGCGGATCAGAAGCAACACGCCAGCCGAGGGCACATCGGCCCTCGGCCGGCCGTCCCTCAAGCTGGAAGAGGGTGGACGCGCGCTGAGCCAGCTCCAGAAGCAGAAAGACCGCTCCACCCCCGAGGGGCGGAGCGCCCGGTTCAAGGATTCTGCAGTTGCGGTGGTGCGCTGCCGGCTGACCGGAGGTAGGTGTAGGCGGTGTCGCGGGAGATTCCGAACTCCCGGGCGAGCCCGGCGATCGGTTCACGCTGGACTGCCACGTAGATGGACAGCAACCCGACCACGATCGCCTCGATCAGATCCCGGGTGTTGGTCTGGCTCAGGACCGCGGTGACGGCCGCTGCGAGTGCTGCGGCGTAGCCAGCGTTGCTGGTGATCAGCTCTCGGTGTGCGGCCCACAGCTGTGCCACTTGTCGGCAGATCCAGTCGACGCCACGGCACAACAGGACGCGAGCCTGACCCAGGCAGCGAGCACCCGCTTGCGTGAGGTCGTTAAACATTCGGCATTCCCTTTCCGATATAGACAGCAAAGCCCCGGCCCGCAGGTCGCGGTCCGGGCATGATTCGGTAACTCGATACGTCGTTTCGTCGATAGGGTCTCCACAAACAGCAAGAGCCCGCACCCGACGGCCGGCACAATGCCAGCCTCGGTACGGGCTCAGATGAACCGCGTCCACAAGATCTTGGACTCGGATGGTGCAACTCGCTCAGGCAGGGCCAACTATGGGCGCGCGTCTTCCAAGCGAGATCTCCATTATTTCATAGGAGGAAACCCGATCGCAACTCACGACCGGATCGAGCGACCGGACTGGTGGAGTCGACCGGCAGGTAGTCGAACAGCGCTGTCACGACTTCTGCCGCAGTCGGGGCCGGCCATGGGGAGCGCACGAACAGTCGCTCCCGATGATCGGGCCAAGATCGAGTTTCGGCCATGATTACGCGATGTTCCGGGGGCCACAGCAGTCCGAGGTCACGGTCACCGGTGAGCTCGTCGAAGGCCTCGTAGTGACGACAGCGGAGTTCGGCAATCTCCGGCGGCTCGACATCGTCGGAAGGTCCAGCGTCCATCTCGTCTACCTCGCGGTGCAGGGCGCATTCAATGTCTCGACCGGCGACCCCGGCAAGGTCCGAGCTGCTGCAGGCGCGGTGACGCGAATGCCTTGTCGACGGCCAGCGGCCAGCGGAACCACTTCACCGCACCGAGAGGTAGATTGCTCCGCCAGCGGCTGAACCGTTGATTACTGTCGAGTGGCCATCGAACTCGACGGTGTAGGCCGACTCCGCGCCGACAGGCGGAGAAGTCCATCTCGCGCCGCAGCTAAAATCTCCCCCCGAGTTGTTGGAGTAGTCGGCTTGCTGCGTTGATTGGCCTACTTGGACCTGCGTCCCATCAACGGTGCCAGCCCCGATCGTGTTGCCATTCGACGCACGTATGACGACCTGACCGAATTGCACACGGTTCAGTCGTACGTCAGTTGCACAAATCTGCAGTGCTTGGCTCTGGTTGTACGGCACTGTCGGCTTTATGACGCCGCCGCTGCCAGCAAGTGCCGGTGCAGACTCATCTATTGGCATTGAGTTCGTCCAGCCAACCCATCCGCTGAGTGCGACGGAGGTCGGGGAGGCGGAGACGCGAACCGCCGGCTCCTGAGTCCCTGCCGCCTTCGCGGCGCATCCACAAAACATAACCAGAGAAAGGATCTGGAAAACACGCGACACTATGCGCTTGGTCGAAGACGATGACACGGCGCTGCCCTCTCTGCAGGTTGGATCACTCCGTCCAGAGGTTACCGCTGGGTTGGTAGCCGCCCCCGCTTTGCACACCCGTCCTCCGCCAGGCCGACCTGCCCGAGATCACCGTGCCCTGGCTCGGCGGACGAACCGTCCGCTACGAGTTCGCATGATCAACAAGAAAAACTGAGGGCCAATTCGCTGCGTGAAAATCGGCGCTAACGCACGAACCAGGTGCCCGAACCGGAACTCGATAGCAGGCTAGTAATCGTCTCTTGTTTGACAGGCCCACACAGGGGTGATCAATGCGAACAAGGACGAACGTCCATCTGGTGCAGGCCGTGAAACAACACGCCAATCATGCAATCTCGACGGCACGTGGCGCCGCTGCCTGCGGTCAGGTGCCGAGCACTGCGGCCGCCGCCTGCAACCCGGTCGGCGCATCGTCCTCGAGTCGGGTGAGCTGACGGGTACCCGGTGGCAACAGCCCGAGAATGCACGCCGTCATGCCGATTAGGCCGCCAGCCACCATGACCCGTACGTCACCCAGGGCGTCTGCCAACGGTCCAGCCAGCAGGTACCCGGCCGGGAGCAGTGCCAGCGAACCCATCCAGTCCCACGCCGATACCCGTGACAGCAGGTGCGGCGGGATCCGTTGAGCCAGCGCGGTTTCCCACCACACGCCGAACAGTCCGATGCCCACTCCAGCGGCGGCCATCGCCGGATACAGCACCACCAGTGGCGGCCCCGCGGCGAACACTGCAATCGCAGCGGGCCACGGGATGGCAGCGATCATGCCCGTCAACATCGGTCGACGGGGCTTCCATCGGGCGCCGATGATGACGCCGGTGATCGTTCCGATACCCCAAGCCGCGTTCGTGAGGCCGAATACCGCCTCGGTCCCGTACACCTCGTTGGCGACTGCGGCGCCGAGCACGAAGAACGGCGCCAGCGCGACCAGGATCGCCGCCGAAAAGGCCGCGATCGTCCCCCAAACCCAGGACCGTTCGCGCACGGCATGCCAGCCCTCGCGCAGCTCGTGCAGAACCGTTGTCCGTCCGGCAGCGACTCCCCGCGATCGAGCCTTGACCCGAATCAGCAATGCCGCCGAAAAGACGAAGGTCAGCGCGTCCAAACCAAATGCGGCCGCTCCGCCGACGCCCAGAACGAGGGCAGTGGCTAGCGCAGGCGAGGCGAACGAGGCGAGTTCGCGGGTAACGCCACCGAGCGCTTGTGCCGCCTGGATGTCTTCCTCCGCGACGGTCTGCGGGACCAGCCCGGTGTATGCCGGACGGAAGAATGCTTCGGCGGTACCGAACAGAACCCCGATCACCACCATGTGCCAGATCTGCATGACATCGGTGGCGATCAGGATCGCGAGCGTGCCATGCAGCGCCGCCCGGATCAGGTCGCTGACGACCATCACCAGCTGGCGCGGCAACCGGTCGGCTAGCACACCGCCGAACAGGATGAAGGTGACCAGCGGCAACGAATAGCCGGCAAGCACGATGCCCACATCGCTGGGATTGCCGGTACGCCGGGTGACGAACAGCCCGATCGCAACGATGACGAGTGCGTCGCCAATGACACTTGCCGACTGGCTTAGCCAGAGCAGTCGGAAGTCACGGGAACGCAGTACGGACAGCACCCATTGACGGTATGCCCCCTGTCACGCGGATTCTCGCCTCAGCGGGGCGTGACGAAGTCAGCGAGGCGGCCAGCACCTGGCTCAGCTGACGTCCAATCTCCGGCGAACGTGATCACCGCAATCGAG
>JAVEEN010000195.1 GCA_030840445.1 Pseudonocardiales bacterium
CTGACTTCGATCACAACTTCAGTGACGCCGACCGGCCCATCAAGGACCAGGGGATCACCAAGTCGCCGATCCGGATCGGCGCCGACGTGTGGCTGGCCAACAAGGTGACCGTGGTCCGCGGTGTGCACATCGGTGATGGGAGCGTGATCGGTGCGAACGCGGTGGTCACCCGCGACCTGCCGCCCTACTCGATAGCGGCGGGAGTTCCGGCGCGGGTGATCCGGAGCCGGCTCGACGATCATGAGGCGAACTCCGCCACCCGCGCTGCGCTGAGCGACATGGCCAGCAAGCACGACCGAGCACGTCCCGCCGACCGGCCTGCGCGCGACGAGAACGCCCGTCAAACGACAGAGAGTGAGTGAGAATGACCGACACGGAGAGGTTCTCAGCCGCAGACCGGGCCTGGTCCGATGAGGCGATCCGACGGGTGGAGGCGGATGCCAACAGATCGGCGGACACCCATCTGGTGCGCTTCGAGCTTCCCTCGGACTGGGAGATCGACCTGTACTTCAAGGATGAATCCACCCACCCAACCGGCTCACTGAAACATCGGCTGGCTCGGTCACTGTTCCTGTACGCAGTTGCCAATGGCTGGCTCGGACCGCGAAAGACAGTGATCGAGGCATCCTCCGGATCGACCGCGGTGAGCGAGGCGTACTTCGCCCGGCTGCTCGGGTTGCCCTTCGTAGCGGTGATGCCCCGGTCAACCTCGGCCAACAAGATCGCCCTGATCGAGCGGCAGGGTGGTCGCTGCCACCTAGTCCAGGACGCCACCTTGGTCTACGCCGAGGCGGCCCGGTTGGCCGGTGAATGCGACGGGCACTACATCGACCAGTTCACCTTCGCCGAGCGGGCAACGGACTGGCGCGGGAACAACAATATAGCCGAGTCCACGTTCGCGCAGATGGCGCTCGAGCGCTACCCGGTGCCGACCTGGATCGTGGTCGGCGCGGGCACCGGCGGCACCTCGGCGACGATAGGGCGCTACATCAGATACCGGCGTCTGGCCAGCCGCTTGTGCGTGGTCGACGTGGAGAACTCAGCGTTTCTGCCGGGCTGGCAGGCTAACAGTGACAAGGTCGTGACGGGCATCGGCTCCCGCATCGAGGGGATCGGCCGACCGCGGGTCGAACCCAGTTTCGTGGGTGACGTAGTGGACCGGATGATCTCAGTGCCCGACGCTGCCTCGCTGGCCGCGATGCATTTCCTGGCCGAACCATTGGGCAAACGGGTTGGAGCATCCACCGGCACCAACTTCATCGGAGCGCTTCGGATCGCGGCCCGAATGCGTCAGGCGGGGGAGCGGGGCAGCATCGTCACTCTGATCTGCGATGGCGGCGAACGATATGCCGACACCTACTATTCGGAGGAATGGCTCCAGGCCCAAGGTTTGGACCTGGCTCCGTACACGGCTCAGATTCACGACATGTTGGCAGGCGCCGACTGGGCCGATCTGTGAGTGCCGGCGGCCGAGGAAAGGATGAACTCGATGAGGGACGGAGGCCGGTGATCGGCAACGTGCACCAACGAACGGCGCCGGCCACCCGACTGGTAGCCGGCGTCGTACTGATACTCATCGCACTGCTGGCGTTCGCCGCGTCGCGGCTGGTCTCGGAAGGACAGCGGCATGCGTACGACCGTGGCGCCACGCCCGCGCCGACGTACCGGGTTACGTCCGGCAAGGTCTACCAGCTCTCCAGCGCCGGCGGCGTCGAGGGCCTGACGAAGGCCGGGGTGCTTGGCACCGGGGTAACGCTCGCCTGCACGGCCTCGAGCACGGACGGGACAGCTCAGCCGTTGACCCTCGAATCGACCAAGGACGACGTCCGGGATCTGCATGTGTTCGCGACCTTCCGCGCGGCCGCGACTGGGAGCTTCCATTTCGCCTGCAAGGGCATCGGAGAGGTCTTCGTCGATGATGCCGATGACGCCGCGGCAGATGGGAGCGCGGTCCTGGTGGTTTTGGCTGCCGTCATCGGTCTGATCGGCGTTGCCGCGGCTCTGTCAGGCGGCTACGAGCTCAGTGACTACCGGCTCGCTGCCGATGCCGATGCCGATGCCAGCGACGGTAGCGAGGCTCGCCCGCCGGACTGAGGCCTACAAGGTACGGGCGTCCAGGTGGCCGAACGGACCGTCTACCTGTTGCAGCGACGCGGCGAGATCGACCGCCGCGACGCGGTCACCGGATTCGACGAGGTCGGCCAGCGAGGCAAAACGTCGAGCGTGTTCGGCGGCCCGGGCACGGGCATAGTCGGCAGCCGAGTCCCGACTGACCATGAAAGCCCAGTCACTCGAGGTCAGCAGGAAGGCCTCCCGGCAGAGCTGGTCGGCCACCGGGTCACGACCCCGCACCTGCAACGCCGAGGTGCAATCGCCGCCGAAGAGGCCGTCGAGAAGGCCGAGCAGGCGCTTCTGAACCTGCGCCGATTCCTCGACCAGATCGGCCACCTGTTCGTTGTCCCAGACCCGCCAATCCTGACCGGCGCCCCAGGATGATGCGGGCAGCTCGATACGTCCGTCGAGAAGGCCCGCCTCCCGGCTGCGACTCAGCGTGCTGACCCGTACGTTGGCCTGCGGCAGCAACCGCAGGACCGCCTCCAGGAAGTCCGGTCCCTCGTACCACCAGTGCCCGAAGAGCTCGGTGTCGAATGCGGCGACGACGAGCGCCTCCCGACCGTGCTCGTCCCGCAGCCGGGACAGGCGATCCACGATGTCGGACACGAACCGGTGGGCATCTCGCCGGACGGCAGCGGCTGCGGCCGCCGGATCCCATGGCCGCTTGGACTGTGCGGGCGTGTCGAGGCTGGTCACACGCGAGGAGCGAAAGCCCGACCCGTGGTCGAACGTGTGGAAGTCGCGGTAGTCGCTTCCGGACGGGTACCCGTCTCGTGCCGACCAGATCCGATGGGAAATCGGCCGATCCCTGGCGAAACAGACCACCTCGCTGTCGGCGACCTGATAGCCGAATCCGGTGCGATCGCCGACTGCCGGTCCGTCGACCAGAAAGTGCGAGATGCCCTGTGCCTGGTAGAGCTGCTCCATGCCGGGTGCATAACCGCACTCAGGGGCCCAGATGCCGCTTGGCTTCGAACCGAGTCGCAGCGACGGATCGGACAGCCCGACGGCCAGCTGGGCGGCGGCGAACCGCTCGATGAGCAAAGGCTGAAATGGGTGGGTGGCCGGACCGCCGATCAGCTCGACGGTGCTCGCGTCGAGCAGTGGGCGCAACACCGCAGACAAACCACCGGTCAGCCAGCGGCTTTCCAGGTCGGCCAGGCAGGCCGTCGCCGCGCGCCGCTCGTGAGCCGCCAATGTCGCGTGATCGCCTGATCGGTCGCTCTGCACACCCAGCTGTTCGGCCCGGAGCTGCCAGCGTCCGGCCCAGGAGTGGATCTCGCCCAAGCAGTACTGGTCATCCAACATCGATGCGACCACCGGTGTCACGCCGAGCGTCAGCACATCGGAATAGCCTTCCGCGGCCAGGGATTCCAGCATCGCCAGCACGCGGCGCCACGAGCCGGTGAAGGCCTGATGCAACCATTCCTCACCGACCGGCCAGGTCCCGTGGTGTGCCACCCACGGCAGGTGGGTGTGCAGCACGAGGCAAAAGGTTCCTACCGGCTGCGGCGGGCCGGCTTTGGGAGCGGGGCCAACCGTCACCAGCGCTGTGCCAACAGGATGAGGTCGAGGCAGGAATCGTCGGCCACCTCGGACACCACGAAGTCCGCCACGGTGACCGAGACGACATCGGCCCACAATGAATCGGCCCAGCGTTCGGGAGCACCGGCCAGCTGTGCGTCGACGAAGGATCGCACCCCCTGGGCGGCGTACTTGTTGTCTAGCTCTGCCAGCCGGGGTCCCGCTCGCAGGCCCCCTACGGCAAGCACAGCGACGCCTGCGTGTCCGACCAGTGCCGACAGTTCCGGGGCAGTGAACTCATGGGTGTGAAACGGATTGACCGGACGGTCGAGGCCGGGGGAGAAGGTCAGCCGGTTCGGCGTCGTCAGCATCAACAGGCCACCGGGGCGCAGGATGCGCGCGCATTCGGTGACGAATTGCCGGTGGTCCCAAACGTGTTCGATGACCTGCAGTGCCGCGACGGTATCGGCCTGCCCGGATCGGACCGGCAACGCCGCCAGGTTGCCCCTTACCCCCGATACGTGGGGATAGCGGCGGGCTGCGTGAGCCACACATCCGGCGTCGTAGTCGATGGCCAACACCGCAGCTGCTTGTTCGGCGAACAGGGCTGCGCCGTACCCCTCGCCTGAACCGATCTCCACCAGTACGCCACCGGCGATCTCTGCCATCAGGTGGCGATAGGCCGCTTCGTGCCGGCGGAACCAATAGTTCTCGCTCGCCACGTCGGGCAGCGTGCGCTCGCCGGTCAGCGGCAATTCAGCCGTCGCCCGGCCCGAATCTGGAAGAGCCACAGTCGATCTCCTGATCGGTCGGTGAAGCGTCTGGCGCGGGGGAATCGCCCGCCGCATCAGCGCCTCACGTGAGTAGAAACACCCTACGGGTAGCTCACCCGAGCTTGCTACCCGTGGGTAACTTAGGCAATATCCTGGTAATACTTGAAGCACCCAGAATTCGCACCGACCGAGCACCCGATGCCCTCGGCGTTTTCGTGAGTAGCCGAGAGCCGAGTAACCGACAGTATCGACGAGAGTAAGGACCGAGAGCCGGATGAATATCGTCGTCCTGATGAAGCAGGTGCCTGACACCTACGCAGAGCGCAAGCTGCAGGCGGGGGACAACACGCTCGACCGCGACGCCTCCGATGCCGTGATCAACGAGATCGATGAGTACGCCATCGAAGAGGGACTGCTGCTCAAGGAGGCCCACGGCGGCGAGGTCACCATCCTCACCATGGGGCCGGACCG
>JAVEEN010000199.1 GCA_030840445.1 Pseudonocardiales bacterium
CACCCTGGCCAGGCGCGAAACCGCCGCCAGGCACCACGCCACCCTGGCCAGGCCCGAAACCGCCGCCAGGCGCCACACCACCCTGGCCAGGCGCGAAGCGGCCGCCGGGGGCGACGCCGCGGCCGAATCCGGTCCCGCCCCGGCTCGCCTGACCGCCGTTAGACGCCGGGGCCGCCCACGAAACCGCAACCGTACCCGCGCTCGCGATAACAATCGCTGCCAGCACGGCGATCACCGTTGCCCTCGGTGACCATTGCTTGTACCTCGTCGCGCCGGACGGGTATGACCCCGCCGATGGCCACCTGCTCGGGACCTCGCTAGCCATCTGCAAGCACACCTCTCATGGCCCGATCGCTCGCCGGGCCTCGCGCCTCTAGCGTGACCGCACAGCCTGGCCGGCAGCTGTGCAAATCCGGCTCGACGTCAACACAAATTTCAAATCCACAGCTCACCCACAAACTTCGCTCAGCTCCGGGCCAGGGATCTGCCACACTCTATAAATCGTGACCGCCACCTCAGCCCCCCGCCAAGCATCACTCGTCCGGATCGATGGCACACCCGTGCGGGTGTTGGTAGTCGATGACGAACCGAACCTCGCCGACCTGTTGACCATGGCCCTGCGATACGAGGGCTGGGACATCCGGACCGCCAACGACGGCCTGAGTGCGGTACGGATGGCGCGTGAGTTCAAGCCGGATGCGGTGGTACTCGACATCATGCTGCCCGATCTCAGCGGCCTCGAGGTCATGCGGCGGTTGCGGGACGACCTGCCCGATCTGCCGGTGCTGTTCCTGACCGCGAAGGACGCTGTCGAGGACCGGATCGCCGGCTTGACCGCGGGCGGCGACGATTATGTGACAAAGCCGTTCAGCCTGGAAGAGGTTGTGGCCCGGGTTCGCGGCCTGATGCGGCGCACCTCAGTCGCGACGGCCAAGGGCGGCTCGGTGCTCACGGTCGGCGACCTCAGCCTGGACGAGGAGAGCCATGAGGTTTTCCGCGCCGATGAAGAGATATCCCTGACCGCGACGGAGTTCGAACTGCTCAGGTACCTGATGCGCAACCCCCGTCGGGTGCTGTCCAAGGCGCAAATTCTGGACCGGGTCTGGAATTACGATTTCGGTGGCCAGGCCAACGTTGTCGAGATCTACATCTCCTACCTGCGCAAGAAGATCGACGCCGGCCGCGAGCCGATGATCCACACGCTTCGTGGCGTGGGCTACGTACTGCGCGCCGCGAGTTGACATGAGGAAAGTCGCCCGTGGGCGCCTTCGTGCCAAACCGCTGAGGGACTGGACGCTCCGCGCCCGAATCGTCTCCGGCGTACTGGCATTGCTGGTCGTGCTCTGTTTTGCGATCGGCCTGTTCACCGAGGTGGCGCTACAGCACTACTTGATGGGCCGCCTCGACGGCCAGCTCAACGCCGCCGGCGGCCGGGTCAACGGAGCCTTCGGAGGCACCTCACCACCCGGCTTCGCCGGATCCCTGCCACCTGACTTCAGTCGCCAGATACGAAACGGATCCCTGCTACCGCCGGGTTCGGAGATCAATACCATCGGTGTGCGGGTCCTGGCAAACGGCACTGTCGACGCCGCACAAATCCTGCAGCAGACGGGGCAATCGGCCACCCGCACCACGCTGCCCAGCGCGACTGGCGACGTGCTCGCGCGGGTGAAACCCGACGGCAAGCCGCATACCGTCGACGTGCCCGGCTACGGCTCCTACCGTGTCGTTGCCGCGCGCAATACCGATACCGGGGACATCCTCATCACCGGACTGCCACTGAGCAATGTCCGAGCCACGCTGGTGAATCTGACCGCCGTCATCACGATCGTGACCCTGGTCGGGCTGATCATCGCGGCGCTGCTCGGTGCATTCATCGTCCGCCTGGCACTTCGCCCCTTGCGGCGCGTTACCTCTACCGCCAGCAAGGTCGCCGAAATGCCGCTGGACGAAGGCGAGGTAGCGCTGGCCGTCCGCGTGCCGAACCCCAACCCGCACACCGAGGTCGGCCAGGTCGGCGTCGCACTGAACCGCATGCTCGAGAACGTCAGCGACGCCCTGAACGCGCGCCATCAGAGCGAAACCCGGGTCCGCCAGTTCGTCGCCGACGCCAGCCACGAGCTACGCACCCCGTTGGCCTCGATTCGTGGCTATGCGGAGTTGACCCGTCGCAGCCGGGAGGTCGCCCCACCGGACATCGCGCACGCCATGACAAGGGTCGAATCCGAGGCCAATCGCATGACGACCCTCGTGGAAGACCTGCTGC
The DNA here is from genome assembly GCA_030840445.1 of Pseudonocardiales bacterium. GTDB lineage: Bacteria > Actinomycetota > Actinomycetes > Mycobacteriales > Jatrophihabitantaceae > Jatrophihabitans_A. The sequence goes on from JAVEEN010000199.1 coordinate 2,267, forward strand.
TGTTGGCTCGTCTCGATGCGGGTCGACCGCTGGCCGCGGCGGAGGTCGACCTGACCCGCCTCATCGTCGACGTCGTCAGCGACGCCCATGCCGCCGGGCCGGCTCACAAGTGGCACCTCGACGTGGGCGACGAACCGGTGACCGTTCACGGCGACGAACCTCGCCTGCAGCAGGTTCTGGTGAACATCCTGGCCAATGCGCGAACGCACACCCCGGTCGGCACCAACGTATGGGTTTCCCTGGCCCAGCAAGGGAAATCGGTGGTCGTCGAGGTTCGCGATGATGGCCCAGGGATCCCGCCCGAACTGATGCCCGATATCTTCGAGCGCTTCTCGCGCGGGGAGGGATCCCGGTCCCGCGCGGCAGGCTCCACCGGTCTCGGCCTGGCCATCGTGGCCGCGGTGGTCACTGCCCACGGTGGTGAGATCGCGGTACGCAGCGCACCCGGCGATACGGTCTTCACGGTCCAGCTTCCGATACATGGCGCGACCACAACGCCGTCACAGACTGCCGCCAGCTTCACCGGGCAAGTTCTTCAGGTATGACGGCAGATACCCTTACCGCCCCTGGCCATTCTCCACACAACGATACCTCGGTGTGGAGCCGAGTGACCTCCGGACGTAACTGGCGCGACCGCGTGGGCGGCATCGTGAGGGGCCGGACGGACGACCCGAGCTGGGTGCGTCCGTCGCTGTTGGCCCTGCTGCTTGCCACCGCGATGCTGTACCTATGGGGTCTTGGCGCCTCGGGCTACGCCAACTCGTTCTACTCCGCCGCTGCGCAGGCCGGCTCGGCCAGCTGGAAGGCGATGTTCTTCGGCTCGTCGGATGCCGCTAATTCGATCACTGTTGACAAACCACCGGCCGCGTTGTGGATCATGGCACTGTCGGTGCGAATCTTCGGCTTGAGCTCGTGGAGCATCCTGGTTCCGCAGGCGCTCGAGGGCATCGCTGCCGTCGCAGTACTGTATCTCGCGGTCCGGCGAACGTCCGGCCCACTGGCTGGCTTGATCGCCGGTGCCGTGCTCGCCGCGACCCCAGTGGCCGCGCTGATGTTCCGTTTCAACAACCCGGACTCCCTGCTCGTCCTGCTCATGACGATCGGTGCCTACTGTGTGCTGCGGTCGTTGGAGGCCGCCTCGACCAGGTGGCTAGTTGCGGTGGGCGTGCTCACCGGCTTCGCCTTTCTGACCAAGCAATTGCAGGCCATGCTCGTGGTCCCTGCCTTCGCGCTCGCCTACCTGATCTGCGCACCAACCACTATCCGACGCCGCATCTGGCAGTTGCTCCTCGCCGGTGGTGCCATGATTGCTTCAGCCGGCTGGTGGATCGCGATCGTGCAGCTGACGCCGGCCAGCTACCGTCCCTATATCGGCGGCTCGCAACACAACTCAATCCTGGAATTGACCCTCGGCTACAACGGGCTCGGCCGGCTGACCGGTAACGAGACAGGCAGTGTCGGCGGCGGTGCCACTGCCGGTGGCAACTGGGGAGCCACCGGCTGGAGCCGACTGTTCGGCAGCGATATGGGCGGCGAGATCGCCTGGCTGTTGCCGACGTCGCTGTTGATGCTGGGCATCGGTCTCTGGTACGCCCGCCGGGCCCCACGGACTGATCGGACCCGTGCGGCCCTCATCATCTGGGGTGGCTGGCTGCTGGTCACCGCCGTGGTTTTCAGCTTCGCCAAGGGCATCATCCATCCCTACTACACGGTGGCGCTGGCTCCGGCCGTCGGCGGCGTGATCGGGGTTTCGGCCGCCGGGCTATGGCGGATGCGACGCGACGTGACCGCCAACGTGCTGCTGGCCATAGCGGTTTCGGTAACTGCCGTATGGGAGTTCGTCCTGTTGGACCGTAACTCGACCTGGATGCCGTGGCTGCGCTTCGCCATCCTGCTCGTGGGTTTCGCGTCGGCCTTGCTGTTGCTGGTGCTCACCCGACTGGCGTCCAGGGTCGGCACGGCGGTGGCCGCCGTGGCTTTGCTGGCCTCATTGGCTGGTCCAACCGCGTACTCGGTGGCAACGGCCGCCACGCCGCATTCCGGTGCGATCCCGAGCGCCGGACCATCGGGCGCTGGCGGTGCCGGCTTCGGCCGCGGCGGCGCCGGGGGCGGTGGTGGCCGCTTCGGCGGCGGTGCACCAACCGGTGTCGGTCCGGCCGGTGGTGGTCCGGCCGGTGCAGGCCCACGAGGCCAGGCCGGCGCGACTCCGGGCGGTGGTCAAACGGGCGGTCGGGCCGGGTTCGGCGGCGGCGGAGCGGGTGGGCTGCTCAGCGCGAGCACACCTTCAGCCGCGGTAGTCACGGCACTGAAGGCCAATTCCTCGAGCTACACGTGGGTAGCTGCTGCCGTCGGCTCGAACAGCGCGGCCGGATTCCAGCTGGCTACCGAGAAACCTGTGATGGCGATCGGTGGTTTCAACGGTAGCGACCCGTCCCCGACCCTGGCCCAGTTCGAGGCCGATGTCGCGGCGAAGAAGATTCACTATTTCATCGCCAGCGGGAGCGGCGGCGGGGCGGGCAGCCAGACCGGCGGCAGCAGTTCGTCCTCGCAAATCACCAACTGGGTGGAGAGCAACTTCACCGCGACCACCGTCGGCGGCGTGACCCTCTACGACCTGACGAAGTAGTGCCGCCGCGAGTCAAAGACCAGCCACAGGCGGACCACAACGCGGCGCAAGGCCACTTGCCGAAGCTGACAGCATGACGTCGTTAGCCCAGCCGAACACCGCCGCCCCAGCTGTCGACAACTCTCCTCCGATGCTGGACGTCACCATCCCGGTCCACAACGAGGAAACCGATCTGGCACCCGCGGTCAGGCGGCTGAACGCCCACCTGGCGCGGTACTTCCCTTACCGGTTCGTGATCACCATCGCCGACAACGCGAGCACCGACGGCACGCCCCTGATCGGCGCCGCGCTCGCCGACGAACTCGACGCCGTCCGGTACGTCCGGCTCGAGGAAAAGGGACGTGGACGGGCGCTGAACGCCGTCTGGCTGGCCTCGGACGCAGAGGTGCTGGCCTATATGGATGTCGACCTGTCCACTGATCTGAACGCTGTGCTGCCGTTGGTCGCGCCGCTGATCAGCGGGCATTCCGACCTCGCCATCGGATCACGGTTGTCCCGGCATAGTCGGGTGGTACGCGGCACCAAGCGGGAGGTGATCTCCCGCGGCTACAACCTCATTCTCCGCAGCACGCTACTGACCCGGTTCTCCGATGCCCAATGTGGCTTCAAGGCGATCCGGTCCGAGGTCAGCCGGCAACTGCTGCCGCTGGTGCAGGACACCGGCTGGTTCTTCGACACCGAATTGCTGGTGCTGGCCGAACGTTCCGGCCTGCGGATCCACGAGGTGCCGGTCGACTGGGTGGACGACCCGGACAGTCGGGTCGACATCCTGTCCACGGCGATCGCCGACCTCAAGGGCGTGGCGCGGGTCGGTCGGGCGCTGGCCACCGGTGCGTTACCGCTGGCCGAGATCCGCGCCCAACTGGGACGCCAGCCCCTGGATGTCTCGGCGGCCGAGGTGCCATCCGGGCTGTTGCGGCAACTCGTCCGGTTCGCGTTCATCGGGGTGCTGAGCACGCTGGCCTACCTGGTGCTGTTCGTGCTGGCCCGTGGCACGGTCGGCGCCCAGGCCGCCAACTTCTTTGCGCTGCTGCTCACCGCGATGGCGAACACCGCCGCGAATCGCCGCCTCACGTTCGGCATCTCCGGCCGGAGCAAGGCTGTCACCCACCAGGCTCAGGGCGTGGCCGTGTTCGCCCTCGGCCTGGGGTTGACGAGCGGATCGCTGGCCGCGCTGCACCTGATCACTGCGCACCCGAGCCGTGGGATCGAGGTGGCGGCCCTCGTGGTGGCGAACCTGGTGGCCACGGCGCTGCGTTTCGTCCTGTTGCGCCGTTGGGTGTTCCGTC
>JAVEEN010000233.1 GCA_030840445.1 Pseudonocardiales bacterium
TGGACGACACCCGCCGTGGACGACACCCGCCGTGGACGACACCGGCCGTGGACCAGCGCCGGGTTCTTCCGCGGAAGCCCGACGTAACCTCACTGATCCGGGCTCGCGGATCACGAAGACCCGCACCGACTGGATCCAATGTTTCAACGCCCAACTCCTCGTCAGCAGCGACGCCGAGGGACCCGAGCGGCCCACCGCCCTAGGCACCCGCCGCGAACACGCCACCGCCGCGAAGTCATGGCGCGCAGTAATGCGTCTTGATCACCCAGTAGGACATAGGGCCTGCGGGGTCAGCCTCCGGCACGACGCCCGCGGGGCCGGGCACCGGCAGAGAATGCCGCTGCACCCGTCGTTCGAGGTGCCGCCGGGCTGCTGCTCGTGGTGTACGTCCGAGCCGAACCGGCTCCGGAGGCAGACCCACCACGGGCCCCACCGGATGAACCCGTACCACGCGAGGACGAACCCGCACCGCGCGCGGACGAACCCGCACCACGCGAGGACGAACCCGCACCACGCGCGGACGAACCGCCCCGCTGTCCGGAACCGCCTGAGGTACCTCGCGGCAACGATCCGTTACGGGGTGTCGAGGTGCGGCTACGGCTTCCGCGACCCGAGCCTGAGCCCCGCGGGGTATCCGGGCTGGTCGCATTCGCCGGCGGCGACACGAAGATGCGCTCGCCGGGCGCCAGTTCGGCCAGCAACGGATGGCCCGGACGCAGCCGGGTCGTCGTCGGGTTGATCGCGGCCTTGCGGGTCAGATCCCTGACGTCTGAAACCTGGTCGTCGGTCATCAGTGTGACGACCGTCCCACCGGCACCTGCCCGGGCCGTCCGTCCGGAACGGTGCAGATAAGCCTTGTGCTCCACCGGCGGATCTGCGTGGACCACGAGCGACACGTCGTCGACGTGAATACCCCGGGCGGCGATGTCGGTGGCCACCAAGGTGTCCGCCGTCCCGTCCGCGAACGCGGTCAGGTTGCGGGTACGGGCATTCTGGGCCAGATTGCCGTGCAGCTCGACCGCCGGCACGCCGGACGCGATCAACTGGCGGGTCAACTTCTTGGCGCCGTGCTTGGTCCGGGTGAACACCAGCGTCCGACCGGGTGCTGCGGTCAGATCCACCAGGACGGGCAACCGGTCGTCGTGCTGAACGTGCAACACATGGTGCGACATCTTGGCTACCGGCGACTGGGCCGAGTCCACGCTGTGGGTGATCGGATTGCTGAGGAACCGCTTGACGATCACGTCGACGCCGCCGTCCAGCGTGGCCGAGAAGAGCATCCGCTGCCCGACGCGCGGGGTCTTGTCGAGCAGTCGACGTACCGCGGGCAGGAATCCGAGATCGGCCATGTGGTCGGCCTCGTCCAGCACCGTGATCTCGATCGCATCGAGGCTGACGTGCCCACCGGACATCAGATCCTCCAGGCGGCCCGGACACGCGACCAGCACGTCCACACCGGCCTTGAGAGCGTTGATCTGTGGGTTCGCACCCACCCCGCCGAACACCGTCATGGCACGCATCGAGAAGGCCGCTGCCAGCGGGGCCACGGCGGCCTCGATCTGGCTGGCCAGCTCGCGGGTCGGGGCCAGAATGAGGGCCCGCGGTCGCTTGGGACGACGCTCCGTGCCACTGGTCGAGAGCCGTGCAAGCAGGGGCAACACGAAGGCGTAGGTCTTACCCGAGCCGGTACGGCCGCGGCCGAGTACATCGCGGCCCGCCAATGAATCGGGCAGCGTCGCCGTCTGAATCGGGAAGGGAGTGATAATGCCCTGCGCAGCAAGCACATCGACAAGCCGCTGAGGGACGCCGAGGTCGGCGAAGGTGATCGAGGAATCGCGCTGCTCGGTCGAGGGCGCGGTGGTACCGGGGCGGGAATCCGCCATCTAGCAACTCCGAAAAAATAGAAAGAGATCGTCCTGCCCGGCGCAGACCATAGGGGTCGCGGCGCGTGGTGATCGACGAAACGTAGCCCGAGGCAGAACTCTGCGGGCTACACACAACAGTCTACTCACGTTAGCGATGAGCCTCGCGCACCGGACGGCTCAGCCGCATACCGTGACTCGGGTGAGCCACCTCGACGCCCTGAGCAGCAACGAACTCATCGATCGGTTGCGGCTGCTCGGCTTCGCCGAACAAGACGCCGACGACACTCGGCAGGCCGCCCACCTCGTCCTCGCCGACCCGACGATGACCCAGTCGGTCAGCGATCACGCGTTGCGAATCGGTCGAGCCATCGGCGGTTTCCTCGAATCCCGAGCGCCGGCTCCGGTCGCTGAACCAGAGTCAGCTGTGAATCTCACCGGCGTCATGACTAGCGACGTCCTGAAACTGTTGGCATTCGTCGCAACGTCAGGCGATATAGCGAAATTCCATCGACAGCGCGGCGTCAGCTCAGGCGTTTCCCGGGCGACGCTGGCCGATCTGGGACGGCACGTCGCACTGCACCGCGGCGTCCATGGCTCCCTAGGTCTGGAAACCCACCGCTGGCTGGAACTGCACTGGTCCGGCTCGCTCTACCAACTCGGCCGGCTACAGCTGGACCTCGGCCGCATCGATCAGGCAGGCAGTAGGGCTGCGGCGCTGCCGAATGGAGTCCGTCCTGGCGACTGGGCCCCAGGTGTGCACATTCCGGAAGGCGCTCCGCTGGATGAGGCAGCCGTTCGCGATTCGCTAGCGCGGTTCGGCCCGTTCCTGAGCGACCATTTCCCGGAGGTGACCGCGGTCACCCTCCATTGCCGCAGTTGGATGCTCGACCACCGGCTGGCCGACGTGTTGCCTGTCGAATCCAATCTGGTCCGCTTTCAAAGGCTGTTCGAGCTCGACGGCACCAGCACCGTCGGCGACCAGGACATCGTCTACTTCGTCTTCCACCAGCGGGGCCTGCAAGATCTCGACCGACTACCCCGGCACACCAGGTTGCAGCGGGCGGTCCTCGACCACCTCGGCGAGGGCGGCCACTGGTTCATCAGGCAGGGATGGCGCCCGTTGTGACGGCGGTTGCCCGCCGGGCGAGCCGGATCGAGAGCAATCCGAAGCACAGCGCGGCGGTGGCCAAGCCGGCAATGGTGAGGACCATCGGCAGCGTGCTGCGCCCGCCCAGACCAACCAGGGGGGCGAGCGAGCCACCGATCAGGAACTGTCCGGCGCCGAATACCGCCGAAGCGGCCCCGGCAGCCTCAGGATGACCGGACAACGCCAGTGCGGTCACATTTGGCGCGGTCGCCCCGAATCCAGCGGTGATCAGGAAGAAACCCGGCAGCAGCAGAGGTAATCCGAGATGGCCGGCCAGGCCTAGCGCGACCAGTGCCGCGCCGCCCATCGACATGCCGAGCCCGAGACGGACCGCCCGGGTCGGATCGACACGAACCAGTTGACTGCTCAGCACGATGCCGAGCGCGTTGATCGCGAACACTGCGCTGAACAGCTGCGCGGACAGGCCGAACCGCTCCTCGAGTACGAACGGCGAGCCCGAGATATAGGCGAACATCGTGGCGAACGAGAAAGCACCGGTCAGGACGAGCAGCACAAAAGCCCGGTCGCTCAACAACGCACGGTAGGTGGAAAAGGTGGCAGCTAGGTTCCCGGGCCGGCGCAGTTCGGGCGACAAGGTATCCGGAACGGCCCGCAGGATGCCACCCACCAGCAGCACACCGATGACCGCCAGGATGACAAAGACCCCGCGCCAGGAGGTGAACCGCACCAGTTGCGCACCGAGGATGGGTGCCAGGATCGGCGCGGTGCCGTTGACCAGCATCAGGATCGAGAACAGCCGGGCCAACGCGACGCCGGATCGCAGATCCCGGGCGATGGCCCTCGAGACCACCAGGCCCGCAGATCCGCCCAACGCCTGTAGGAAGCGGAATCCGATCAGCGCCGGCAGCGACGAGGTAAGCGCGCAGGCCAGCGAGAACACCGCGAACAGAGCCATGCCGATGACCATCGGCCTTCGCCGTCCGAAGGTGTCCGAGAGCGGCCCAACCACCAGTTGACCCGCCCCCAGACCGATCGTGCAGGCGGTCAGCGTGAGTTGCACGGCCGAGGTCGACGCGTGCAGGTCCGAGCCCACCACCGGCAACGAAGGCAGGTACATGTCGATCGACAAGGGGCCCATCGCCGACAGCGCGCCCAAGACCAAGAGCAACCTGACGGGCAGCAGCTGCCGATCGGAGCTGCTCATCCGACCGGAACCGGCTCGCGCAGCTCAGCGTCGGACGAGTTCAGCCGCGCCGACAGCAACAGCGCGAAACCGGCGGCTGCGACGGCGCACCCCACCGGCACGATGAACGCCCGATGGGCCCCATGGGCATCGGCGATGCTGCCCACCAGCGCAGCGCCGAAGCCGTACCCGACCGACAGTCCGGTGCCGATCCAGGTCAGGCCCTCGGTCAGCGATCGGGCCGGAACGATCGAGTCCACCAGTCCGAACCCGCCGATCAGCGTCGGCGCGATACCCAGTCCGACGATCGCCGTGCAGACCGCAAGGGCTGGGATACTGCCCGCCGCAAAGTACAGGAACGGCAGCACTCCGAAGACGACCGCACTCAGCACGAACCGTCGCAGCAGGGGTGTTTTCCAATGCCGTGCCCCGTACAGCAAGCCGGCAAGCCCGCTGCCGCCGGCGAAACAGGCGAGCACCCAGCCGGCGCTGGCCCGGTTGCCGTGCTGGCCACAGAAGGCGACCATCACGACCTCGGCACTGCCGAACACCGCGCCCATGAACACCATGACCATGGTGATGAGCAGCATTCCCCGGTGCCGCAAGGCGAAGCTTCGAGTCTCACCGGGCTCCCGGACGGTGACCGGCGGTTCGGTAGCCCGTAGCCCGGTCAGCCACACCGATCCCGCTGCGACCAACGCCACCGCCGCGCACAGGGTAACGACGGCCGGGCTATGGGTGGCCAGGATGGTCGCCGACAACGGCCCGAGAACGAAGATCAACTCATCCAGGCTCGACTCGAGCGAATAGGCCGTGGACCGCTCCGGTGCGTCCCCGGGCCACAGGTAGGACCAGCGGGCCCTGGTCAGTGCGCCCACGTTGATCAGCGTCAGCCCCATCAAAGCCGCTGGTAACGGCAGCGTCCACAGCGGTGCCCGCCCGGCAATCAACGCGGCCATGACTGCAGTCACGCTCACATGGGCAATCAGGAACGGCGGCAGCACGCGATGCTGGCCGAGCCGGTCGACCAGCGTGCCGGCGACCGGGTTACCCAGGGCGCCGCCGATCACGTACGCGCCGCTCACCACGCCGGCGAAACCATACTGCCCCGTCCGGCCTGAGATGATCAGGACGAGAGCGATCGGATATACCGCCATGGAGAAGCGGAACAGAAAGCCGGCCGCAGTGAATGCCGTGGCGCCGGGCCGAATGAAGGCGGCTTTGTACTTAGCTAGCAAGAGATATCACGACTAGAATCCCAATCGATCGAGCTTCTTCGGATCCCGCTGCCACTCGCCGAGCACGGATACATGCAGGTTCAGGTGTACCCGTTGTCCGAGCAGGTGCTCGATACCGCGGCGCGCCTCGGTGCCGATACCTCGCAGCCGCTGACCGCCCACGCCGAGGATGATCGGCTTCTGGCTCGATCGCTCGAGGTGCAGCGTGGCGAAGATGTCCAGCAACGGGGGCTTACCGTCGGCGACCTCGCGTGGATTCATCTCCTCGATGGTGACGGCTATCGAGTGCGGCAGTTCCTCTCGGACGTCGGCCAGCGCAGCCTCTCTGATCAGTTCGGCGATCCGGGCCTCGTCGGTTTCGTCGGTAGCCACCTCCGAGGGATACAGCTGGGGTCCGGTCGGCAGCCTGGCGAAAAGCAGATCGGCCAACAAGTCCACCTGGTCATTGCGGTAGGCCGACACGGGAACGATCTCCACGAAATCGCCGAGCTGGCTGATGGCCTGCAGTTGCTGGGCGACCTGTGGCTTGGACACCGTGTCGGTCTTCGTGACCACTGCGATGGTAGGTGCCCGCAAAGCCTTCAGCTCAGCTGCGATGAACCGGTCTCCGGGTCCGATCTTCTGGTTCGCCGGCACGCAGAACCCGATTACATCCACGTCGGCCAAGGTGTTGCGCACGACCTCGTTGAGACGCTCACCCAGCAGATTCCGCGGTCGATGCAGTCCCGGCGTGTCGACCACGACGAGCTGACCGGACGGCCGGTTGAGGACGCCACGCACTGCCCGCCGGGTGGTCTGCGGCTTGTCCGAGGTGATCACGATCTTCGAGCCGACCAGGGCATTGGTGAGCGTCGACTTGCCCGCGTTCGGCCGCCCGACGAAGGCGCAGAAACCTGACCGGTAAGCGGGCTCAGGTGTCTCGTCGGGGTGTTTCGGGGCATCGGTCACCCGGCCATTCTCCCAGCCCGTTCATAATTGAATTCACCGGAGCCTTTTCTTGACTCATTCCAGATAAGGGCTACGGTGAGCACATGACGCCGACGCCTCCAGACCTCCCCGGAGCGTCCCGGCGAGCCGACTCGGCCCAGTCCTCAGACGTTCCGTCGCAGGAGGACCAGTTCCGCAAGGCCCAATCCCGGATCGCCGACTCGGGGTTGCGGGTCACCCGACAGCGCATTGCCGTGCTGTCGGCCATCGAGCACGGTGAGCATCTCGACGCCGACACGGTCACCAGCAGGGTCCGGCGGGCCATCGGCTCGGTCTCCCAGCAGGCCGTCTACGACGTGCTGGCGGCCCTCACCCGCGCCGGCCTGCTACGGCAGATCGAACCGGCCGGGCAGCCTACGCGTTTCGAGATCCGGGTCGCCGACAACCACCATCACCTGGTCTGCCGCGGCTGCGGCGAGATCGCCGACATCGACTGCGCGGTCGGCGAGGCGCCCTGCCTCGAGCCGTCCACTGCGGCGGCCGAACACCAGTTCGCCATCGACGAGGCTGAGGTCACCTGGTGGGGCCTGTGCGCGAATTGCCAGACATTTTCCAACCCCGTTCATCCAGCTACGAAGGAGCTCTCCTGATGACAGCGGTAAAACCAGGTTCGATCACCACCACCAACGCCGGCGCGCCCGCGGGTAGCGACAACAACTCTCTCACTCAGGGCCCGCAGGGTCCGATCGTGCTGCATGACCATTACCTGATCGAGAAGCTGGCTCAGTTCAACCGCGAGCGAGTCCCGGAGCGGGTCGTGCACGCCAAGGGCGCCGGTGCGTTTGGTGAACTCGAGATCACCGAGGACGTCAGTCAGTACACCCATGCGAAGTTTCTGCAGAAGGGCAAGAAGACCGAGATGCTGGCCCGGTTCTCCACCGTGGCCGGTGAGCAGGGCAGCCCGGACACCTGGCGGGACCCGCGTGGCTTCGCACTGAAGTTCTACACCGAGGACGGCAACTACGACCTGGTCGGCAACAACACCCCGGTCTTCTTCATCCAGGACCCGATCAAGTTCCCGGACTTCATCCATTCTCAGAAGCGGATGCCCGACTCGGGCCTGCGCGACCACAACATGCAATGGGACTTCTGGACGCTTCGTCCGGAGACGGCGCACCAGGTCACCTGGCTGATGGGTGACCGCGGTATTCCCAAGTCCTTCCGGCACATGGACGGCTTCGGCTCGCACACCTACATGTGGGTCAACGGGGCCGGTGAGCGCTTCTTCGTCAAGTATCACTTCAAGACCCACCAGGGCATCGACTTCCTGACCCAGGCCGAGGCCGACGAACTGGCAGGCAGCTCGCCGGATCACCACCGCCAGGACCTGTTCGGCGCCATCACCAAGGGCGACTTCCCGAGCTGGTCACTCGAGGTCCAGATCATGCCCTACGCCGACGCCGACAACTACCGGTTCAATCCCTTCGACCTGACCAAGGTCTGGTCGCAGCAGGACTACCCGCGGATCAAGGTCGGCACCATGACGTTGAACCGCAACCCAGAGAACTTCTTCGCCCAGATCGAGCAGTCCTCGTTCGAGCCGTCCAACTTCGTGCCCGGCATCGAGACTTCGCCGGACAAGATGCTGCTCGGCCGGATCTTCTCCTACGCCGACGCCCACCGTTACCGGATCGGCGCGAACTACGCGGAGCTGCCGGTCAACGCACCGAAGAACCAGGTCAGCTCGTACTCCAAGGACGGCGCGCTGCGCCATCACTACAACACTCCGGAAACCCCGGTGTATGCACCGAACTCCTACGGCGGCCCGCACGCCGACGAGGCGCGCTACGGCGACCCGGCCGGCTGGGAATCCAGTGGGGACCAGATTCGGCTCGCCTACGTCAAGCACGCCGAGGACACCGACTTCGTTCAGCCGGGCACCCTCTACCGCGAGATCATGGACGACGCAGCCCGCGATCGCCTGGTCGGCAACATCGTCGGACACGCCCTCAACGGCGTGAGCGAAGAGATCCTGGTGCGAGTGTTCACGTACTGGAGCAATGTGGATCCCGAACTCGGCAAGAAGGTCGAAGAGGGTGTTCGTGCCGGCCAGGCCGAGACGGCTCCGACCACCAGCCAGTCCCCCACCACGCCCGGTGACGAGGCTGAACGCGTCTGAGCGAACCTCGGCGCCCATCGATTCTCCGCAGTTGCTCTTCCGATCCGCCCGGCTCCGGCCGGGCGGATCGGCCTTGGTTCTGAGCAATGAGCAGATTGGGGCTGGTGGGAACGCCTACAGGCCTGGTCCGATACCGGGCAGGTGGTCAGCGACAAGGGATTGGAGCTTCAAGAGGACCGGACGGACCTATCGCGCGTTCACGGCCGAGCCCGATAGGCTGCGCTTGATACCGGTCGCCGGCACCCTGGTCAACGGACGCTGGACCCATCGCCAGCGCACCTGAGGCCAACGGAGACGGTCCTCGCTACTATCCCGGCATGCTCGGTATTCGTCCCGTCCCGGTGGTGCTCTCCGTGCTGGCAACAGAGATATTGCTGGCTCCGATCGGCGCGGAGATCACCTACCAGGCGGCCCGGCACGAGGCGTCCTACGACGGCGTGACCGGCTTGATCCTCCGGTCGTTCGGCGCGCCGTGGAGCGCTCCATGGCGCTCGGCGATGTGGCAGTTCAACGGGACGTCAACCACGGTCGGGCTCCTCGCCTATCTGATCCTGCTCGGTCTCGGCGTGCTGGTCCTGGCCGCCGGCGTCCGGGGCAGGTGGGCATTCGCGACCATGTTCGTCGGCATCTGGGCGTCGTCGACCCTCAGCCTCTCGCTGTCCCAGGCCTTCCGGTTACTCTTCGCCGGCGGTGACGAAGTGAGGATCGCCGGTAGTGATCGGCAGGTCTACTACGCGCTGGCGAGCGGGACCGCATCGGTGTATCACGCCGTCTACTTCGGCTGGATCGCGGCGCTGATCGGCGCAGTCGTCGCGGTTCACACCCGGACCGCTGGACCGGACCAGCCGCCGTACCCGCCACCGCACGGGGTCCCGCTACCGCAGGGTTATCCGTCGATACCGGGGTTTCTGCCCGCGCCCGGCTATCCGCCGGCATCGGGCTATCCGCCGCCGGCGCAAGGTCATCCGCCGCCGTCTGGTTATCCGGCTCCGCCGGGTTACCCGCCGTCGTCCACCCCACCGGACTCGCGCTGACAAGGTCGTCGAACCGCAGGCGGGTCTGGTCAGGAACGGTCGACCAACTCGGCCAGGGACGTGGCGGGGTGTCCGGCCAACTCGGCGAGGTCTCGGTGACCTTCGCGAGCTCCCCCGCGGCGATGGCGGTGTAGGTGCTCACCCCTGCCGGCCCGCGGATCACACCGTCCGCGCCCACCATCTGCGGCAGGAAATCCGCGTAGAGGTTGTCCATGTCTCCGAACCCGAGACCGTGAACAAGGTGCCGGTACCCCGCAACGCCTAGACGCTGGTCGCACCATCGCCGTAGGACGCGACGGTGATCTCCGCGCCGGGCAGGTCAGGGGCCCGTGAGGCGTCCCGCACGATGAGGCGCTGGTTGGCGCCCGCGTCAGACAGCCGACGAGCGACCCGGCCACCGATCAGACCCGTGGAACCGGTGACGCGCAGCGGCGCGGTCATCGTTTCTGCCTTTACAGCACGGACGAAACTCAGGTGGTGGGCTTGCCGCTGCCATCGACGAAAAACACCGACACCTCCGGTGCGACGTCATGAACGGCGGCCACGCCGGACGCGTCACCGGGATGGTCGGCGAGCACCACCGCGGCTTCCAGGCCGGGCGCACCCGATGAGACCGCCATCGCCACCGCGACCTGCAATGCCGACAGGTCCAGCGAGGGCAGCGTCACCGAAGCGGCGGCATAGGTTCGCCCGTCGGCGTCACGCACCGCAGCGCCCTGTCTGGCCCCGGTCCGGGCGCGGGTCGCCCGCGCCAGCGTCACGAGCTTTGCGTCCTCGGGGTCCAGGCCGGAAGCCGGATCACCGGCGGTCTCAGTCGTCATCGTTGCCTCCTGCGTCGGGTTCGGGCAATTTCGAAGCGAGCACCGTGTCGATCCGGTTCCGACGGCCACCGGCGTTCACTGCCGTGAGTTGCAGGCCGTAGGCAGTGACCGAGGAACCGGGAATGGGCACCCGGCCCAGTAGTTGGGCCATCAGGCCTCCCACGGTCTCGACATCGTCACCACGGGGTAGTTCGACGTCGAACAGCTCGCCGAGATCCTCGACCGGCAGTCGCGCCGTCAGGCGGTACGCGCCGTCCGGCAACTCCTCGACGGGAGGCCGCTCGACGTCGTACTCGTCGCGGATCTCGCCGACGATCTCTTCCAGGATGTCCTCGATCGTGACCAGCCCGGCGGTACCGCCGTACTCGTCGATGACGATGGCCATATGAGAGTTCCGGGCTTGCATCTCACGCAGCAGCTCGTCCACCGGCTTCGATTCCGGCACGAAGGTCGGAGTTCGCATGACCTCATCGATCTTGGTCTGGCGCGCCCGCTCGGGATCCTGCGCCCGTCGGATGACGTCCTTGAGATACACCAAGCCCACCACGTCGTCGATATTGTCGGCCACGACCGGGATCCGGCTGAAACCCGACCGCAGGGCCAATGCCAGTGCCTGCGGCACGGTCTTGGTGCTCTCGATCCAGACCACATCGGTGCGCGGCACCATCACCTCGCGCGCGATGGTGGATCCGAGTTCGAAGACGGACTGGATCATTTCGCGCTCGCCGCGCTCCACCACGCCCCGGGCCTCGGCCATGTCGACGAGTTCACGAAGCTCGGCCTCGGATGAGAATGGGCCTTCTCGGTAACCCCTGCCTGGCGTGATTGCGTTGCCGATCAGGATCAGCAGGGACGCCAACGGCCCGAATACCCGGCCGAGTAGCAGCACGATGCGCGCGCCGGCCAGCGCGACCGCGTAGGGATGTTGGCGTCCCAACGTTCGCGGACCGACTCCGATCAGCACGTAGGAGACCACCACCATCACCACGATCGTGCCGAGCACCACGGGCCAATGCGAACCGAATTCGGCCACCGCGGCCAGAGTGGCGAAGACGGTCGCCGTCAGTTCGGCGGCAACCCGCAGCAACAGCAGCAGATTCGTGTGCCGGGCCCGATCGGCAACGACCCGGGCCAGTGACGAACTACCCCGACGGTTTTCCCGGACGAGCTCCTCAATCCGGGCGACGGACACCCGGGCCAGGGCAGCATCGACCGCGGCCAGCCCACCGGCCGCGGGGATGAGACAGATCGCGGCGATCAGCAGGACCAGATTGGGGCCGGTCATCCGCCGGATCGCTCCTCGGCGGCCGTACCCGGTAACGGTGTCCTGATCGGCCCTTTGCCATTGGCCTTGGCCCACTGCCCGACGAGCGTGGCCTGGAGTTCGAACATCTCACGCTCCTCCTCAGGCTCGCCATGGTCGTAGCCGAGCAGGTGCAGGACGCCATGAGTGGTCAGCAGAAACAGCTCCGAATCCGTGCTGTGACCGGCGGACTTCGCCTGGCTCGCCGCGACCTCGGGGCACAGGATCACGTCTCCGAGCAGGGCGGGACCGGGCTCGGCTTCGAGGCCGGGCTTGTCGTCGAGAGTGTCCATGGGAAAGGCCATCACGTCGGTGGGGCCGTCGAGGTCCATCCACTGCTTGTGCAGGGTGGCCATCGCCTCGGGGTCCACGACCAGGATCGACAGCTCGGCCAACGGGTTCACCCCGAGGGATTCCAGGACGTTGCGGGCCGCGGACGCGATCGCCAATTCGTCGACCGCAACGCCGGATTCGTTGTTGACCTCGATGCTCATGGCGGACGGAGTCCCGTTCTAGAGCGCGTCGTCGTACTTGGAGTAAGCCTGGACGATGTGGCCGACGAGCTGGTGACGCACGACGTCCTTGGCGTCTAGGTAGGCGAAGTGGATGTCGTCCACCTCGTTGAGGATGTCGCGCACCACCCGCAGACCCGACTTGGTGCCGTTGGGCAGGTCGACCTGAGTGATATCACCGGTGACGACCATCTTCGAGCCGAACCCGAGCCGGGTGAGGAACATCTTCATCTGTTCAGGCGTGGTGTTCTGCGCCTCGTCCAGGATCACGAACGCGTCGTTGAGCGTGCGGCCACGCATATAGGCCAGCGGTGCGACCTCGATGGTGCCCGCCTGTAGCAGGCGGGGTACCGATTCGGGGTCGAGCATGTCGTGCAGCGCGTCCATCAGCGGGCGCAGGTAGGGATCTATCTTGTCGTTGAGCGTGCCGGGCAGGAACCCGAGGCGCTCCCCAGCCTCGACGGCAGGTCGGGTCAGGATGATCCGGTTGACGCGCTTGGCCTGCAACGCCTGCACGGCTTTGGCCACTGCCAGGTAGGTTTTGCCGGTACCGGCGGGCCCGATGCCGAAGACCACGGTGTGCTCGTCGATGGCGTCGACATAACGCTTCTGGTTGACCGTCTTCGGGCGGATGTTCTTGCCCCGGCGAGACAGGATATTGAGGCTCAGCACCTCGGCCGGCCGAGCTTCGGTATCGGCCTGCAGGATGCCCAGTGAACGCCCGACCGCATCCGGCGTCAGGTTGTGCCCGGTTTCCATCAGCTGGAGCAACTCCTCGAAGAGCCTTACGGCAATGGCATTGTCGGCCGGGGCACCGGTCAGGGTGATCTCGTTGCCACGGACATGGATGTCGGAATCGAGGCGCGCCTCCATCACCTGGAGCAGCTCGTCGCGTGGTCCCAGCAGTGCGACCATCGCCGACCTACCGGGAACCACGAATCTAGTCGACACCCGAGGCTGCCCACCCCCCAGGCTGCCGGCAACATCCCGGTTTCCGGCAACACCTCGGTTGCCCAAAGCGCCTTGGTTTCGTAGAACGTCAGGTTCCGACAAGTAGGGTGTGCCGCTTTCTCATCCGGGGGGTCAAATGCCTCTGCTTTTCCAACTTTACCCGGACTCGGGGCATTCCCCGCACCGGTTTGCCGTGCACTCAGCCCGGCGGCCACTCGAATCGGCGGCCCGCCAGGACGTGGGCGTGCACGTGGAACACCGACTGGCCCGCCGCAGCCCCGGTGTTGAACACGGTGCGGTAGGCACTCAGGCCGAGCGAGGCAACGGTGCCACGGATACCGGCCAACAACGCCGACCCGGCTTCCGGATCGGTGGCCAGGTCCCCGATATCCACGAAATGGCGCCGAGGCACGACCAGCACATGCGTCGGGGCCTGCGGGTTCAGGTCGGTGAAGGCCAGCGCGCCGTCGTCGGAATAGACCACGGTGGCCGGGATCTCACCGGCCACGATCCGGCAGAACAGGCAGTCAGGGTTCATGGCTTGCACGGTATCGGCCGCGGTCAAGCCGGTGCCGGTCACTTCCACCGGCCCACACGCACCGACAGGACAGCCAGTGCGGCCGCTCCCGCAGTGGAGGTCCGTAACACCGCCGGGCCGAGCCGGACGGCCACCGCCCCGGCGGCGGTGAGGGTCTGCAGTTCCTCATCGGACACGCCACCCTCGGGGCCGATGATCACCATGAGCACGCCCGCGGAGGGCAACGGACGACCGGCCAGCGGCTCAGTGGCCGCCTCGTGCAGGACGAAGGCGGCCGAGCCGGACGCGATCGTCTCGGAAACGCGGTTCGCGATCTCTTCGGTGGAGGCCAGGCCGGTCACCACCGGTATCCGGGCCCGTCGACTTTGCTTGGACGCCTCCAGGGCGGTTCGCCGCCACTTCGCCAGCCCCTTGTCAACCTTGTCGGCACCTCGCCACAGGCTGATGGAACGCGCTGCCGACCAAGCCACGATCTCATCGGCGCCCAGCTCGGTCAGCGCCTGGACCGCGAGGTCGGCCCGCTCCCCCTTGGGCACGGCCTGCACCATCACGAAGCGCGGCTGAGGTTCCGGCTCGGAGCGAACCGACAGCACGGCGAACGAGATGCGGTCCCGTCCCACTGCGGTCGACCGGGCCTCGATCAGGGTGCCCCCACCGTCGGCCAGCAAGACCACCTCACCCAGCTCGAGCCGCTTCACCGTGGCCGCGTGCCGGGCCTCCTGCCCGGTCAACTCGATCACATCACCAGCGACCGGCTGCACCGCCAGTTCGGGCACCAGGAATAGCTGCGGTGTCATTCGGGCCGGTTTCGGGCGGGTGTCAGCGGGGGTTGAAGGCTTCGCGGACCTTGGAGAACAGGCCGCCCCGCGGGTGGGAGACGCTGACCTCCTCGGCGCGCAGTTCGGCCAGCTCGCGGAGCAGCCGCTCCTGGTCGTCGTCCAGCTTGGAGGGCGTCCGGACGTCCACGTGGACGTGCAGGTCGCCGCGGGCGGTAGTGCGCAGTCGTGGTACGCCTCGGCCGCGCAGGGTGATCACCGAGCCGGACTGGGTGCCGGGCCGGATCTCGACCTTCTCCTCCGAGTCCAGGGTGCTGAGCTGCAGCTCGGTGCCCAGCGCGGCGGCGGTCATCGGCACGGCCACGGTGCAGTGCAGGTCCGAGCCCTCCCGGGTGAACACGTCGTGCGGTTGCTCGCTCACCTCGATGTAGAGGTCGCCGGCCGGGCCGCCACCCGGGCCGACCTCGCCCTGCCCCGTCATCCGGATTCGCATACCGTCCTCGATGCCACCGGGCACATCGACGGAGATCGTGCGCCGAGCCCGAACCCGCCCTTCACCGGAACAGTTCGGGCACGGCGATGGAATCTGCTGACCGGTGCCACCGCAGGTGGGACACGGACGGCTGGTCATCACCGGGCCGAGCAGCGAGCGTTGCATCGACTGCACCTCGCCACGTCCCGCGCAGGTGCCACAGGTGCGCGGCGAGGTGCCCGGGGCGCACCCATTGCCCGAACAGGTTTGGCAGACCACCGCGGTCTCGACCGCGATGTCCTTCTGCACACCGAAGGCCATCTCCGCCAGGCTCAGTTCGATGCGCAGCAGGGCGTCGGCACCTTGGCGGACCCGGCTCCGAGGCCCGCGGCCGGCTCCGGTGCCACCGAAGAATGTTTCGAAGATATCGCCGAAACCGCCGAAACCGGTGAACGGGCTCCCCGGCCCGCCCTGGCCGCCGCCGGAGGCCAGCGGGTCACCGCCGAGATCGACGATGCGGCGCTTTTCGGGATCCGAGAGGACCTCGTAGGCCGCGGTGATCTCCTTGAAACGGTCCTGGGCATGGGAGTCGGGATTGACATCCGGATGCAGTTCTCGCGCCAGCTTGCGGTACGCCCGCTTGATCTCTTCGGCGGTTGCGTCCTGCTCGACCGCGAGCATGGCGTAGTAGTCGCGAACTGGGCTTGACACCAGCGAACCTCATTCAGTCTGAATCGTGGAACGTCGTCGGCAGTTGGTTGGCACTCAGATGCGACGAGTGCCAGCAATTCAGTGTACGGACTCCGGCGTCAGCCGCGTCCGGCCCCGGCTTCGGCCACGAGGTGGAGCGACATCGCTGATCAGCTGTCGGCCAAGAGGTCGCCGACGTACCGGGCGACGGCGGCAACTCGTGCCATCGTGTGCGCGTAATCCATCCGCCGCGGTCCGAGGACCCCCACGCCGCCGAGCGATATACCGCTGGAGCCGTAGCCGACGGACACGACGGAGGCGGTCTGCAGACCCTCGTAAATGTTCTCGTTGCCGATCCTGACCATCACCTGACCGGCCGCTGTGGTCTGCTGGTCGAGCAACCGCAGGAGGACCACCTGTTCCTCGAGGGCTTCCAACACCGGCCGGATCGCCGGGAAGTCAAGGGTGTGCTCGGTGAGGTTGGCCGAGCCGGCCAGCACTACACGCTCGGACGGGTGTTCGACGAGGGCCTCGAGCAGCACCGAACTCAGGGTGGCGACCAGCCCGCCGAGGTGGGCCGGCACCGCGGTCGGCAGTTCGGCGATGATGCCCGGGGCGTCGGCGAGCCGCTGGCCCATGAGCCGGGCGTTCAAGATGGTGCGCAGGTCCGAGACGTGCTCGACCTCGACCGGCCCCGGCAGGTCGGCGATCCGCTGCTCCACCCGTCCGGTGTCGGTGATCAGGACCAGCATCAGCCGGATCGGGGAGAGCAACACCGCCTCGAGATGCCGAACCCGGGACCGGGACAGCGAGGGGTACTGCACCACGGCCACATTGCGAGTCAGCTGGGCCAACGCGCGAACCGCGTTGTGCAGCACACTGTCGAGATCGACGGCGTTGTCGAGGAACTTCTCGATCGCCCGCCGCTCTGCCGCGGACAGGGGCTTGAGCGACGTGAGGCGGTCCACGAACATCCGGTAACCGGCATCCGTGGGCACCCGGCCGGCCGAGGTGTGCGGCTGGTGGATCAGCCCCTCGTCCTCCAATGCGGCCATGTCGTTGCGGATCGTGGCTGGCGAGACTCCGAGGTTGTGCCGGTCCACGATGGCCTTGCTACCTACCGGCTCGTTGGTGGCGATGAAATCCTCGACGATCGCCCGCAGCACTTCGAGCTTGCGCTCCTCGACATTCATGACATCCCTCCTCTCACCGGTAGCCGTGCTGACCTGTCCGTGCTCGCTGGCTCCGTCTACCGCCGACGCAAGCGGTGTGTGGATCCTGTGACCAGCTTAGTTCCACCAGGGCTCAACGAGGGTGAGAGGCTCAACAAGCGTGGGAGGCTCGACAGGCGTGGGACATGACGCCGAACCTTGCCGACATCGCTGCACGGTATGGTGCGGACTCTGAGACGCACCAGGTAGACGATGTGATACGGAGTTCGGCAGGTGATCTTCAAGGCGGTACGGGAGGGCAAGCCCTACCCCGACCACGGCTTCTCGTCGAGGGATTGGGCCAACGTGCCGCCTCGCTCCGTACGGCTCGATCAGCTGACCACGATCAAGCGAGAACTCGCCCTGGACAAGCTGCTCGACGAGGACTCGACCTTCTATGGGGACCTGTTCCCACATGCCGTGCAGTGGGACGGGGAGCTCTATCTGGAGGACGGCCTGCACCGGGCGGTCCGGGCGGCATTGCAGCAACGACACACCCTGCACGTGCGGGTTCTCGATCTCGATGAACTCCGCCCCAAGAAAGCCACCGCCTCCCGCAACGGCTGACGTGCCCAGGACTTGGACTGTGCCTAGATGACGTCGAGCAGGTCCCGGACTACCGCGTCGGCGAGCAGCCGGCCGCGCTGGGTCAACACCAGCCGTCCGCTGTGCACGGCGCCCCGGTCGGCCAGGCCCCACGTCACACACTGTTCGGCCTGCCGGCTCGCCGATTCCGGCAAGGTTGCCAGATCCAACCCGTCGCGCATCCGCACCTCGAGCATCAGCCGCTCGGTCAGTATGGCGCGTCGGCTGAGCGTTTCGCGACCGGCCGCTGGGCTGCGTCCGGCATCCAGCGCCGCGGTGTAACGGGTCGGGTGCTTGACGTTCCACCAGCGCACACCGCCGACATGGCTATGGGCGCCCGGGCCGGCGCCCCACCAGTTCGCACCCGACCAGTACAGCCGGTTGTGCCTGGACTCGGCAGCGCTTGAACGGGCCCAATTGGATACCTCGTACCACTGGAAACCCTGGGCGGCCAGCGTGTCGTCGGCCTGCAGGTACCGATCGGCGAGCACGTCGTCGTCCGGAGCCGCGATCGCGCCGGAGTTCACCTTGCGGGCCAGGGCGGTGCCGTCCTCCACGATGAGGGCGTAGGCACTGAGGTGATCGGGACCGGCGGCTATCGCGGTGTCCAAGGACAGCTGCCAATCGGCGTCCGTCTCCCCCGGGGTGCCATAGATGAGATCCAGGTTGACGTGCTCGAAGCCGGCCGCCCGCGCCTCCGCCACAGCCTCCAGAGCCCGGCTCGGACGATGGGTGCGATCGAGCACCGAGAGCACATGGGGTACCGCAGACTGCATCCCCAGCGAGATCCGCGTGAAGCCGGCTTCCCGCAAGCGGCTTAGGTAGGCCGGTGTGACCGACTCGGGATTGGCCTCCGTGGTGACCTCGGCGTCCGGGGCCAGCCCGAACTGCTCGCCGATCTCGCACAGAATCAATCCCAGGTGCTCGGCCGGAAGCAGGGTCGGCGTCCCGCCGCCGAAGAAGACCGTCGACACGGTCGGAGCACTGGCCGGCAGGACGTTGCGGGCCAGCCGGATCTCGGCGAGCACGGTGTCGGCGTACGAGCCACGACTGACCCCGTTGCCCAGTTCCTCCGCGGTGTAGGTGTTGAAATCGCAGTAGCCGCAGCGGCTCGCGCAGAACGGCACGTGGACGTAGAAGCCCAACGGGTGCCCGCGCAATCCGAGCAGCGCGGACTCACCCAGCCGACCGTCGGCCGGCGCCGGATCACCGACGGGGAGTGCGGATGGCATGACACCAGTGTTGAATGCCGGGGGGGCCGGGCTGCAACCGACCCGCCGGTACGTGACCAAACCGCCACCGAACAGGGGTACCGAAGGTCCATGGGCAGCGAGGGCAGCAACACTGTGCGTTACCGGGTCAGGGGCGGCGTGGCGACCATAACCCTCGATGCACCGGCGCGCCGCAATGCCCTGTCGGCGCCGTTACTGGCCGAGTTGGGCCGAAGCTTCGACGTGGCCGAGGCGGACAGCTCGGTCCGGACGGTGGTGCTGACCCACTCCGGGCCGGTCTTCTCCTCCGGGATGGATCTGACCCAGGTGTCCGACGTGCCGGCCGCAGGCCAGCCGATCGTGGCGTTTCCCGTTCTGCTCCAACGGATCTGGGAGTTCGACAAGCCGGTGATCGCCGGGGTCAACGGTAAGGCCAGAGCCGGTGGCATCGGTCTGGTCGCCGCGTGCGACATTGCGGTCGCCGTGCCCGGGGCTGATTTCGCCTTCACCGAAGTGCGACTGGGCATCGTTCCCGCGGTGATCTCGGTGCCGGTGCTGCCCAGGCTCCTGCCGCGCGCCGCGCACGAACTGTTCCTGACCGGCGAGACCTTCAGCGCCCAGCGAGCCCTGGAGATCGGCCTGTTGAACGCGGTGACCGAGGACCTCGATACCGAGATCGCGCGCTACACCGAGCTGTTTCGGCGATGCGAACCGAACGCGCTGGCCGCAACCAAGCGGATGCTGCGCCGGGATCGCAGCCGGCCGACGATGGCCGAGGACTTCGCGGCGATGGCAGAGTTGTCCGCCGGCTATTTCGCCAGCGACGAGGCTCGGGAGGGTATCGCCGCCTTCGCCGCCAAACGAGCGCCCGGATGGGCGGAGTGAGCCGGTCGGTCAGCCGCTGACGTCCACGTGCACGAACGAATCGTAGTGATCGGACGTGTAATAGAACTCTCCGTCGCCACCGGTGATGATCCGCCGCGCCCCCCGGTCCGCCGAACCCGGCGTAGACACCGTGTATTCGTGGTAGTAACCACGCGGCTTGATCGGCAGCCTGCGCTCGAGATTGTTGTACACGATCCCGTCGCTGCGGTAGGGGAACGGACCGCGCCGCTGGATGAGCCTTACCGTGGTCTGTGCCTGGACCGGCAGCCGGGACAGCGCGGTGGACCCGTGGGGCGCGGCGGACCCGTCGGGCGCACTCGTCCCCGGCTGGCCCGCCGCGCCCGATGCCGAGGCGGACGTGTTGGTCGTCCGAGCGGGGCCACCATCGGTGTGATGGAAGGCACGTACGGCGTATCCGCCGCCGAGGAGCAGGATCAGAATGATCAATGCCACCAGCGGACGTCGACGAGACAACGTCCGCAGGTTCAGCACCGGGCTAGCCTAGATGGCGGCCAGACACGCACTACGAAGGAGCGGGCATGACCGACTCGATCCGGACCTCCGGGATCCGCATCACCGGTGCCGACGGCGACGAGATCGAGGCCTATCTGGCGCGGCCGGAAGAGCCGCCGCCCAGCGGTGGCCGGGGCGCGGTGGTGCTGATCCACCACCTCCCGGGCTTCGATCGCTGGAGCAAGGAAGTGACGAGGCGGTTCGCCGTGGACGGCTATGACGTCCTTGCTCCGAACCTCTTCTGGCGGGAAGCTCCCGGTGCTGAACCGGACGACGCCGCAGCTGCCGCCCGGGCCTTGGGCGGGGCGCCGGACGAGCGCCTGGTCGGTGATGTCGGCGGCGCCGTCGACTACCTGCGCGCCCTGCCGTCTTCCAACGGCAAGGTCGGCCTGATCGGCCACTGTTCCGGCGGCCGGCAAACCGTCCTCGCCGCCTGCAACCTCCAGGTGGATGCCGCGGTCGACTGCTACGGCGCTTTCGTGATCGGCGACGCCCCGGCGGAGTTCCCGTTGCCGCTCAAGGGACTCGAGGACAATCTGCCCGATCTCAGCTGCCCGTTACTGGGTTTGTTCGGCCTGGAGGACAAGCATCCGTCCCCTGCTGAAGTGGCCGAATTGGACCGGTTGCTCACCGGCCACGGCAAAGACCATGAGTTCCATTCCTACGAAGGCGCCGGTCACGCGTTCTTCTGTACCGACCGGCCGGCCTATCGGGTCGAAGCCGCCCTGGACGGCTACGCCAAGATCGGCGATTTCTTCGCCCACCACCTCGGCTGATCGGAGACACCGTCATGTGCACCTATGCCACTGAACACGCCGTGCTCACCGGCAGTGCCAAAGGCCGCAACGGCTGGTTCGGCCTGACCGACGCCACCGTCTACTTCGACCACCCGGTACATGCCCAAGCGGGCCACACCCTCAACATCGACTTCGCGGACGCACAGGCGGGACCGTCGGGGCGAATCGCCCTGGAACTGACAGCCGGATCGGCCCGGGAGCTGGTCCAGGCCATCCAGCGCGCCCTCGCCGGCGTGCCGGCCGACCTCCTCAGCGAGACCAGCTGAGGCTGACCTGTGGATCCGCCTTGCGGGTCGGCGATGAGGTCACAACACGGGGCTGTCCGGCCGCCGGTGGCGTTATGGTCGAGCGATGCGCGCCGCTTATGCATTCGCACTGAATCCCGATGCCCCGCTCGAAGCGCTGGCCGTCGGGGATCGTCCTGAACCCGAGCAGCGATCAGGGTGGACGCAGGTGCGGGTTACCGCGGCCAGCCTGAATCACCACGACCTATGGACACTGCGTGGCGTCGGCATCACCGAAGACCGACTGCCGATGATTCTGGGCTGCGACGCCGCGGGCATCGACGTGGCCACCGGGAACGGGGTGGTCGTGCATGCGGTGATCAACGACGAGAACTGGTCGGGCGACGAGACCATGGATCCGAAACGCTCGCTGCTGAGTGAGAAACACCAGGGCACGCTCGCTGAACTGGTCAGTGTGCCCAGTCGCAACGTGGTCGCCAAGCCGGCCGGGCTGACCTTTGCCGAGGCGGCCTGCCTGCCTACCGCCTGGCTCACCGCCTACCGCATGCTCTTCGTCAACTCCGAACTGCGCCCTGGGCAGACCGTGCTGATCCAGGGCTCCTCCGGCGGGGTCGCCTCGGCCTGTATCGGGCTGGCGCGGGCGGCCGGCCTACGGGTCTGGGCAACCGCGCGCACCGAGGCCAAGCAGGCCGCGGCACTGGACTTCGGGGCCCACCAGGCATTCGCGTCCGGAGCCCGCTTGCCCGAACGGGTCGACGCCGTGATGGAGACGGTCGGCGCCGCCACCTGGTCGCATTCGCTGAAGTCACTGCGACCGGGCGGACGGGTGGTCATCTCCGGCGCCACGTCAGGCGCGCTACCTCCGGCCGAGCTGAACCGGATCTTCTTCCTGCAGTTGCAGGTCGTCGGCTCCACGATGGGCACCCGTCAGGAACTGGCGGATCTGATGGCGTTCCTGCTCTCGACCGGGCTCCGGCCGAAGATCGACCGAACGCTGCCCCTGACCGACATCGGCCAGGGCCTCGCGGCGATGCAGGCTGGCGAATTGCTCGGCAAGATCGTCATCGAGCCCTAACCCACGGCGCGACGGGCCGCCACCTCAGTAGCGCATACTGCACGTCAGCCGCTGGAATGGAGTGCGCGATGGACTTCTCGCTGACCGAAGAAGAACGCCAGACCCGGGACTGGGTCCGGACCTTTGTGCAACGCGAGATCCAACCACTGGAGCAGCAGGCCCTGCGCCGCGAACGTGCCGGTGAGCCAGGTGTGACCGCGGAGGAATTCGCGGCGCTGCGCAACAAAGCCAGACAGTCGGGGTTCTGGGGAATCCAGACGCCCGAGGAGTACGGCGGGATGGGCCTTTCGGCGGTGATGACCGCGCTGATCGAGGTGGAGCTCGGGCGGTCCTTCGTCCCGTTCCGGTTCGGCGGCTCCGCTGACAACATTCTCTTTCACGCGAATGAGGATCAGAAAAAGCAGTACCTGTTGCCCACCATCGAAGGTGAGCGGATCTCCTGCTTCGCCATCACCGAACCCGGCGCCGGCTCGGATGTCACGGCGATCAAGACGACGGCCCGCAAGGACGGCTCGGACTGGATCATCAAGGGAGAGAAGACCTTCATCACGGGCGGCAACGAGGCCGATTTCAGCATGGTCTTCGCGATCACCGATCCGGACAAAGGCGTCCAGGGCGGTGTGACGTGCTTCCTGGTCGACCGCGACATGGGCTGGAAGTCCGAATACATCGACACCATGGGTGAATGGGGACCCGCCGCCCTGATCTTCGACGACGTCCGGGTACCGGACCGCAATGTCCTCGGCGAGGTCGGTCAGGGTTTCACGCTGGCCATGCAGTGGATCGGCCGTGGCCGTTACCTGTTACCGGCCCGTGCTCTGGGGGCTTGCGAGCGCCTGGTGGAGATGGCGATGGAACACGCCCGCAACCGCGTCACGTTCGGTGAGCCGATTGCCGAGCGGCAGGCAATTCAGTGGATGATCGCCGATTCTGCTGTCGAAATAGAGGCGTTGCGCTGGCTGGCGCTCTCGGCCGCGTGGCAGGTCGATCGCGGACTGGACTCGCGTCAAGCCCAGTCCATGGCCAAACTGTTCGGTGGCGTAAAGGCAAACGAGATCGTCGATCGGATGATGCAGATCCACGGCGGTATGGGCTATACCCGGGAACTGCCGATCGAACGGTGGTATCGGGAGCTGAGATTGCTACGTATCTACGAGGGAACCGATGAGATTCAGCGGCGGACCATCGCTCGAAACCTGCTCAGAGGACATGTGTCGGTGCGCG
>JAVEEN010000235.1 GCA_030840445.1 Pseudonocardiales bacterium
CGGTCCGCGACGTGCTGGCATGGTTTCCCCCCGGGTATTCAAGCCAGAATCTCGACCCTCGGTCTCTGCCCACCGGGGTTCCCATGATGCGGCCTTGTAATCGCTTTGGGAATACCCAAATTCGTAATCAACCGACTACGCTGCGTGTACGAAGCCGGGTTTTACATTCGTGCGCGCTCAGCATTCGGCGCTTTGCTCAGACTTATGCAGAATATGGACATGTAATTTCGTGCGAGTCTTACATGAACTTTTTTTCGCCATCAAGCGCGCTAATAGCCCAGGAGTTTACATACGTCCAAACAGCCCCCGCTGCACCTCGGAGCGCACGCGCATTTGACAAGGGAGTCGAACGAAATGCATTCTCGTGGCACAAGAGGCGTTCCGGTCAATAGCCGGCGGCGCAAATAGCTCTCGGGGGAAATATGCCGGTATACGGGGTCAAGCGCCACTCTGTCTCGTCCACCAGTCCGAGCCGCTGGGCCGGCTACGGGGTGGTGGCTTGCGTGGCCGCCACGACGGTCGCAGTTCTCCTAGCTCCGAATCAGGCTGGGGCCACGGCGTCTTCGTTGCTCATGCGCTACCCCTACCTCACCGATGTGACAACCAACTCGGTTCAGGTCACCTTCGACACCAAGACGAAGGTTGCCAGCGCCAATGGAGCGGTCCGGTGGGGGCTGCCGAACGGCGCCGGCTGCTCGCTCACCGGCTCATCAGCAACTAGCACCAACAACACGGTCAACTCGCCGATCACCGTGGCCGGCGTCACGGAGTACCTGACATCGGTTCGGATCACCGGTCTCGCCGCCGGAACCGAATATTGCTACCGGGTGTACACCGGCGGATCGTCCTCGGTGGACCTGCTCGCGTCCGACTCGGCGCCTCGCTTCAAGACGCTGCCGACGACTGGTCCGCTCAGCTTCGCGGTGCTAGGTGACTGGGGTGACAACACCATCGCCGGCGGTGCCAACCAGAAGAGTATCGACGCGCTGATCGCCGGCAGCGGAGCACAATTCGCCGTGTCAACCGGAGACATCGCCTACAACACCGGAACCCAGAACAACTACGGGAATCTGGTGGCAACGGGATCTGCGGTCAGCCAGGTCTTCGGCGCTGATTACTGGAAGGTCCCGGGCGCATCGATACCGCTGTTCACCACTACGGGTAACCACGGCCGGTCGACGACCTTTCTGCAGAACTGGAAGCAAGCGGCAACCGTCACGGCATCCGGCGGCAGGTATCAGATGGACAGCTACTCCGGTCAGGACGCGACCGTCGCGACCAGCTACCCGTCAGTCTGGTACGCCTTCAACGCCGGCAACGCTCGCTTCTACGTGATCAACGCCGACTGGAACGACAACAACATCGGCAATGCGGCCGGCGGTGCTTACCAGGTGGACCGGGACTATCACTGGCAGACCACCAGCACTGAATACCAATGGCTGAAAGCTGATCTTGCTAACAACCCGGCTGCGTTGAAGTTCGCCTTCTTCCACTACCCGCTGCGGGCCGACAGCGCGACAGAACCCTCAGACACCTACCTTCAGAACGATCCGAACAATCCCAAGGGCATCGGCAGGCTGGAAGGGCTGCTGGCCAACAATGGTGTCAACCTGGCCTTCAACGGTCACGCTCACCTGTACCAGCGCAACCTGGCACCACCTGGGGGCGTCACCAGTTACGTCACCGGCGGTGGTGGCGGCAAGGTATCGCCGGTGAACAAGGGTGCGTGCAGTCCGACGAATGCGTACGCAGTCGGTTGGAGCTATACCAACGCCGTCGGAAGCAAGTGTGGCGCAGCCGCGGTTCCGACCTCGGACAATCAGGTGTACCACTTCCTGAAGGTCACCGTGAACGGGACGTCGGTGACCGTCAGTCCGATGAACGCAGCAGCCGCCACGTTCGATGCGGTGACCTACAACTTCGCGGCAGACACAACGGCACCTACTGCACCGAGCGCGCTCACCGCCACTACGGTGACCACAACCGTCCGGCTGAATTGGACCGGCAGCAAGAGCACGGATGTGAGTGCGCAGGATGTCTACCGCAATGGCCTTTGGCTGGCGACGGTTGTCGGTACGGCTCGGACGTACACCGATCGTGCCCCGATTGCCGGCAGCTCCTACACGGTGCGCGCTCACGATCTGCGAGGTAACCAATCGCCCAACAGCAACGCGGTAATCAAGTGATGCTCGCCGGTCTCACCTCACCGGGTCTGACTGTTGAGGACGGTTGAACTGTCGATCTTCAAGATGCCGTCCTCTTGTGCCATCCCGAATGCGGTCTGCTCGACGGCGACCTTGCCGTCCTTGTAGTAATAGGTGATCGTGGCCTCTGCGTTTGATGGCCGCGCGCCCTTGGCACCATTGACCATGACGCGTTCGATGGCGTCCCAGAACGCCTGGTAGGTCTGCCGGTTCTGCGCCGTGCCGCTCTGGTACTTCGACGTCAGGCGCGCCCAGCCCTGGTCGGTGGAGGCCGGCAGCAAGGCGTAGTAGTCCCTGATCGCTTGCGCGAGTTGTGCCGGGGTCGGCGTTGCGACCGAGGGGCCGGTGGTCGACGCAGTCGCGGAGGCCGCACCGGTTGTGCTTTGTCCAGTGGATGTTTCGGCCGCCGAGGACGTCGCCGTCGAGGGCAGTGGCGTGTTCGACGCTGGCGTTCCGGTCGGCGTGAGCGAGGAGGCTGGGCCGCCCGCAGTGTTGCCGCGGTTGCGGTCCCCGTCGGGTCCGAACAACAGGTAGCCGATCAGAATCGCAAGTCCCACCAGGACCAGCAGGGCCGCGGTGACGAGTGCCGCTACCGGGCGTCGCCGGTCTGGCGCGGCAACCGAGGCCTCTTCCACAGGCGGCCGTCCCGGCGTGGGTGCGTTCGCGTCCGGTTCGGCGACAGGCAGAGCAACCGTGTGATCGGACGGCGAATTGCCAATGGGCAAAGGCATGGCGATCCGCTGGGTAGCCTCCTGGGCCGCCGACATGTCGGTATGAAGGGCCGCCAGGTTACGGGCAACCTCGATCATCGGCGGCCGATCAGCCGGATCGGGCGCGAGCATCCGGAGCAGCAGTGGTGCCAGCGGACCGCTACGCCGCGGCGGGACCACCTGCCCTGAGGCAACCTTGTGCAGGATGGCCATCGGGTTCTGATCGGTCCCGAACGGCGGCGTTCCCTCGAGGGCGGCGTATAGCGTCGAACCGAGTGAGAACACATCCGCGGGAAAAGCTGACATGGCCCCGCGCGCAACTTCGGGAGCCAGGAAGGCTGGCGTGCCGGTCACCATACCGGTCGATGTCAGGTTCACGTCGCCGACGGCATGCGAAACACCGAAGTCGGTCAGTTTCGCCGAGCCGTCTTCGGTGATCAGCACATTGCCGGGTTTCACGTCTCGATGCACGATGCCGGCCTCGTGAGCTGCAGCCAGCGCGGACGCGACCTCGGCGCCGATTCGCGCGACGACCGCAGCTGCCAGCACACCCTTGTCGTTCAGCAGCTCTTGCAGGCTCCTCGACGGCAGGTACTGCATGATCAGGCAGGGTCGGCCGTCCTGCTCGACAATGTCATAGACCGGCACGGCATGCGGATGGTGCAACCTGGCCGTTATCCGTGCTTCGCGCATGGCCCGACTACTGGCCAGCTGGGCATCGTCTTCGTTCAATTCCGGCTGAAGAAGCAGTTGCTTGACTGCCACCGGGCGCTGCAGCAGCTCGTCCCAGGCCTCCCATACCGACCCCATGCCACCCGTCGCGAGTCGGTTGATCAGCCGGTACCGCCCGGCGATCAGGGTATTGGGTGCGGTCATGACACTCCGGCGGTTGGGTTCGGGAACACTGACATCGCGACCCTACCGACCGGGGATGCCGGTGTGCCGTTGGCTGAGCGCTGCTGGTCGGCTGAGTTACGAGTACCTCGTCGAAGTACGCCAACCATGGCGTAACCCGGACCAGCTTCGCGTAACTCGACCCTGGCCTGACGAAACTTAACAGAAACTAAAAGACCGGTTTCGCCGTGGATTGATCTGGTCGGTTCGACCCGTCGACTTCGTAGTAGAGCCGGTTGGTGTGCTGGCAGTTCAGCTGGATGGTGCCAGGCAGGGCCGAGATCAGATCAACGGGGCTGCCGGCTTCACGCCGTTCTCCGGCCTGGCAGGGGCGGTGGCGCTCGCATCGTAGGCGGGCCGAGCCGGCGCGGCGGATCCGAACGCTGCTGCGAAGCCATCCAGCGCC
Source organism: Pseudonocardiales bacterium (assembly GCA_030840445.1). GTDB lineage: Bacteria > Actinomycetota > Actinomycetes > Mycobacteriales > Jatrophihabitantaceae > Jatrophihabitans_A. The sequence goes on from JAVEEN010000235.1 coordinate 4,215, forward strand.
TTGGTGAACTCGCTGGGGATCATCCAGACCTGGCTTCCCTGACCCTCGGCTATCTTGGGCAGCGCCTGCAGGTACTGGTATGCAAGCAGCTCCGGATCCGGGTGGCCCTCGTGGATCGCCGTGAATACGATGTCGATCGCCTTGGCCTGACCCTGAGCCATCAGGATCTGCGACTGGCGTTGCCCTTCCGCGGTCAGAATCGCGCTCTGCTTGGCTCCTTCGGCGGTGAGAATCTGCGACTGGCGAACGCCTTCGGCGGTCAAGACCGCTGCTCGCTTGTCCCGCTCGGCGCGTAGCTGCTTCTCCATCGCATCGATGATTGATTTGGGTGGGTCGATCGCCTTGAGTTCGACCCGGTTCACTCTGATGCCCCATTTGCCGGTGGCCTCGTCAAGTACTCCGCGGAGCTGGCCGTTGATCTCCTCGCGAGACGTAAGCGTCCGCTCGAGATCCAGGCCGCCGATGACGTTGCGCAGCGTCGTGACCGTCAGTTGCTCGATTGCCTGCAGGTAATTCGCGATCTCGTAAGTGGCCGCGCGTGGATCGGTCACCTGGAAGTACAGCACCGTGTCGATGTGGACGACGAGATTGTCCTCGGTGATGACCGGCTGCGGCGCGAAGGAGACCACCTGTTCTCGCAGGTCGATACGGGCGCGCACCCGATCGATACCAGGCACGAGCGTGTTGAAACCTGCCGACAGCGTCCGGTCGTAGGAACCGAGACGCTCGACGGGGTACGCGCGGGCCTGCGGCACGATCCGGATGGCGCGGCTCAATGCGAGGAGAACCAGAGCGGCCGTGACCGCGATGATGATGTAAGCGATCATGAAAACTCCCTGGGATAGACCAGCGCGGTGGCGCCGTCGATCTCGAAGACGGTGACCCTGGCCCCGGCCGGGATGACCTGGGTCTCGTCATAGGCCCGTGCCGACCAGACTTCTCCGCCGATTCGTACCGTGCCCGCGACAGCGTCAACGTCGGTGAGCACAACTGCCGGCCGATTGGCCAAGGCGGCCACGCCACTGCGGTACGCGCTTGCGCCGGCCAGTCCGCGCCGACGAGCCAGGGATAGGACCACTGGCAGCGATGCGAAGGACGTCGCTGCGAAGGCAATGGCCTGCGCTCCGATGCCGCCGCCGGCCGCGGCGACCACCGCCGCCACAACTGCAGCACTTGCCATCAAGCCGGCCGCGAAGGCCAGCGTCAGGATCTCCGCGGTGCCGAGGACCGCGGCAATCGCCAGCCACACCAGCCAGGCAGGCATGTCAGCCGCCCGACCTGGTTCGCACTGCACCGAACGCGCTCAAGGTAAGGCACTGACCGGCTGCGCGCCGACTCATGACACCACCACCTCGTCCGCGCTCGCACGCGACCCGTCCTCAGCATGCGCCCGCGCAAACAAACTTGCCAACAGCAATTCTGTAACGCCGACTGCTGGCGGCGCCCGACGCGTCATCCGAGTCGGGCGACGCTCCCAACACAGCTCACGAGGCGTCGATGCGGACCTGCCCGAGGCGGCCGTGGATATCGCGCATCGCCGCCCAGGCGTCATCGGCGGTTGTGGTTGACCTGCCCGGTGGATTCAGCAGGATCGGCGCGTCGGGGCCGATCAGTCGTCGCAACCGGTCCGCCTCCACCGGGTTGCCGGTCGCGAACGCAAATACCGTGGATAGCAAGGCACCGCTGCCGACGACCTGGGTGACTGACTCGGCGCTCTCTGCGGACAGGCCCACGGCCGTATTCTGCTCGCGGGCGACGCGGATGATCCGACCGAGCCAGCCAGCCACGCCAGCGGGGATGTTCAGCCCGGCGGGTAGATCGACCTGGAGTAGTCGGGGAAACTGGGCCGGAGTCGCCAGTCGAGCAAGAGCTTGCACGACCGGCATGAGCGACAGCGTGGCAGCCAACGGCCCGTCACCGGTCCGGTGAAAGATCGTGACGTAGCCGGGCTCCAAGAGGTCTTCTGCCTGCCCACCGAGCAGACCCGCCAGGCCAGCACTCGAGGAGAGACCAGACAGCACCTCCCAGAGGCCCCCCAAGCCCACGGCGCCACCGGCCAGCTCAGAAAGTTGCGGCATTGCCGGCTGAGTGCTGCGGATGATCCGCACGTTCTTTCCCAGACCAGCGGTCCGCGAGCTGAACTCGCCGGACAGATCCACCAACAGCACCGCGGTGCCACGGGCCGCCGCGTCCTGAGCGACACTCAAGGACAGTCGAGCGCGGAGATCGGCTTGGCCGAGGATCGCGAACAGGGGGCTCTTGCCTTGCCGCACAGCCGCATGCGGATCGAAGGACACCCTTTCGTCATCGAGCGTCACGCCGATCCGACAGCCCGAATCATCTCCCAGCCCCGTGGTACCGGGACCTGGCGGAGGACCTGCGTCGGGCTCGGCTGTGGTGGCTGATCCCTCGTCATCGGTGGAGTCCGGCGATGGACCTTCGCCGCCACCAGCGCCTGGTAGCTGGGTCATCGCGAGTACCCGCCGGGTCGCCGTGCGTGCCGCCTCCATGAATCCCGCTTCCCAGGCCAAGGTCTGGTCCCGCGTCAGCGAATACAGATCGGCTGGCAGGACCTCGGCCGGGACATGCTCGAGCCGCTGGTCACGCAGCAGCATCAACAGCAGTTCCGGCCCGGCCGAGCCGGCCCAATGCTCCCCGACCTCCCAGCCGCGTCGGAACTGCCCGCTGATCTCCTCGCCGAAACCGGGAACGTCGCCCTCCGCTGCCTCGACGGCGGCCAGCAGGGCCCGCTGGCAGACCTCCGAGATCGGGATCCGCGCTGCCTTCACGCGTCGTTCGAGGTCGTCGGGTAGATAGACATTGGCGCGGCCCATGGAAACCACTTCCTTCTATGCGCAGCTATGTGCACACCATACTCACAATCAGTTGGTTTTCGAAAGAACTGCGGCCATGAAGCGCCGAATGCGGGGCACAAACGCCGCGACACGCGCTTGTGCTGAGCTTCGGCGACACCCTTCTCACCGAGACCCAACTGACAGCGTTCGCAGCCGGCCGGAATCTGCCGTCTGCTGTGCCGAACCCGGGTCAGCTGTCGGTGGAGCGTCATGAACGTGTTGCCGGCGCGTCTACCCACTGACAAGGCAGGCAGCGGAAGGAGGAGTTGTGAATGGGATTGGCAATGCCCTGATCACCATCGGCGCGACCCTGGCCGGTTCCCTGTGGCTGGCACCGGCAGGTTCGGCCGCAACGCCGCCGTCTACCTGGTCATGGAGCGGCGACCACTCCTACCACGTGGGATCGGTGTGGCGGCTCGGGTCGACGAACGGCGTCTACAGGGCGATCTGGCAAAGCGACGGAAACTTGGTTGTCTATCACGGGTCGACGGCGATCTGGGCAAGCAGGACCGCGAGATGTGCCTCGGACATCATCTTCGGCGGCCAGGGGCTGATCAGCACCTACCCGACGAGCTGCCATCAGTTCGTGAACAAGTCCTCTCTGAAAACCCGGCAGACGTACCGCTTGGCCATGCAGTCCGACGGAAATCTCGTTGAATACACCGGCGCATCACGCCGCGTCGCGGTGTGGGCTACGAATACCGTCGGCAAGTAGTGCGCGCGCAACGGCGGAGCGTGGACAGGATGACGAGGGGTGTTCCGGTGAGGGTGTGCTAGCAGATGCGGTCACCAGCGGTCCGTTTCTGCTTGCTTCGCTGGTCGCGCTGCTGGTCGGGGCCGCGGCGTTTCCGTCGCCGTGCGTAACCCGCTGGTGCCCGGGTATTTCGCGTTCATCGTCGGCGCGACGGGATCGGCGGCGTCCCGGGGCCGCTGGTACGCCGTCGTCTCAACCACGTTGCTCGTCGCGGGGTTCGGCACTGTCTTCGTCGCGCAAGGTTGAGCGCGTTTTCCCTCGACAGGAGCGGGCGCCTCGAAGCAATGACCGATGTCGTGGCGCAGGAGGGAAGCGGTCCGGTGATCGGCCGGCAGGACTCGGCGCATCCGCACATG
>JAVEEN010000249.1 GCA_030840445.1 Pseudonocardiales bacterium
GTTTCCGCATGGCGTCAGCCTCCCGTGAGTCGGTATTCGGCGTACAGACCAACACGGCGCGGAAAATTCATCGGTCAGACCACACCGAGGGCCGGTTGACCACCGCGTCAAGCGGATGCTGCGTACGGAAGGGAACGGTCACCGGCACACGCCGAGCGTCCAGCACAGCTGCGGAGCCCCCGAGGGCGCACGGTACCGTAAGCCCCGCCCGGTGCTGTGTCTCGGTAACCGTGCCCTAAACGGACGCCCCACCGGTGATGCCGAGGTAGGCGTCGCGCGGTGTCCGGTCACCGGGTCGTTGGACCTGCTCAAGATCGTTTCTCCTGTCACGGTCTCGTCCTGAAACCCTGCCAGTTATCTTGACGCACTAGAGTTTGCTTCATTAGAACGTTTGTTCGATACTTGGGTGTGGCTTTCGGCAACCCGATCATTCCGTGGCGCGAACTGGAGCGCCGCCTGTCCGGACGGCCCGAACCAGACCCACACGGCACAGACCCACACGGCACAGACCCACACGGCACGGACCCCGACAACACCGATCAGCACGACATCAAGCCACGGCGGGGACACGGCCAGCATCGTTACGGTGACCTACCCGGTGATGGTGGCGACTCCCCCGCCTGGAGTCGTAAGCGGCCCGCCTACGAGCCTCCGTCGCTGGCGCCGCACACCGCCTCGGCCCAGGTGCCCTACGCCGAACTACACAGCCACTCGTCCTTCTCCTTCCTCGACGGCTCGTCAGATCCGGAGCAACTCGTCGAGGAAGCCGTCGCCCTCGGCCTGCAATCGCTCGCCATCACCGACCACGACGGCATGTACGGCGTTGCGCGCTTCGCCGAGGCCGCCGACGCGTTCGGGCTGCCCACCGTCTTCGGAGCAGAACTCAATACCGACATCGCGATGCCAGTCACCCAGGCCGAACGATCCGTCGCCGCACGGGTTGGCGTCGAGGACCCGCCCGGCTCACATCTGCTGGTGCTGGCCCGCAATCCCACCGGGTACGCCAGCCTCTGCCGCGCCATCAGCCAGGCTCAACTCCGCGGCGGCGCCAAAGGCCGGCCGGTCTATGACATGAATGAACTGGCCGATCTGGCCAACGACAATTGGCTGATCCTCACCGGCTGTCGCAAAGGATCGGTCCAGCAAGCACTGACCGGCGGCCCCTCGGGTTTCGGCACCTTTGCTCTCGACCCCGCCCGAGCGGCGCTGCACGAACTCACCGATCGATTCGGCCGGGACAACGTCGTCGTCGAACTCACCCATGCCCTCGAACCTCTCGCCGACGAGCGCTACGCCGCCCTTGCCGAACTGGCCGACGAGCAGCACCTCGATCTGATCGCCAGCACCGCGGCGCACTATGCCTCCCCGCGCAACCGGCAACTGGCAACAGCGGTGGCAGCGGTCCGAGCGCGAACCAGCCTGGACGCCATCGACGGCTGGCTGCCCGCTTGGTCCTCGCAGCATCTCCGGTCCGGGGCCGAGATGGCCGATCGATTCCGGCACTATCCGGTCGCCGTCGCCAACGCCGCTCGGCTGGGCCAGGAATTGTCCTTCCCGCTCAAGCTCATCGCGCCCAACCTGCCCCCGTTCGACGTACCGGACGGCCATGACGAGATGAGTTACCTGCGCGAACTCGCCTACGCCGGCGCCGCCGAGCGGTACGGATCGCGCGACAGCACAGACCCATATGTGCAAGGGGCTCATGCCCAGGTCGAACACGAACTGCAGATCATCGACAAGCTCGGTTTTCCCGGATACTTCCTGGTTGTCTGGGAACTCACCCAGTTCTGCGCCGACAACGGGATCTTGTGCCAGGGCCGGGGCAGCGCGGCGAACTCCGCGGTCTGTTACGCCATCGGGATCACCGCGGTGGACTCCGTCCGGTACGGCCTGCTCTTCGAGCGGTTCCTGGCTCCCGAGCGGGACGGACCACCGGACATCGACATCGACATCGAGTCCGATCGGCGCGAGGAGGTGATCCAGCACGTCTACGCCAAACATGGCCGTCAGCATGCCGCCCAGGTCGCCAATGTGATCACCTACCGGCCGCGGTCGGCGGTACGTGATATCGCCAAGGCCTTCGGGTACGCCCAAGGGCAGCAGGACGCCTGGAGCAAGCAGATCGATCACGGTTACTACTGGAGCGATACCGCGGACACGCTGCGGGAATCCCAGGACGTCGACGCGGTCCCCGAACGGGTGCTCGAACTGGCCGAACAGCTGCAGAATGCCCCTCGTCACCTAGGCATCCACTCCGGTGGCATGGTGATGTGCGATCGTCCGGTCATCGAGGTGTGCCCCGTGGAATGGGGCCGGATGGCCGACCGCACCGTCCTGCAGTGGGACAAGGACGACTGCGTGGTGGCCGGTCTGGTGAAGTTCGATCTCCTCGGACTTGGCATGCTGTCGGCGTTGAAGTACTGCTTCGATTTCATCTCCGAATGGTTCGGCCAGGAGTACGGCCTGCACCAGATACCGCCTGAAGATCCCTTGGTCTACGACATGTTGTGCGCCGCCGACACGGTCGGGGTGTTCCAGGTGGAGTCGCGCGCCCAGATGGCCACCCTGCCCCGGCTCAAGCCGCGAAAGTTCTACGACCTGGTCATCGAGATAGCTCTGATCCGCCCCGGGCCGATCCAAGGAAACTCCGTTCACCCCTATATCCGAAGGAAGAGCGGCCTTGAACCCGTCACCTATCCCCATCCGAAACTCAAGCCTGCACTGGAGAAGACACTCGGTATTCCGCTGTTCCAGGAGCAATTGATGCAACTGGCCATCGACGCGGCCGGCTGCACCGCCTCCGAAGCCGACCAGGTCCGCCGAGCCATGGGCTCCAAACGCAGCAGCGAGAAGATGGAGGGATTGCGGGCCCGGCTCTATGACGGCATGGAGGCCAACGGCATCGACGGGCCGGCGGCCGATGACATCTTCGAGAAGATAAAGGCATTCGCGGCATTCGGATTCGCCGAGAGTCACTCGATCAGCTTCGCGTTCCTGGTCTACGCCTCCTCCTGGTTGAAGCTCTATCACCCGGCGGCCTTCTGCGCAGCGCTGCTCAACGCCCAGCCGATGGGCTTCTACTCGCCACAGTCGCTGGTCCAGGACGCAAAACGGCACGGCGTGCTGGTCCGTGGCCCCAGCATCAACGACTCATCGGCCGCGGCGAGCCTGGAACATGACGATTCTGAAGCCAGTGGTGTGACCGGAACCCCGCACGGCAGTTATCGCGGGCCCGGGCCGGCCCAGCCCGCCGTCCGGCTCGGGCTGTCGAGCGTCCGCAGCATCGGTGACGAGCTGGCTGGCCGGATCGTGGCTGAGCGGCGGGCCGGTGGGAACTATCGGAGCATGACCGACCTGTCCCGGCGAATCGGTCTCAGTGCCGAGCAACTCGAAGCACTTGCCACCGCGGGAGCCTTCGACTGTTTCGGGACCAAACGGCGTGAAGCCCTGTGGGCGGCTGGCGCGGCGGCTGATTTCCGTCCCGGGCAGCTCGATCTGATCTCGGCCTCGGAGGAGCAGATCCCGACGCTGCCCGAGATGACCGAACCTGAGCAGCTGATGGCTGATCTCTGGGCAACCGGGATCACCCGGGACCGCTATCCGACCGCGATGATCAGGGACCGGTTGACCGAACTCGGCGTAACCCCCTCCGACCGGCTCAAGCACCTGGACGATCGGACCCGGATCACGGTGGCCGGGATCGTGACCCATCGGCAGCGTCCCGCCACCGCCCGGGGGGTCACCTTCGTCAATCTCGAGGACGAGTTCGGCATGATCAACGTGATCTGCGATCCGGTGATCTGGCAGCGGCACCGCCGGGTAGCCCGGGAGTCCGGCGGCCTGCTCATCCGAGGCATGTTGGAACGGGCGGATGGCGTGGTCAACGTGGCCGCCGAGCGCATCGACAAACTCGATCTTGGTCTGCGTACCAAGTCCCGGGATTTTCGATGATCACTTCACCGTAGCTCTTGTGAAATGTGTGTGAGTGCGTCACCATCGTCTTGACCGCGAAGGGGCCCATCGTGAGAGTTCACCGACCATGACACAACGGGGAACAACAGCGCCGCCGCCGCGAAGGACATCTCGTGACATTTCGCCGGCTTCGATCGGCCTGCTGGCCTTGCTGCTGGCCGGCCTCGGTCTGGCGATCGAGGTACAGCCGATCAGCCTCACGTCCGGTACCCGCAGTCTCTATCTCGGTTTCACCGTCGCCGCCGGTGCTGTCGTATTGGCCATCGGGGCGCACCTGCGTCTGTGGTTGCGGCTGTTCACCCTGGCTGTGCTCAGTCTCTGCCTGGTCACGCTGATAACGCGGTCCGCCGATCTGCAGAAGCAGCGCGATCAATGGCAGCACCGTCTGAACACGGTCACCACGGACCTCCGCAACGAGCTCCCGCAGGGCTGACCCGGTATTTCCAGTTTGGCAGTAACCATTTACTTCACCTCGACTTTATGTAACGCTACTGTCAGTGAAGCCCCGGTCGCTCTGCGGAGCAGGCCGGCCTATCGGCCGTGGGAAGGCAGCTCGATGACCGCTCAGCTATCGGACTGGCAATGGTCGGTGCCTACCTCCACCCGGCTTGACCGCACGCTTCTCGATGACCGGTTCACGACCCGCGGACGGCACCGCGCGCTCGAGGAGAGTCCTGACGACGCGATTGTCCTGGGCCCGATCGCCGGGGTCGATGAGCTGAACGAGCGGTTGGTGCCCGGCTACCGGCCTCGTCCCGAACGAGTCATGGCCCCGGCGCTGGTCGCAACCAAGGATCCGAGCCGTCGGATCGCGGTCGCCACCGGACTTGCCCGCGGAGTCGGCGAGTCAGCCCCTTTTGCCCCGATCGACGCAGCCCGCAACGCTGCTGAGCGGGAAAGCCGGCCGGTCGAGGCACAATCCCGAGCCAAGGCGCGATCTCGCCGCTACCGTCGCGCCGCCCTGACCGCCGCGCAGCCGCTGTAACTCCAGTTGGTCGGATGGACACGTGGCATCGGCCGATACCGATGATCGTCGGTGGACACCACTAATCGCCGGCGGCTGATGCTATCGGCCCCGAGTCCGCCGCCTCGCAACCTCGCACGCTGCACCGGCGGTAGACCAGGCCAGCACCGAAGAACCCGATCACCAGCAGGGTGCCCGCGACGATGGACCGGGGACCGATCAGGGCGGCCACGAGGTCTAACGGAAGCCACGGCTTGCCTGCGTACGGACCGCGGAAGCACAGTGCGCCGATGGCCTGCAACGCCACCGACAGCCACACCAGCGCGAAGAAGGCGCCCTGCCTACGTGGCGTCCGGCAGGCCCACTCGTTCCAGGCAATCACCAGCAGCGGAAAGAGCAAAGTCAGCATTTCCAGCGGATAGCGATAGCTCCAGAACCGATCGCCGCCGCTGAACCGGTTGCCCTTGAGTTGAACGATGAGATACAACGCACCACCGAGCGCAGCTGAGCGGACCCAGGGCGGTGCAACTCGCCACGCCGGCCGGAGTCCGGGGGCGAGCACCAGCAGGAACGGCGCTCCCCACAGCACACCACGTCCCGGCGACAGGAACGTGCCCAGGATGTTGACCGCGAACCGGCCGACAGCTGCCGGCCCGAGGTCGAAGAACGGACGGACGAAACCGCCGCCGGCCGCGGCGTACTGGCTGTCCAGACCGCCGGACCAGTACGTCCGGCTGTAGCTGAGCAGGACGACCAGGCCGGCTGCCGCACAGGCTCCGATCGTCAGTGCTGGTTTCCAGCGGCGCCGGGCCAGCGACTCCCAGATACCGGTCACCGCGGCGACGATTGCCAGCGGCGGCCGGGTGAGGATCGCTGCCGCGAACGCTATTCCGGACACCGCGAACGACCCGGATGCCGTCCCCGCCATCGAGACGGCCAGATACAGCTGATCGGGACCGTGCGGCCACAAGGCCGTGCCTGAGACGGCCCACGTCGTAGTGGCCGTTCCGGCGATCAACGCCGCGACGGCAGCAACCCCGGCGGATACGAACCGGCGCGCAACCAGGCTGAGCGTTGCCGCGGCCGCCGCCGTGACGAGCGCGGCTGCGGCCGAGGCCGGAGTCACGTTTCCGACGCCGGCTGCCGAGAACAGCCAGTAGAAGGGGGCGGCGAGAAACACCAGTCCGGGCTCGCGGTTGCTGACCAGCTGCCCGGTTCCGGACGGGATCAGCCAGTCGTTGTGGTAACCGAAGGGCTCGAGCGAGGCGGGCAGCCGAGGCGTCCAGTGATGGGCCAACTCCCATGCCGTCGGTGTCACGGCGGACGGATCAGCGCTCATATCCATCGGGTTGGTGCGTAGCGTGAGCAGATACAGCGCCGCCAAGGGCAGGAACACGGTCAGCCACAGAACCCAGGCGGAGGTCTGCATACGCGCGCGTAGCCGGAGCAAGCCATGCCGGTCCAGCAACGGTAGCGCCATACCGCGATCCTCCCCCCACCTCCAGATCACCGAGCTGACCTGCCGCAGATTGCCTTAGCAACACGCCGATGGTTACCGTACGTGATCAAACTGTTACACAGATTACCCGAACAAACATTGACTTAACAAGCCTGGCCAGGTACTTGTTAAGGCGGTGTAAGACAGCGCCGCATCCGGATAGCCCCTTGGGGAGACCTCGTGACCATGATCGCCACCACGACCAGCAGGGCCCCCATCCGCCCTACACCTGTGCGCGCACCGTCATCCACCGGCGACCTGATTCGCGTCCTCGTCGTGGACGCTCACCCGTTGACCCGATGCGGCCTGGTTCGCCTCGCCGACGAGCAGCCCGACCTGCAGACAGTGGGTGAAAGCGGCTCTGTCGCCGAGGCGCTGCGCATGGCGGCAGCCCTACGACCGCACGTCATCACCATCGAGACCTCGTTGCCCGATGGCAGCGGTCTGGATCTCGCCCGGCAGCTGCGCGACCGGTACGCCGGTGTAGGAATCGTCATCCTGACCTCCCACGGTGAGGACGATGTACTGTTCCGTGCCCTGGACAGCGGGGCCTCGGCCTTCGTCTCCAAATCTGCTGTGGTGTCCGAGGTATTGGGCGCCATCAGGCATTCCGCGGTTGCGGCCACCTCCTTCAGCGCCACTGGGCTAGCTCAGGCCCTGCGCCGGCGGCAGGCGACAACCCAACGCCTGGCGCTGAGCACCCGGGAACGCCAGGTCCTGCAGCTCCTGCTGGCGGGGCACTCCGTTCCGGAGATCTCGGCGAAGCTGTACCTGAGCGTCTCCACCTCCAAGACCTACGTGGCCCGCTTGTACGAGAAGCTGGGTGCCAACAATCGCGCGCAGGCCCTGATGGCCGCCGTCCGGCTCGGTCTGGTCGAAGACGCCTTGGTCGGCTGAGCTTCTCCTACCTCTTTACTGCCTCATTCTGCCCTGCCTGTCGTGGCTGCCGCGGCCTGACCCGGTCGGCCCTGATCGGCTCGGCCTTATCGGCTCGGCCTTACCTGGTGGGGGCGGCTATTTCCCGACGTTTCCGCCTGCGAACGTGTGATAGATGTTGATGGCACCCGGACCCAGGATCACGATGAACAACGCCGGCATCAGAAACAGGATGAGCGGCACCAGGATCTTCACCGGCACCTTCTGAGCCTGCTCCTCGGCCTGCTGGCGACGCTTCAGCCGCATCTCCCGAGCCTGCTCGCGCAACACCGCGGCGATCGGGATGCCGAGTTCGGCGGCCTGGACGAGAGCCGAGACAAAGGTGCGAAGTTCTGGTGCAGTCGCGCGGGTGACCATGGCGCGCAGTGCCTGCACGCGGGACATGCCGAACTGCATCTCCTGCAACACCCGGGCGAACTCGCTGGCCATCGGCCCCTCGGTCTTCCGGGCGACCTGAGCGACCGCCGCGTCGAAGCCGAGGCCGGCCTCGACGCAGACGGTCAACATGTCCAGAGCATCAGGCAGAGACTTGCGAATGGCTATCTGCCTCTTCGAGCCGGTGTTGTAGAGCAGCAGGTCGGGTATGAAGAACCCGAGGGCTCCGCCCGCGGCGACGAATGCGACCAGGTGCAGCACGTTGCCCAGGCCGAAGACCAATCCCAACAGGGCGAGACCAGCCATGCCTATCGTCTTGAACGCCAGGATCCGTTCCGGTGTCCAGCCGGCCGGGTTGCCGGCCACATCCAGCCGATGCTGGATCTTGGCGACGGAACCGCTGGGCGAGAGCCGGGTGGCGACATTGCGAGCACGGACGAGCAATGGAGCGAGTTGCTGGGATCCCGGTTCCGCCGGTGCCGTTTCATGTGCGGCGAGGGCATAGAACGCCTCGATGTTGTCCAGTGCGGCGGCCGGGGTACGGACCGGGCCGCCGCTCATCGCCGCGATCACGCCGAGGCCGATGGCCGCGGCCACCATGCACACTCCGACGATCAGATACATCTCACACCTCGATCTTGACGATTTTGCTCATCCACCAGGCACCGATACACATCGACACGACGGCACCACCGAGCATGACCAGGCCGAGCGGATCGGTGTACAGGGGCTGGAGGTAGGCGCGACGGGTGAGAAACAGGAAGGCGGCGATGAGGATCGGCAGGCCGACCAGAATCACTCCGGACAGACGTCCCTCAGCACTCAGGGCCCGCACCTGCCGTTTGACCTGGGCGCGCTCGCGCATCGTGTGCACCGTGGTCATCAGAACCTCGGCCAGGTTTCCGCCGACCTCGCGGGAGATCCTGATAGCCATCACGACCCAGCTCAGGTCCGGACAGCGCATCCGCTCGGACACGTTCTCCAGCGCATCCTCGATGTCCACGCCGAGCCGACCGTCCGACATCGCACGCGAGAACTCCGAGGCTGCCGGTTCGGTGCCCTCCCGAACGATCGCGTCGAGTGCCTGCAGCAGCGAGAATCCCGACCTGAGCGAACTGGCCACCAGCTGCAGGGTGTCCGGTAGCTGGTCGGCGAAAGCCCGGCAGCGCTTGGCTGTCTTGTACCTGAGGAAGAATTTGGTGCCCAGCCACCCGATCAGCACCCCGAGCACCAAACCGGCGAGCAGGGATCCTGACAGGACGAAGAACGCCGCCACCGAAACAACCCCGAAGGAGATCCGTAGCAGTACCCACTCCTGTGGACGCAACTTGAGCCCGGCCCGGTCCAGATCCAGGGCGATCGAGGACGAAGTTCCGCGCGAGCGCAGCAGGCGGTCGAGCTGCGCGAGCAGGGTCTTAGCCACCGAGCTGACTGCCTGTTCCGCCGACGCGCCCGACTGGCGGGACAATCCCATCCGATAGCGATCGAGTTCGGCCAGCCGTTGCCGGTTGCCGGGCGCCGACCCGCCCTTGGCGAACAGAACGATCCCGCACAACGCGAGGATGCCACCGAATGTCAGCGCGAGCATCAGCGGCAGGTTCACAAACCCCGTCGAAGCCGGGAGGTCCCGGACGGCCGAAAGTGCCAGCGGCGCCGGGGCAGCCGAGCCCGAGATCGACAGGGGCTGTGTCGTCTTGACGCTCAGGCCGGCAGCCGACAGTGTGACATCGAGCTTGTCATTGGTACCCGCCAGGTCGGCCGGCAGGGTGGCCGTGACCAGGACCTGCTGGGAGAAACTTTGCGCGGCCGTGCCGAAGGCCGCGGTGATATCCGTGGCGTTGCGCGCCGACAGCAACTGGCCGCGCCCGGCGGTAGCAAATTCGGACAGGATCGGCTGGTCAGCTTGGGAACCCAGTGCCACCACATCGGCCGAGGCGCTGGTCCCGCGCAGTCCGGAGATGGCAGCGGCCCGCGACGTCTTGCTCGCCGTGTCAGCACCGTCGGAGAGGATCAGCAAGCGGGTTTGATCTTGTCCGGAAAGGTTGTTTACGATCTTCAGGCCAGCTTGGACGGCGTCGTACAACGCCGTATTGCCGGCAGCCACCATCTTGCGGACCTGGTCGAGCACGGCCGCGCGGTCGCTGGTCGGCGGCATCACCGTCCGGGGCGAGTCGGCAAAGGTGATCAGGCCGATCCGCACGTCGGCCGGAAGAGCCTGGACGTATCGGATCGCCGCGGCACGCGCCGCGACCAGCCGCGAACCAGCCATCGAGCCACTGAGGTCGACGACGAGAATTGCGGTACGGCTGACCGACCGGCCGAGCTGCTGGGCCGTTGCCTGTTGCACGGTCGCCTGGAGCGCCTTCCCGCCGACGGACACAGCGATGGACTTTGCGTCCAGGACCGTCCCGGCGGGTGCACCGTTGACCGTGTAGACGAACTGAACCTGGCCGGGGAGGTTCTGCACGTCACTGATCTGGGCAACGGGATCGGCTGACGCCGCAGGCACGATCAGCACGCAGAGGCCGGCTACCGCGAGCAGGGCCAGCAGCAGGCGCCGAACGGTGCTCACCACCGCTCCGGCTCGAACAACCCGGGCGGGATTCCGACGCCGTGCTCGGCCAGTCGCTCGGTGAACTGCGGGCGCAGGCCCGTCGAGCGGAGCGTGCCACGGAACTTGCCGGTCTCATCGACGCCGGCCTTGAAGTCGAAGACGAAGAGGTCCTGCAGCGTGATGATGTCACCCTCCATGCCACAGACCTCGGTGATGTGGGTGATCCGGCGAGTGCCGTCCTTCAGGCGCGCCTGCTGGACGATCAGATCAATAGCCGAGGCCGCCTGTTCCCGAATCGCCCGCTGGGGCAGGTCCATTCCCGCCATCAACACCATGGTTTCCAGACGAGACAGCGCATCGCGGGGTGTGTTGGCGTGCAGGGTGGTGATAGAGCCGTCGTGGCCGGTGTTCATGGCCTGCAGCATGTCCAGGGCGGCACCGTCACGGACCTCACCGACGATGATGCGATCCGGCCGCATACGCAGCGAGTTTCGGACCAGCTCGCGGACGCTGATCTCGCCGCGACCCTCGATGTTCTTCGGCCGCGACTCGAGTCGGATGACGTGGTCCTGGCTCAGCTGCAGCTCGGCCGCATCCTCGATCGTCACGATCCGCTCATCGGTGGGCACGAAGGAGGACAGCACGTTGAGGGTGGTGGTCTTTCCCGAGCCGGTACCACCGGAAATGAGCACGTTGAGGCGCCCACGCACACAGGCCGAGATCAGTTCGGCCACCGGTTTGGTGAACGTCCCGAACGAGATCAGGTCCTCGGTGGTGTAAGGATCGGCGGAGAATTTCCGGATGGTCAGCGACGCGCCGTCGAGCGAGATCGGGGGGACCACTGCGTTGACACGGCTGCCATCCTGCAGGCGAGCGTCGACCATGGGGCTGGCCTCGTCGACCCGGCGACCGACCTTGGCGACAATCTTGTCGATCGTGCGGCGCAAATGTGCCTCGTCGAGGAACGCCACCGGGACGGGACTCAGCCGACCGGCGCGCTCGACGTAGATGCTCTGATAGCCGTTGACCATGATCTCGGAGACTTCCGGGTCCCGCAGCAGGCTTTCCAGCGGACCATGTCCGAGGATTTCGTCGGCGACCTCCTGGGCGATCCGGCCTCGTTCGGAACCGGTGAGCGGCGCCTCTTCCTCCTCGATCACCGACTGCAGGGTCTGCCGGACGCGGTGGTCCAACTCGGACTCGTCCATGTTGGCGTCGTAGAGCGTCGGGCCCAAAGTTTGGAGCAACGACGTGTGCACCCTGGCCTTGATCTCGGCGTAGGGATCCATGGCCCGTTGCCGGTTGGCCCCGCCGCCCGGCAGAACGTCGTGCTTGGTGGGCGTCGCGGCCGTCGCCCCGTTGGCCGGGACGCCCTGACGCGCTGCCAGTCGCTGCGACAGACTCATCGTCATCGCCTCCGGAGTCGGAGGCCACGCCCGGAGCGACGAGCCACCTCCGCGACGGGTTCGCCGATGACGTGTTCCTGGGCGAACAAGCGGATAGCCCGGCTCACAGCGTGCTCGGGCTGCTCCGCGGTCAACGGCGTTCCGCGGTTGATCGAGGCCGGCACCTCACGGCTCGAAGGCACATGGGCGGTGATTGGACTCTTCACGACGCGTTCGACGTCAGCAGCGCTCAGGCCGACATCGGCATCCGAGCGGTTGAACACGATCAATCGAGAATTGCGACTGTAGGACAGCAGATCGAGCATATCCAGCGTCAGACGCAGGTTCTTCAGTGCGGGTACCTCGGGCGTGGTGATCAGCACGTGGTGGTGAGAGGCATCCAGCGCAACCAGCACATGCTCGGAGAACTGCGCCGGAGTATCGATGACGACGTAGTCGTACATGCCACCGAGAAGGGCCACGATCTCGGCAACCAGCGACGCCGGGATTTTCTCCGCGTCCCCGGGCTCGACCGGGGCCAATATGCAGTCCAAGCCGGGGCTGTAATTGGTGACCAGGGATGCGACCTTGGCGCTGTCGAGTTCCTCACCCAGCGACAGGGCATCGACCACAGTCCGTCGCGGGTTGAGCTGCAGCGAGATGGCCACGTCACCGAAGGCGAGATCGAGATCAACCAGGCAGACTCGATACGTTCCGCCCTCGGCCAGGGCAACCGCGAGGTTGGTCGAGATGGTGGTCTTGCCCGTGCCGCCCTTGGCAGAGAACACCGTGACGACCTGGCCACGCGGCGCGCCGGACGCCGCGGCCGGCAGGGCCGGAACGCGCGCTGACAGTTGCCGGATCCGATCGACCGCCTCGATCAACAGGTGGGCCTCCGATACCGGCAGGACCTCGCGGATACCGGCCCTGATCGCCTGCGTGAGGACAGCGATATCCAGGCTCTCCCTCAGCAGAATTACGCCGACCTGAGGACGTTCGATCCGTAGTTGCTCGGCGAAGGCGAGGGCGTCCTCCAATATCACCTCGATGCCCAGGACGACAACGGTCTCTGCGGGGTCGGCCAGCAATGCGTTTCCGGCTGCGGGGATTCCGTCGACCGGATACACCAGATCACCGAGACCGCCCCCGGCTCCGATCACAGCAGGCGGCACCTGGCCGCACACGATCGTCATCGCGAGGTGGAGGTGGTAGCGGGAAAAACCGGCCCGAGCTTTCCGAGCGTGTCCACGCCCGGCGATGGTCCGGTCTTCGAGGTCTGGGACAGCAGGGCCAGGTACATCGACCCGGTGCTCTGCTCGTGGATCAACCGCTCGGCGTCCGCCTGATTAAGTGCGGCCGTGACCAACAGAGTGGGGTTGCCGACGGCCTTGTCGGTGCTCTTGGGCGCACCGGCCGAGACAGCCAGAACCTGAACTCGTGACAGCAGCAGCTTGGTAGCTTTGTTGGCCGTCGCGTCGGTCGGGGCGCCGGCCTGGGCCGGCGGCGTGTAGGTGTCGAAGATGGCGACCTGAGATCCGGGCTGAACATAGCCCGCGACATCGGCCGGCGTCGCGACGCTGAACGATACGGCCAGCATTCCGTTGGGAATGACCAGTCCGCTCGTCGTCGGCACCAGTGTTCCGAAGCTCTGCCGCAACACGATCTGACCAGGCTGCATATCGGAGGTCGCTACGAGATCGGCCTGCTCGGCGCTGATCGCGCTGATCGCGCTCGACGGTGCACTGGTAACAGGTACGTGATCACTCAGCAGGTAGCCGCCGGTCATGATCGTCCGTACCGGTGTGCCCGCTGGTATCTGCTTCTGGACGATAAGAACGTCCGCAGCCTTCGAGCCGGCCACAGCTCGGCTGTCGGCCTGCTTGGCGTAGAGGTAAACGGCTCCGGTACCCACGAGCGCCAGCATGACGGCCAACGCGACCATGAGAAGTCGTCGGTTCATGATTCTTCTTCCCTGACATCAGTCTCTCGGGTTCACAAGGGGCCTGGCGAAGCTCGCTCGGCTCGGACCTCGTGCGGTGTTACTAGGGCATCTTGGTGGTGCTGTCTTCAAACAGCTGCAGCACACTCTGCCCGAAAAGGGTGACTCCACCGATGATCACGAACGCGATCATGATGAGGATGAGGGCGTATTCCACCGCCGTCGCGCCTCGACTGGTGAGTCTGGGATCGATTCTGCTGAGAAGCCTTGCCGCGAGCTGCACCATGTCAGGGCTCCCTCGTTCCAAGTCTGCCCGCTCTACGCCAACCAGCTGCGCGTCCGGGTAGTTGGGCTTCCTACCCTGTCGTGCGTCCGGTGGGTCCACGCTGAACGTGGACCCACCGGTGCGACGTCTGATTCAGGAGTGCACCGAGGTAGCGACCTTGCTGAACAGACCATTGAGCTTGCCGCCCAGCAGCGTCACGGCGGCGATGATCACGATCGCGATGAGAGCGACCATCAGGCCGTACTCGACTGCCGTCGCGCCGCGCTCACGGTCACGCACCTTGTCCGTCAGGTCCGTCCAGCCGAGCTGCACTGCGACGACCATGCGCAACATCATTTCCTGCATCTTGTTCTCCTCTGGGTAATGTGGCCCGGCCCGCCCGAGCTTGCTTGGCAGTCTCACTGCCTCACATGGACCACACTCCGCCTTCACCCCCATCTCACACAGCGGGGCGAACGGCTACACCTTTGTCGGCCGTTTGGTGGACAGGTCGTCCGATCGGTTGACATCCGGTATCAAACGTCCGATCAAGCGTGCCGGTGCCCCGGAGCCCTTCATATGGATCTAACATCGTCCGGTAGCCGAGCGGCTACCCCACCGTCGAAAGCGTCCCAGCATGCCCAGCCAGGCCACCGTGCGACCCAGCCCCGCGCTCATCACCGAGCCGGCGGTTCACCGGGCCCTGCGCAGCGCACGGATCCGCAGGTGGGCGCCTATCTGGTTGGTCGCAGCGCTGCTGGGGCTCTTCAACTCCGGGGCAATCGCCGAAGGTGACGTGTTCTGGGAGACCCGAGCCGGCCTGGACACGCTACGAGGCCACCTACCCCGCAGCGACACCTATTCCTTCGCGGTCACCGGTCGCGCGTGGACGCCCAATTCGTGGGCATGGAACGTGCTGCTCGGCCTGGCTTGGCACGCGGGGCGCTTCGTCGGGCTAGGTGTACTGAGCGCGGTGGCCATCGGCGCACTCGCGAGTGGCCTGGGCTGGTGGTGTGTCCGGCAGGGTGTATCGGTGCCTGTGACCCTGGCGTGCGAGATTCCGGTTCTGCTGCTGCAGACCCAATGGCTGTCGCCGCGACCGCAGCTCGCCTCGTATCTGCTGATCCTCCCGCTCTTCGAGCTCGGACGATTCGCGATGCGCCAGCACCGGTTCACCCGAGCCCTGATCCTCGTCTTCCTGCTCGAAGCGTTGTGGGTGAACCTGCATTTCTTCGGTGTGATCGGAGTGGCTGTGTTGGCCGCCGCCGGGCTGGGTTCCACCGGCGGCCGGCCCCACCGGCTGGTCCGGGCCGGAGCACTGGTCCTGGCCGGCGCGGCGGGCGCCGCGGTCACACCGACGCTCTTTGCCGCCTACCGGTCGGCCGTGTCGGTGAGGCAGCAGTCGGTCGGCCTGATCGATGAGTGGCAGCACCCGAATCTGCACAGCACCGGCGGCGTCCTGGCCGTCATCACCATGGTGTCGGTACTCCCAGTGCTGGTGTTCTCGGTCCGTCGGCGGCGGTGGCCCCAGGCGATGCTGCTGGCGTTGCTCGTGATCGGCACACTTTCGGCCGTACGGTTCGGGCCTTGCCTGGCTGTCGCCAGCCTGCCGGAGTTGGTCCTCGCGGTAAACACGGTCAGCTGGCCCCGGCTGCTGCAACCGGCGCTGATCTGCGCGGCGGGCCTTGCCCTGCTCGTGCTCTGCGTCGGCACCCTGCGGGCCGTACCCCACCTGGGCACTGCCGCCTACGGACCGGAGCTCACCAGGCAGATTCCCACTGGCTGCCGTGTCCTCACCAATGACCTCAACGGTAGCCTCCTGGAGTTGCTACGCCCGGACACGAAGCCTTCCCTGGACACCCGCAATGATCTATACGGACGACAGGATCTGGTGTTCCTGAGCGACCTGCTCGATGACCGGGTGCCCGCCTCGACCGACGCGTGGTTGGTACGAAACCGGGTCGGCTGCATCTACGCACCGGTCACCGGGAACCTGGTCCAGCGACTCAGGTCCGACAACGGATGGCGCGTCAGCGGCATTGCCGACGGTCAGGCCGTGCTCGTGAGCCGAAACGTCCACTGACATGTACCCACTCATGAGAGCCTCTCTAGATGCTGTCGTTGATCCTCGCCGTTACCGTGCTCGGGGCCGTGTCGACGCGCTTCGTCGATCGCCTCGTCGTCCGGCCGCTGCCCTCGGACAGTCCCGGGCAACCGTTTCTCGCCGATCGGCCGCGCACCCGGCTGGCTCTGGTGTCGATCTGCCTCATCTCCCTGTTCATTGCCGTCGGAATACGGCTGGGCTCGCTGCATTCGCTGGCTGCGCTGCCGGCATATCTGTACTTCGTGGCCATCGGAGTGGCGCTCTCCTTCATCGATATCGCATCGCACCGGCTGCCGAATGCAATCGTGCTGCCGAGTTATCCGGTATTGGCGGTGCTGCTTACCGCCGCGACGATCTGGCATCACGACTGGTCCGCCTTGTTGCGAGCCGCGATCGGTGGGGCGATTCTGTTCCTCTTCTATCTCGTGCTCGCCCTGGTGCATCCAGCGGGCATGGGATTGGGCGATGTGAAGCTCTCGGCCCTGTTGGGGGCTCTGCTGGCGTACATCTCATGGTCGGCGCTGATCGTGGGTGCCCTCGCCGGATTCATGCTGGCGGCCCTGGTGGGAATCGCCATGATTGCCAGCCGGCGCGGCGGGCTGAAGACCGCGATCCCCTTCGGCCCGTTCATGATTGTCGGAACAATGCTCGGCATCCTGGTCGGGGCCCAGATCGCACACGGCTACCTCAGCGGCCTCGGCAACACCTGACGTTCGGCGTCATCGCCGGCGAACGTCCGGGAGCGAGTCGATGACCGCTTCCACCGCAACGACACCCACGGCTCAGACCGTCACCGCTGACGCTGATGGAGCCACGAGCGGCTCCGGGGCCAGATCGGCCCGGATGCGCAGCCGTGCCTTCCCGCTTTCCGCCGGACTGGTCGTGATAACGGCGCTGGTGCAAAACCTGTTCCGGCTTTCGGCCTCCAGCGCGTACGCCGATGAGGGCACCTACGCCACCGCGGCATGGCGGTACCTACACGGCCAAGTCGAAGCGGTCCCGACCGGCGTCGTCGACGTCCTGCCTGACAACTTCCAGCACCCACCCCTGGCCAAGCTGCTCTTCGGTGTTGCCCAAGAACTGGCCGGCCACCCGAGCATCACCGCCGACCGCTGGGTGGCCGCCATCTGCTCGCTGGCTACCGGACTCGTCCTGGCGGGCTGGATCGGTTCGGTCGCCGGCCGGTGGGCAGGGCTGCTCGCCGGAGCAATGACGGTGCTCATTCCGGCCGGCACCATGGGGACCCGGTTCGGCCGGTTCGGGATGCTCGATCCGGTTGCTGAATTCTTCATGGTGTGTTCGGTGGCATTGGCATGGTGGTGGTTCTCCAAGGTGGGACGCCGCGCCTGGCTACTCAGTGTCGCGGCCGGCGTAGCGACGGGACTGGCGACCGCGTCGAAAGAGAACGGATTTCTGGGTATCTGTGGTCCGATCATGCTCGGACTGTTGCTGGATCTGCGGCACCGCGAGTACCGACTGCAGAGACTCGGCCAGACACTGACTGCGACTGTCGCGTGTGCGGTAGCGTTCGCCGCCTGCTACCTCCCGTTCGACGAGCCCCTGGGGCGGATGAAGTTCGCTCTGGTCTTCCAGGGAACCCATTCCAGCGACGGGCATCTGATCGGCTTCGCCGGCCGGGTCGCGCAATATCCGCCGTGGTGGGCCAACCTGTGGTTCGCCGGACATGGGCTGGGCTCCTGGGTTACCGCAGGGCTGGTCTCGGCCATGTTGGCTGCGCTGGCGTTGCGGCATCGGGATCCGCTGGTCTGGTGGTGCGTCGCCGCTGTGGCGGTGCCGCTGGACTTTCATTGCTTCATCGCCAACGTCACCCTGTCCTTCTATTGGGTGATGTGGATGCCCGCGGTGTTCGCCTTGGCGGCACTCGGCATTCAGTCCCTCGCCGGTGGCCGCCAGCGCCTGCCCGCCGACGGCAGCATCCCACCTGCGCACACAGCCAAGCGCTTGCATCATGCGCGCTTCGGTCCCGGAGCGGCTGCCGCGATCACGATTCTGCTGATCCTGCTGGGGGACGCGCTGGCCGGTACCTGGCGCGTCATCACGCTGCGTCCGGCCGGACCGCAGGTGCTCTCCGCCGTCCTGAAGTCGCACGGATTGGGTGGCGAAGTGGTCGCCGCTGGCGTCTATCCGGACGAGTTCAGTCCGTACACCACAGCCTTGAGGATGAACTACGGCCTACCTGAAACCGTCGACGCGGTCGACGCGGTCGTGATCGGGCAACCCCGTTGCCGAACGCTGGTGGACCCCGCCGTTCGTGCGCTGGTCACGGTGAACGTCAAGCAAGGCCGCCTCAGCGAGATCTATTCCGACCACGAGATCAGGCTGTTCGCGGCATCGGGCCGGCTCATCCGGCCGAGCGTGTCCGAGGTTGCCCGAGAGGATCCTGGAAAGTTGAGCGATCAATGCTGACGGCGAGAGCTGACGATTCGACCATCACCTTGCCCGAGCATCAGCTTTGGGCCGGCAGCTCGGAGCTGGCCAGCCTCGGCCGGGGCCTATCGAGCCCGCACCGTCGGCTACACCTTCGAGCAGCTCTGATCGCCGCGGCCGCCGGTGGCAGTGTGCTGCTCGCCCGGCACTTGCATGTGATGAGCGGCTGGTTCGGCGTAGCCATCCTCGCCGTCCTTGGCCTGGCCGTGCCGCTGTCACGACACCTGTCCCGCCGCATCATTCTCACCGGTGCATTGTTCTTCGGCTGGTTTCCCCTGTTGTACTGGCAGGTTCTGCCCTTGGGTTCCGTTGGACGGGTCAGCCTGACCCTGTCGGTGCTGACCGCGGGCCTCGCCGGCTGGGTCAGCTCCTCGCCGACACCGAAGCATCGACTGAGGCTGCTCATCCCACGATTCAGCCTCATCGATGCCTACCCGGTGGTCGTCGCCGTCCTCGCCGCCTTCTCGTTCCGGCGGTGGATTCGAGTCAGCGACGGGCGATCTGCGCTGACCCTGTTGATGCGTGGCTGGGACAACTCCGGTCATTACGACATGGTCGAATCCATTCGGTTACATGGGGCGACGATGGATGTGGTCAAGCCGCCGGCCGGAGCTGCCAGCTGGGCATATGCGGGGTACCCGCAGGGCTACCATTCGATCGTTGCTTTCCTCATGGAGACACTGGGATCCACTCGTCCAGGACTACCGCAGGCCGAGCTGGTCGGTTACGCCCACGGCATCGCCATCTCCATGATCTGCGTAACCACGATGCTGGCCGCGGGTGTGTGCGCGCTCCCCCGCCTGCGGCGCTACCCCGTTCTCGCAGGCCCGCTGGTCGCGCTCACCGCCCTGCCGTTCGTATTCGACCCAGCCGCGCATGCGGTCCAGTCCGGTTTCGCCAACTTCGTGGTCGCGGCAGCGCTAGTCGGTTGTGCGGTGCTGATCGCCAGCTCGACGCGCTCCGTCACTCCGGTCTGGCTGGCCGCCCTGGGCGGGACGCTGATCGCCGTTGCGCATAGCTGGGCCTTGCTGCTGGTCCTCGCGGTCCCGGCAGCGCTCACGATCGCGGTGCCCAGGCGCGGACTGCGGTACGCCGCGTCGCGGCGTCTACGGCTGGTGAGCGCGGCCGTGTTGATAGTGACCCTGTTGGCCATAGCTCACGCCGGACAAGTGCTTCTGCTGCTGCACAAGGACGTCGGCAGCATTCTGACCATCGACGGCGGGATCGTCGCCCCGGACCCGGTGTTGGTCTCGATGGCGGCCATCAGCAGCCTGTTGCTGTGCATTCTGGCCGCTGTGCCCAGAGCCGGCCGGACGGCCTTGCGGCGGACCGACGACCGGCGGGCAGCAACGCTGGCGGTCGTGCCCATCATCGCAACGGCAGCCGGAGCCCTCATCGCCTACCAGCAGATCAGCGTAAACGGCGCCGTGGGCTATTACTTCTTCAAGTTCGTCACCGGATTCGAGCTGGTGTGCTTTCCGGTCCTTGCCGTTGGCGTCGTCGCATTGGCACATCGACTGATCCCTCGGTGGGGACGGCGCGGCGCGGCGCGCCTGATCGCGGGGCCGCTGTCGATTGCTGTCGGTGCCTTGATAATCGCGCCTGGCATTATCAGCCACTACTCGCCGCAGCCGATCACCGGACGGGATCCGTTCAATGCAACCGTGAGCGGTGGCCTGCTCTCGGCCCTGCACGTGCAGGACGAGCATTCCGATCGCATCGTCGTCTACCTTGCCGTCGGTGCCTATGCGCCCAGGCTCGACCGCAACGCCGAGAGCTGGTATCGAGCGCTGACCCACACCCAGACGTCTCGTGCCTTGGTTACCGGCCTCGAGGGCCTGGAGCTCATGTCCCCCAGCATCGAACAAGCGAAGGTCGCCGTACGAACGATTCTTGCCTATGACCCGGCGCAACTGGTGGTGGTGCCACCGGAATATCTGTCCGCGCTACGCGACGGCGTCCCAGGAGAAGCCCAACAGCAACGCGTCATCAGCTGGTAATCCAGCCGATGCCAATTGCCCATCAGACCAAGGAGAACACGCTCGTGCGATGGCCGATCAGGACAGCCGAAAAGAGTTTCAACTTCGGTCTATGTTTAGTCTCTGTGATGTGATGTAATCATGGCGAGAGCTGACGCCGAAACCCTAGTCGTTCGTGCCTGCCCATCGGATCGGACTTGCCGAGCGCCCTGGGGCGTCGGGGACATCGGTTTGTCCCTCATCACCGGTAGAGCAAATCGCAGGGAGAGGTTGTCTTGAAACCCACCGGACTCGACGAGTCGGACACCGATGTCCTGACCGACTCCGATTTGCTCCCCGTAGAAGATGCGCCGGCCTCGGTCTATTTTCGGGTAGCGGACTTTCGTCGGCGCTTGAGCGACCAGCCGACCCGGCACAACAGCCGATTGGACGATTCCGAGTATCCCGACGCAGTCTCTGAACAGGCCGCCAGCTTGCGCAAACTCGGCTCCAAGCGTCGCCGGCGGCCCAAACACGCCGATGTCGCCGACCGGGGCAACGGCGGCAATGAGGCTCCGAGCGGGTCAACGGTCAGCCGCGCCCCGGCGTCGGAGCAGGCGTCCGGGTCAGCGTCCGAGCCACCAGCAGGACGGCCAGAGGTCGCTGCCCAGCCGATTGCCGTGGCGCTCGCACTCGGTGCGCCGACCGTTCCTGCTGAGCAGCCTGCGCCAACCGCGCCGATCGTTGCCGTCACCCAGACTGTTCCGGTGTCCCCGATTCTTGATGCTGATCAGCGTGTTCTCGCTGTGCAACCGGAAGCCCCAGTAGCCCAGATGGCGCCAGTAGTAAAGGATCTGCCCGCAGCACCGTTGCCGGACCGGATATCCACGCCGCGGCTAGCTGTTTATCCGGACTGGCGAGGGGCAGACAGTCAACGCCAAGCCGCCGACGCCGACGAATCCCGCCAGGCCGAGGAGCGACGAGCCGAGGACGCATTGCGGTCCGCCGAGCTGGCCGTTCGAGCCGCCGAGGAAGCCCGCCTGGATGAGGAGGCCCACCGGGCCGATCAACAGCGGCGAGCCGAGGAGGCTCTACGAGCTGAAGAAGCCGGCCGAGCCGAAGGAGAGGTCCGCCGCGCAGTAGAAGCCGCAGAGCGGGCCCGCCGAACGGAAGAAGCGCACCGAGCCGACGAAGTCGCAGAACAAGCACGCCGCGCAACAGAAGCCCGCCAAGCCGAGGCAGCTGAAGAAGAAGCCCGCCGCGCAGCGGAGCGAGCACGCCGAGCTGAAGAAGCTGAAGCAGCAGCCCGGCGAGCCGAACAAGCCCGCCACGCCGAAGAAGAAGCCCGCCGAGCCGAACAAGCCCGCCAAGCCGAAGAAGAAGCGCGCCGCGCCGAACAAGCCCGCCAAGCCGAGGCCGCCAGGTTGGCGCGGCTGGTCGCCGAGGCTGATCAATTGTCCGCACACCTTCAGCAGCGGATTGCGACTGCCGAGCAGGCCGTGAAGGCGGCACGCGAGGCCGAGGCGGCACACGTGGCGCGGCGGACTCACATTGCCGAAGTGGCCCGGGAGACCGGGCGCGAGACCGCTGCCGACGCGGCAGAGGCGGCACGGCTTGCCCGTCTGCTTGCTGACGCAGGTCAGCTGTCGGCGAATCTCGAGACCCGAATTGCCGACGCTGAAGAAGCCGCAAAGGTGGCGAGAGCGGCCGAGGAGGCCCACCTGGTCCTCGCATCGCGCTTGGCGCAGGCCGAGCGTGGCCTTGATGTCCCGCTGCTGAGCGGAGGACGAGCACGAACCAACACCCCGGCAGCAGCCGATGATCGGCTCAACGAGATGGCGCCGGAGCCAGATGCCGCGCAGATCGCCGAATGGGACCGGCTCGCCGAGCAGCGGCTGGCGGAGTACAACCGAAAGGTCGAAGCCGAACGCGCCGCGGAGGAAGCCAGCCGGGCCGCGCTGGCTGAACGAGCCGCTCGCGCCGAACAGGCTGAGTTGGCGGCCGCGGCCGAGTTGGCGGCCAGGGCAAATCCGGTCGGCGCCACACTTGGCGAACGAGCCGCCCGCGCCGGCCGCAATCTCCAGAAAATGGCGGGCACTCCGGCTCCGATTGCGACCCCGAAAGAGCCCGTCGAATATCGCCCGGCCCAGGTTTCCTCAGCCAATCCGGTGAAATCGCGCCGCAAGGCCCGACCATTGCGCATCCTGGCGCTGATCGCCGCTATCACCGTCACCACCGTCGCCGTGCCGGCCGTCGGAGTGTCCAGCCTGCGGATGCCCGATAACAGCATGGAACCCACGCTGCACGGGTGTGCCGGCTGCAACTCAGATGTCGTGCTGATCGACAAGCTCGGGTATCACTTCGGCAGCATCAGCCGGACAGACGTCGTGGAGTTCGATCGCCCGTCAACGGCGAAAACCACGGCGACCAAACTCCTCGCGCGGGTCATCGGGCTTCCGGGTGAGACAGTGCGGGCACGGGGTGGCCGGGTGTACGTCAACGACACCCCTTTCGCCGAGCCATACGTCAACAAGAGCTGTCGCGGGACCGCAGACTTCGCAGCGGTCAAGGTTCCGGCCGGACGCTACTTCGTGATGAGCGACAACCGGTGTAAGTCCTTGGATTCCCGCAAGTTCGGAACGATCGCCAAGAGCACCGTGGTCGGTCGGGCCTACGTCGTGGTCTGGCCGAGCGGACGCTGGCGCTGGATCTGATCGGTTCCGCTCGCCCGGGTGGATGCAAGTCGCCCGGCCCAGGTGCAGGTCACCCTGCCTCGGCGCACATCACTCGACCGGGACGCACGCTATTCGACCAGTCGGACCGGATCGCCTTCGATACTCGCCGACCACGATGTCGTGTCGCTGGGCTGGTTGCCCGATCCGTAGGCGTACTGCAGCCGCACCCAACACTGGGTCTGAACCAGGTCATTGCAGGTGTAGTTCGCCGGTATGGGAATGGAGATGGTCTCCCATTTCCCGTTGAATGCGGAGCTTGCGGTGATCGAGCAGGTCGGCAGCGTGCCGCTCGCTGGACCGGTGCCCTTGCAGTTGGTGAAGGTCACCCCCGATCCGGTCGGCGCGAGGATCGAGATCGTGCCACTTCCCGATGAGTCGCCCACGTCATAGAGTCGCACGTTCAGGACCTGTCCGGCCGCCCCGCTGGGAACGCGAGCCAGGTAGAACTGGGTGCTCGCGCCCGGCAGGTTGGCCTACATTGCCATCCGGCACCAGTTCTTTGTCGTTGCGTTCCAGGTGAACTTGACGCAGGCCGTGCAGTTGCTGAAGGATCCGTTGCCGCCAACGGGGAAACCGGCCGCGTCCGATTTGTAGACCCAGAAGTTTTGAAGAGTTGAGAAGTCCAGCGCGGCACCTTCGCGAGCCGATTGATCTGCCGCATCCTGGGCGAAGGTCGTGACCCGCCGAATCCGACCATGACCGGTAGATCCCGTTCCGACGGCCAGATCCGCAGCGGTCAGACCTTCGCTAGCCGGGCCGATACGTAGTTCGGTGCCGCGGACGGCATCATCCGTCGCAGCTTCATGGCCGCGGCCGCGGCGCCGATACAGAACAAGATCTGCATCGCGATGAAGGCTGCCGGCACGTGCAGGCCGAGCAGCATGCTCG
>JAVEEN010000262.1 GCA_030840445.1 Pseudonocardiales bacterium
CCGACGACTACACGTTGGAGACAGTGGACGCCAGCCACTTCGTCATCGACGAGCGGCCGGACCTGGTGCGCGCGAAGCTGATCGCCCTGGCCGACGAAACCGCCTCCCGCGAACAGACGTAAAGGTCCCCTGACGCGCCGGATTTCGGGCACCTTTGCTGGAGCCGCGCTTGCGCGGACTGTTCACGTAGAGGAAGTGACGTGGCGGCCGAACCTGTGAGAATCAGGTCATGACCGACGACTGGCGCAGCATCAACCTGGCGAACTGGGAATCACGGGTGCCGCTGCACACCGCGCCCGACGGGTACGACCTCGCCGCCTTCGACGACCCCGAACACCTGTCGGCCGTGGTGCGTTACGACCTGCCGCGGCTCGGGCGACTGGACAATCGCGACGTCGTGCACCTGCAGTGCCACATCGGCACCGACACGGTGTCGCTCGCCCGGCTGGGCGCCCGCTCGGTCACCGGATTGGACTTCTCGCCTGCCGCACTGGACGCAGCCCGGGCATTGGCCCGCCGAGCCAACGCCGACGTAGCTTTCGTCGAGGC
Organism: Pseudonocardiales bacterium; assembly: GCA_030840445.1. Taxonomy (GTDB): domain Bacteria; phylum Actinomycetota; class Actinomycetes; order Mycobacteriales; family Jatrophihabitantaceae; genus Jatrophihabitans_A. The sequence goes on from JAVEEN010000262.1 coordinate 550, forward strand.
CGACGTGGACGACGCGGTGGGGGTAATCGGCGCCGAGAGCGCCGACCTCGTCTACACGGGGATAGGCGCGATCTGCTGGCTGCCACACATCCGGCGCTGGGCCGATGTGGTCGCCGGCCTGCTGAGGCCGGGGGGCCGGCTGTTCATCAGGGAGGGCCACCCCGTGCTGTGGGGGATGTCCGATCCAAGACCCGACGGTGTGCTGGTGATGGAGTACCCGTACTTCGAGACGGAGGGAACGGTGTTCGTCGAACACGACAGCTACGCCGGCTCCGGCGCCGTCTCCGCGCCCGAGTCCGTCATCTTCAACCACGGTCTCGGCGAGATCTTCTCCGCGCTCACCGCGGCCGGACTGGCCGTCACCGCGCTGGAGGAGCATCGGGAGGTGCCGTGGAACCCGTTGGAAGGGTTGATGATTCCGAGCCCTGACTTCGACGAGGAATTCATCCTCGCTCAAGGGCGGGACCGAATGCCGCTGACCTACACCCTGCAGGCAGTGAAACCCGGCCCCTAACTCACTTGTCGATGCCACTTCGGATGTCGCCAGGGCTGTGCTCGACCCGGGCGAGGTCGAGGCGCTCCGATGAGTGCAATTGCCAGGGCACGCTGGTGACCATGACGTCCGGCTCGAACAACAACCGTCCCTTGAGTCGCAGTGAACTCTGGTTGTGCAGCAGGTTCTCCCACCATCGGCCGACCACGTATTCGGGGATATAGACGTTGACCACGTCGCGGGGCTGGTTCTTTCGCAACTTCTTTACGTAGTCGACGACGGGCCGGGTGATCTCCCGGTAGGGCGACTCGATGACCAGGAGCGGAATGTCGATCTCCAGCTCTTTCCACTCCTGCAGAAGGGCCCTGGTGTCATCGTCGTCGACGTTCACGGTGAGCGCGGTAAGTGTGTCCGGCCGCGTCGCCTTGGCGAACATCATCGCGCGCTGAGTTGCCTTGTGCCAGCTCGAGATCAGCACGATCGCGTGCACCCTGCTCGGCAGCACACGGTCATCGTCCATGTCAGCACGAAGCTCGGCGCGAACGGCTGCGTAGTGCCGGTGGATTCCCTGCATCAGGACACAGAGCACCGGGATCGCGATGACCACCAGATAGGCACCATGGGTGAACTTGGTGACCATGACCACGACCAACACGACACCGGTGAAACAGGCGCCGAATGCGTTGATGGCCCGCGCGCGGTGGATGTGCCGCCGTTCCACCGGCACGACGGCAACGGCCAACTGCCGATTCCAATGCACCACCATGCCGATTTGGCACAGGGTGAAGGAGGTGAACACTCCGAGGATGTAGAGCTGGATCAGGCGGGTCGTCGACCCGTCGAACGCGTAGATCAAGACTCCGGCCATCGCGGCGAGCAGGATGATGCCGTTCGAGTACGCCAGCCGGTCCCCGCGGCTATGGAGTTGCCTGGGCAGGTAGCGGTCCCTGGCGAGGATCGAGCTGAGCAGAGGGAACCCGTTGTAGGCGGTATTCGCCGCGAGGATCAGGATCAGCGCCGTCGCGGCCTGCATGAAGAAGAACATCAGGCTGTTGTTGCCGAACACGGCAGCGGCGATCTGGGCGATCACCGTGCGTTGCGGATCGCGGTTGCAATCGCCGGTGAAGCCGATCAGGTCACACGTGTTCTCGACGACCCGGGTGTGCGAAACCAACGCGAGCGCGGTCACCCCGGCGAACATCGTGATCGCCAGGGCGCCCATGGCCGTCATCGTCCGGGCAGCGTTGAGAGCCTTGGGCTTTCGAAACGCGGGCACGCCGTTGGAAATGGCCTCCACACCGGTGAGTGCGGTGCAACCGGAGGCGAAGGCGCGCAGTGCCAGCAGGGCGATTGCCAGCCCACTGAGCCCCACGTGCTCGGCGCGGATACCGTAACTTGCGCTCTCGGCCTGCGGTGCGTCACCGAGAAGCGCTCGGAACAAGCCGATTCCGATCATCAGCATCACGCCGACGATGAACGCATAGGTCGGCACGGCGAACGCCCGCCCGGATTCGCGCACCCCGCGAAGATTCATCGCGGTCAACAACACGATGAAGCCGATGTCGACAGCGACCCGATAC
>JAVEEN010000316.1 GCA_030840445.1 Pseudonocardiales bacterium
ACGGGTTCATCCGGTGGGGCCCGTGGTGGGTCTGCCTCCGGAGCCGGTTCGGCTCGGACGTACACCACGAGCAGCAGCCCGGCGGCACCTCGAACGACCGGTGCAGCGGCATTCTCTGCCGGTGCCCGGCCCCGCGGGCGTCGTGCCGGAGGCTGACCTCGCAGGCCCTATGTCCTACTGGGTGATCAAGACGCATTACTGCGCGCCATGACTGCGCGGCGGTGGCGTGTTCGCGGCGGGTGCCTAGGGCGATGGGCCGCTCGGGTCCCTCGGCGTCGCTGCTGACGAGGAGTTCGGCGTTGAAACATTGGATCCAGCCGGTGCGGGTCTTCGTGATCCGCGAGCCCGGATCAGTGAGGTTACGTCGGCCTTCCGCGGGAGAACCCGGCGCTGGTCCACGGCCGGTGTCGTCCACGGGGTGTCGTCCACGGCGGGTGTCGTCCACGGCGGGTGTCGTCCACGGCGGGTGTCGTCCACGGTGGGTGTCGTCCACGGTGGGTGTCGTCCACGGCGGGTGTCGTCCACCGCCGGTGTCCCTCCACGGGGAGATGTGGTCCCAGGTGGGCTGCGCAAACGCGACCCGTGACACGCTGTGCACCCCAACCTGAACACTCACCCATCCCCCAACGGCCCTGACCCTCGGCCTGACGCTCCACCAACCGTCAGGTGAACTCAGTGCCATGGCTGTAGCCGGTGCTGCAGCCCGGTCCCGGCGCGCGCCAGCCGCCGGGCGGCGGCACGTAACTGGATGTGCTCCTCGACCGGGACTGACCGGGTACCCCGCTCGGCGATCTTCGTCCCGTCCAACGCCACCCTGCCCAGCCGCACCCGGAACGCCACACCGGTGTGACACAGCCGCTCGATACGGCGGCTCTCCCGCCAGGCCACGACCCGCCACCGGCAGACACACCGATTACGCAACCGGCTCACCGGTGCGGGTTCCGCGAGATGATCACCCAAGTGGTGGTGGCATACGGTTTAGTGTCAATCATGGCCGACTCAGCTCTCACTGCGATCCAAGCCCCGTTGAAGCAGCAGTATCGCGAGGATCCCGGCGCGGCTCGCGTCACGCTCCGAGCAGTCGGTCACCTGGACGAAGGTGTGTCCTGTTCGGTCGAGACAGGCCGCGCAATCGCGCAGGCCGGACTGCACCCGGCGACCGGCGGCGACGGCACGCAGTTGTGCTCGGGTGACATGCTGCTGGAGGCGCTCGTTGCTTGCGCCGGCGTCACACTACGCGCGGTCGCGACCTCGCTCGGGTTGAGCATCCGAGGCGGGAGCGTGCGGGCCGAGGGCGACCTCGACTTCCGGGGCACCCTGGCCGTCGACAAGAGCGTTCCGGTCGGGTTCACCGAGATCCGGTTGTCCTTCGACCTCGACACTGACGCCGGCGGTGCGGAGTTGGCAACGCTGCAACGGTTGACCGAACGCTACTGCGTCGTGCTCCAGACGATCATCAACGCCCCTAGGTGCACCCTAACTGTCACCTCTTGATCAACCAGAAGGTGAACCCCACCAGGACGAGCGCGACGCTGAGGTAGATGGACGTTTCGTACCACTGGAACGGCCAGTAACGGCCGGCCGGTTGGTAAGTCAGTACCTCGCGATAACCGGCCAGGCAGGTGCGGGTGGTGACGCAGCCGGCATCCGGTCCGATCCTGATCGTGTTCGTGGCGTGCCCGGTCGCGTCGAGGATATGGCTGGAGATGATCCAGTCGCCGGGCTTGGTCAACTGCGCGCCCGGCTTGAACGCCCCGGCTCCGGGTAGTGGCTGGAGTGCGCCGGTGGCGTGCAGCGGCGCACGCAGGTTCGGTCGGATCCAGTTGATCACCGCTACCTGGGCGGCGATGTATCCGACCAGCGTGGTGGCCATCGCAGGCAGGGTCCGGCGGATCAGCAAACCCGCCACGAGGCCGAGGGCGAAGGCGAAGGCGGCGTAACCGATCGGGGTGATGCCCCGTTCGTTGAAGATATCGGCCTTGAACCGCTCGGCGTTCACGCGGTCGATCGGGCTGGACCACCAGGTCACCAGCAGGCTGAGCAGCCCGGACGCGGCGATGCTGGCCAGGCCGACGACAGTCAATTTGCCGGTCAGCCAGCGCGTCCGGCTGACGCTCTGGGTCCAGGCCAGCCGGTACGTGCCGGACTCCAGCTCGCGGGCGACCAGCGGCGCGCCCCAGAAGATGCCGGTGATGGCAGGCAGGACGAGCACTGTAGGGCCTAGCAACTGTCGGAGCAGACTGTAGTTCGACATGAACGCGCTGGTGACGGGGTCACAATCACCACGGGTCGTGCAGGTTGCGATCCCGCTGGCGTCGTAAAGGTGGCGTAGGTGCAGACCGGTGACGGTCAGGACGAGGGCGAGTACCGCCAGGGCACCGAAAACCACCGCGGCCTGGGTACGGAACTGGCGCCAGGTCAACCAGATCATCGCTGGACCCCCAGGCCGGGTCCGCGGCCGGGTCGGGTGCCGGCGGCCTGGCTCATGTAGGCAAGCACGATGTCCTCCAGGCTGACCTGCTCGACCGTCCAGGAGGGGTCGAGGATTGGCGCGTCGGTGCGGATAAACAGGGTGCTCTGCCGGTCGGTGTGCCTGGCCGAGATGACCTGCTGGTTGTCCGGCAGGGTGGCCAGGTCCCGGCGTGGCCCGATCAGCAGGTGGTGCGAGGCGAGCAGATCATCGACGTCGCCGGCCAGCCGGACCCGGGAGGCCACCAGGATCACCAGATGGTCGCAGACCCGTTCGAGGTCGGCCACCAGGTGGGAGGACAGCACGACGCTGACCCCGTGCTCGGCGACGACCTCCATCAGGCCCTGGAGGAACTCGCGCCGGGCCAGTGGATCGAGGCTGGCCACCGGCTCGTCGAGTAGCAGCAGTTCGGGCCGCTTCGCGATCGCGAGGGTCAGAGCGAGCTGCGCGCGCTGACCACCGGACAGCTTTCCGGCCCGTTGCGCGGGATCGAGGCCGAGCTGCTCGATGCGGCTGCCGGCCAGTTGGCTGTCCCAACCCGGGTTGAGATGCGCGCCCAGGCGAAGGTGATCGGCAACGGTCAACGCGGAGTATGTGGGGGTTTCCTGGGCGACGAAGCCAACCCGACCGAGGTGCCGCGGGTCGCTGTCCGGCTGGCCGCCGAGGACCTCGATAGCGCCCGCGCTCGGGCTCAGCAGGCCGACGGCCAGATGTAGGAGCGTTGTCTTGCCGGCGCCGTTCGGGCCGACCAGTCCGACCACTCGTCCGGCCGGAATGGCCAGCGTGCACTCGGACAGGGCCCACCGGCGCCGGTACCGCTTGCCCAGTCCGCGGGCCTGCAGGACCGCGGTCACGCTACGCCGGCCTCAGTGGCGGACCGAAACGTGTCCCCGAACAGGGCCTCGATGCTCTCGTCATCCAGGCCGGCCTGGCGAGCCTTGGCGATCCAGCGCTGAAGATCCCGGCGGAGCGGCCCGTGGGCGGCCAGCGACGCATCGCTCAGGGTCGTGGTGACGAACGTCCCGACACCCGGCCGGGCCGCCACCAGGCCGGCGTGTTCCAGCTCCCGATAGGCCTTAAGCACCGTGTTGGGGTTTATCGCGAGCCGCGAGACCACATCCTTCACCGTCGGCAGCTGGTCACCCTCACGTACTAGCCCCAACCGCATTGCCTGCCTGACCTGGTGCACCAGTTGTAAGTATGGCGAGACGCCCGATCGGACGTTCAGATGAAACTCGATCACCATGGCTCGATTCCACAAGTCATTCGACTGGTCATTCCCGGTCATTCCGATTTGGCACTTCCAGGAGCAGTCCCGTACTTTCACTAGGTAACTAGCACAATAAGACCCTAACCATCTTGGCATGTCAAGACCCACCTTGCAGACTGGGCGCAGTAGGTGCGACGAGGGGGTGCCACGGTGGTGGCTGGCCGGTTCACCGATGGACGGGTACCCGATTCCACGATCAGGTCGCTGTTCGAGGTGCAGCATCGGTGGCAGCGGTGGTTGGGCGTCGAAGCCGCGTTAGCGGCAGCCGAAGCTGAGCGCGCCGAACTGCTCGCGACCGAGCTCGGCAGCTTGCCAAGACCGATATCGGACCCCGGATGAGATCGCGCGGCGGACCCTACCTCGACCGCGTCGAGGCCGGCCGGGTCTTGGCCGACCAGCTGGGCGGCTACGCCGGACGCCGCGATGTCGTGGTGCTCGGTCTGCCGCGCGGTGGCGTACCGGTTGCCGCCGAGGTTGCGGCGGCGTTGCGGGTGCCGCTGGATGTTCTCATCGTGCGCAAGCTCGGGCTTCCCAGCTATGGCGAGTTGGCGATGGGCGCCATTGCCGGGGTGGGCAGCGCCGTGGAGGTGGTGCGCAACAATGCTGTGCTGGTTCAGCGGCGCATCTCGCCGGAAGCTTTCGACCGGGTGTATCAACGGGAACTCGCCGAGCTCCGCCAGCGCGAAGCCAGCTACCGGCAGGATCGTCCGGCGGCTGAAGTGCGCGGTCGCGTCGTGATCGTCGTCGATGACGGGCTAGCGACCGGGTCGACGATGCGGGCAGCGGTCGCCGCGATCGGCCGGAAGCAGCCGGCCCAGGTTGTCGTCGGGGTTCCGGTAGCCGCCAGAGACAGCTATGAGGCGCTGCGCGACGACGTCGACGTCATGAGGTGCCCCTGGATACCGGAGCCGTTCTTTTCGGTGGGACAGGCCTATCGGGACTTCAGACCGACCAGCGACGAGGAGGTCTGCCGGCTGCTCGCCGCACAGCCCCGCTGATCCGCCGGGCGCGTGACGTAGCGTGCAGCCCGGAGTAGCGTCTGCTGGTCATGGCGCCGCCGATAGTACGGGGGAATCGGGTCCTGTTGCCGACGCGCATCGTCGCCGCCGTCATCACGCCGTTCCTGGTGCTGGCGTTCCTCGTGCTGTTTCCGTGGCCCGGCGATACCAAGCGGCTGTTCGCGTGGGAGATCAAACCGACGATGTCTGCGATGGTGCTTGGCTCGGTGTACCTCGGTGGCGCGTACTTCTTCATCCGGGTCCTGCGTGCTTCCCGTTGGCATACCGTCGCGGGTGGTTTCGTGCCGGTCGGTACCTTCGCCACCCTGATGGGCATCACGACTGTGCTGCACTGGGATCGTTTCATTCATGGCAACGTGGCCTTTTGGCTATGGGTGGGGCTGTATTTCACGACTCCGTTCGTAGTCTTCGCAGTCTTCTTCCTGAACCAGCGCGAGTATGCACGGGCCACGGACGATGAACTGGAGCTGACGCCGGCTTCGGCCAACGTCATCGTGGTTGCCGGTGGCTTGTCGGTACTGATGAGCGCATTTCTCTATCTCCTTCCGCATCGAGCGATCGACATCTGGCCCTGGCACCTCACGCCACTGACGGCCCGGATGCTCGGTGCGATCTTCGCGCTCGGTCTGGCGGGCCTGGGTGCAATCCGGGAGCGTCGTTGGAGTGCGGCCCGAATCCTGCTCCAGGTCGAGGGCATCATGCTGTTCTTGATACTGGTGGCAGGCGTGCGCGCCCATGACCAGTTCGATGCGTCCAAGGCACTGACTTGGCTGTTCACCGCCGGGTTCCTCGGCACGGCGTTGGCGACGGTGATCTGCTACGTCGGCATGGAAACGCGCGCGCGATCGGTGAGCAGGCCCGGGCAATAGCCGGTTAGATTCCAGCCCTGGCCCTGCCCGGACCTTCGAGAGGAGTATGCGGTTGTGGTTGATTCGGCAGCTGTCGCCGACGTGGTGGCCCGGATGCAGCAGCGCCTGGACAGCCTGCCGCAGAACGCAGCACACCGCACGCCATTCCTCGGTACGTATCTGCGTACCACCGAGGCTGTGGGTGCGGCCGTTAGCGGCGGCTCGTTCGAGGATCCGGAATGGGTCGAGCGCTGGGACGTCGTCTTTGCTGAGCTCTACCTCGACGTCCACGACGCGGACATCGCCGGTGAGGTGGCCGGGGTACCGAGGCCGTGGCGTCTGGCATTCCAGGCACCGCCTGATCTTGCCGCCCTACGGCACGTATTGCTCGGCATCAATGCGCATGTGAATTATGACCTGCCCCAGGCGATGCTTGCCGTGATCAGCCCGCAGGACTTCCTTGATCCGGAGCTGATCGCTCGCCGGCGCCGTGATCACGAACGGATAGACCTGGTGCTCGCGGGTCGAGTCAAGGCCGAGGACGTCGAACTCGGTGATGCACGGACCCTGCTCGACAGGGTGCTGGCACCGTTGAACCGGCTCGGCTCGAAGCGTTTCCTACGAGAGGCACGGCAGAAAGTCTGGCACAACGTCGGCGAACTGCATGCCGCACGACTGCTCGACGAAGACAGCTACCGGGAGCGCCTGGCCGAACTCGAAGTTCTTAGCGCGGCGCGGATCGCCGACCTGCTCGCCCCGGGTCAGGTGCTCCTGCGATTGGCAGTTGCGGGGTTCGGGGTGGCGTTGCCGCCGCCCAAGAACCAATGACATCGTGGCCTTGGTCAGGGTGCGCTGGTGCTGCCGTCGGAGCAGGACAGCACCAGCTGGTGTTCAGACGGGCGGTTGGTCGGTGACCGCGAACTGGAGTTGACCGCTTTCGGGGTCGCGGACAGCGTCGAGCGTCTTGTCGTCGAGCAGATCCGCGGCGGCGGTGTCGAGGAACAGTCGCACGCCGTCGGCATCGACTACCGTGTCGTCTTCGGACGGAACGGTCAAGGCCAGGGTCAACGAGCCTGCGCCGGGGTCGGCAGCGATCCGCAGTCCTCGATCTTCAGGAGTGTCTTGGGCTTCGGTGAGGTTTCTGATCTCGGTCACAGCGTTGTCGGTCACGGTCAGCATGATGAATCTCCTCATGATTTTCGTGGTGTCGATCATCGCCTCGCGCAGCGGTTGGGCCGGATTTCGATAGCCACGGGACGCCTTGATGAGTCCCGGCCGCTGGGAAACGGAACAGCCGCTGGTCGGCCGTCCGGCCTCTACGTTTCACGCCTGAGCGTCAAGAGTCAAACCGCCATCGACATACCTCGGCCCGTTGCCTGTTCCGCCAGCACAGTCGACATCTGGTCCGGGCGCGATGCAGGGGCTGTAGCCGGGCGTGCAGTTCGATGCGGACGGTGCTGAGATTGAACTCGTGCTGGGGGCTGCGGCATTTCCGGCGGTCACCGTCACCGTCTTCGTGACGGTCACGTGTACTACCTTCGTTTGTGTCTTCATGATGGTTTTGGTCGGTCCCGGGCTCGTCACGACCGCAGATACCGTGTGATCCACCGTGACGGTGGTCGTCGGTGCGACCAGTTTGCCGGCCGCACTCGTCGGCTTGGTGACTCCACTGGAACCGGCTCCAACGACGAGGCCGATCACGCAGGCGGCGACGGCGATGATCACGACCCTTCCGAGCCTGATCGAGGACCGGGCTTTCGGCGGTGCGGAAGGAAGCATCGGATTGGCTGGCGGTTGCGGGGCCGGCCCGTCAGCGCTGTAGTTCGGAGGTGGGGGCGGCGGTTCTTGAGACATGTGAAATCCCTGCAGATAACCCGTGTGACGCACCATCCCAGCGATCC
>JAVEEN010000297.1 GCA_030840445.1 Pseudonocardiales bacterium
GACGCTGGGATGTTCGATGTGGTTCTGCCTGCGGCCGAAGGTGGCCTGGTGCTCGTACGGAGACCCAAGGGATAGCTCGCCCTTCCCGCGATGAGATGGCCTTTATGATTACGTCCGATCGCAGGGATGGACTGGCTGACTGCCCACCCGAGTGCGGCACCGCCGAATACGTCCAGCGGAAGGTGTGCGCCCACCTACACCCGGGCGGTCCCGACCGGCGGGGCCAGGAGCAAGGTGTGGAGGAGCCCGTCCCGATGGCACCACCCGCCCTGGACTGCTGAAGCGCGACGAGTCGCGTCCGAGTTAGGTTGGTGTCGTGCGGATAGCGACCTGGAACGTCAACTCGATCAAGCAACGCATGCCGAGGTTCCTGCCTTGGCTGGATGAGCGGCAGCCCGACGTGGTCTGCCTGCAAGAGACCAAGCTGGCCGATGACGTGATCGCGGACCTGCTGGACGACGAGCTCGGCCGACGCGGCTACCAGGCCGCCTATCACGGGCAAGCACAGTGGAACGGCGTGGCACTGTTGTCGAAAGTCGGCCTTGACGATGCCGTGCGCGGGATACCGAACGCGCCCGGTTTCCCGGGTCCAGAGGCCCGAGCGATCTCGGCGACCTGCGGCGGCATCCGAGTGCATTCGCTGTATGTGCCGAACGGGCGGACGGTCGGGTCGGATCACTACGACTACAAGCTGGCCTGGCTCGAGGCATTTCGTCGACAGGTATCGGCGGGTCCTGAGGATGCGGTGGTCTGCGGCGATATGAACGTGGCGCCGGCCGACGCCGATGTGTTCGATCCGAATGCCTACGTCGGCCAAACTCACGTCACCGGGCCTGAGCGCGCGGCATTGGCGGGGTTGGAAAAACTCGGACTGCACGATGTCGTGCGCGAGCGGTGGCCGAGCGAGCGCGTCTTCACGTACTGGGACTACCGCGCCGGCATGTTCCACCAAGATCTCGGAATGCGCATTGACCTGGTACTCGCGTCCGGCGGGGTAGCCCAGCGCGTCCAAGCAGCCTGGGTAGACCGCAAGGCCCGCAAGGGAACGGGACCCAGTGATCACGCACCGGTGATCGTTGACCTCGACGAGGCACCCGACGGCGACATCGGGCCGCTGGTGCCCCCGCCATCCTCGCCGCGCGGCGCCCGCAAGTCTGTCAAGTTGCCGCAGGCGCGATAACGCCTCCACTGGCCAGGATCGACCGAGCGGGCGGACGGACGGTTCACCGGGCGGACCGTGGCCGCGAGGTGATCATCTCTCGTTTACCTGCGGTATGGCCCCGAAAAACGGGAGTGGATCACCGGGCGGGCGGACGGTTCACTGGGCGGACCGTGGAGATGTGAGTGGATGGAGCGTAGCCCCGCCCCCGGCCTCAGGTAAGACCGAGCCCGCCGAGCCGGCATCCACAGGGGGCGTCAAGACAGGGTTCAGGCTTCGGACAAACAACTCATAGGTTGTGATCGAGAACATATGAGATGTTTGACTTCTTCTTACTTTGGCGATTGAATCCGTGCCATTCCGATCGAGTCTGTTTGGTTGGTGCGCGAAAAAGTTTCGCGTAGCTCGTCCGGACGGACGCTGAGCCCGCATTACTCGCCCAAGCCATCGGGCCGGCGCAATCCGCTAGTCCCGCCTGACCCGCTCAACCCGCACTGAGGGACAACACCCCCCATCCGGCTAGTCCGTGTTAGCCGAACCCGAACCCGAACCCGAACCCGAATCCGAACCCGAACCCGAACCCGAACCCGAACGCCGCCCAGGAGGCGCCATGAGTGCTGCTCGTAAACAACGTCCGACCAGGTGGTTGACCTACTTGTTGACGCTGAGCTGTGCGCTCGGCTCGGCCGTCGGCCTGACGATGCTGGCTACCCCGGCGAACGGCGTCGACAACGGCCTGGCCCGCACCCCGATCATGGGCTTCAACGACTGGAACGCCTTCGGGTGCAACGTCAGCGCCAGCCTGATCGAGCAGACCGCCGACCTGTTCGTCAGTTCAGGGCTGCAGGAGGCCGGCTATGAATACCTCAACATCGACGACTGCTGGATGACCAAGACCCGTGATGCGGGCGGCCACCTGGTGCCCGACCCGACGAAGTTTCCCGACGGCATCAAGGCTGTCGCCGATTACATCCACGCCAAGGGACTCAAGCTCGGCATCTACGAGAGCGCTGGCCTGACCACCTGCCAGGGTTATCCGGGCAGCCTGGGCCACGAAACCACCGACGCCAACGACTTCGCTGCCTGGGGCGTCGACCTGCTGAAATACGACAACTGCGGGACAACGACCGACACATCATCGACCCAGGCTCAGTACATCGCCCGCTACACGACGATGGCGGACGCCCTCAACGCCAGCGGCCGCAAGATCGTCTATTCGGTCTGCGAGTGGGGCAATTACAGTCCGGCCGACTGGGCACCCGCGATCAGCAACATGTGGCGCACCACCGACGACATCACCGACAGCTACGCCAGCATGCTCAGCATCGTCAGGCAGAACGCTCAACTTGCGAGTGCAGCTAAGCCCGGCGCCTGGAACGACCCGGACATGCTCGAGATAGGCAACGGCGGCATGACCGCGGCGGAGTACAGGTCGGAGTTCTCGCTGTGGTCGATCATGGCGGCTCCGCTGATCGCCGGCACCGATCTGCGTAAGGCGACGGCTGAGACGCTGGCGATCTACACCAACGCTGATGTCATCGCCGTCGATCAGGATTCCCTCGGCAAGCAGGGCACGTTGATCTCCGAGACCGGCGGCCTGGACGTCTTTGTCAAGCCGCTGGCCAACGGTGATGTGGCGGTAGCCCTGTTCAACGAGAACTCCACCGGAGCCAGCATCCACACGACGGCCAAGGCCGTTGGCGCGAACTCCCGTTACGGCGTGTACACCCTCACCGATCTCTGGTCCAAGCAGGTATCCGAGACCTCCGGCGGCATCGACGCCTACGTGCCCGGTCACGCCACGGTCATGTACCGCCTGCACGCGGCCACCGACGTCCGGTCGGCGGTCAACGCCGTTGCCTCGTCTGCGGCTCAGGTCAGCTTGGGTGTCAGCGCAACCAGCACCACCATGGCGAGCGGAGCGAGCACAGCGGTCACCGTTAACCTGACCAACGATTCCAGCCTGCCGGTCCTGGCCGGCGATCTGACGCTGAGCTTGCCAACGGGCTGGAACGCCAAGGCCACCGGCGCGAACTCCGCCCCGGTCGTGGGCCCCGCACGGACGATCAGCCGTAGCTACACCGTCAAGGCACCAGCGGCCACGGTTCCCATCACCAGCGTAGAGCTCACCGCGAGCACGACCTACCGTGATCTGAAGGGTAAGCACAGTCCGACCTCGAGCCTCGGTGTCACGCTGTACTCGCCGGTGTCCACACCGAACCTGACCGCCAACACCACCTCCGGCACCGCCGTGTTTGGCCAGTCCGGATCGACCCTGGCCATCTCGGCGGCCGGCAGCGGCGTGAATCCGGCGTCGTCCGGAGTGTTCACCCGCACGGCATCAGATGAGTACGGCGCGATCTACCGCGACAACGTCGTCGGTAGCAGCGCCACGGTGCAGGCCACGGTCACAGTGCAGGGCGGCCCGACCGGGTTCGGAGCCAACTCCGCGAGCGGGATCATGGTGCGCAACGACGCCACCGGAAACGCAACCCCTGAAGGCGTTGTCCTGTACGTCAACGCCAACGGACAGGTTGCGCTGGCGTATGCGGCCAAGGGCGGCACCACGGTGGACACCACCGTCGGCGGGCGGGGCGGATCGGGTTCGACGAAGCCGCCTTTGCCGATCGCGCTCAAGCTCGTCCGGACCGGCACCAGCTATGTCGGTTCGTACAGCACTGACGGCATGACGTGGACCACGGTCGGCACAGTCACTCTTCCCGCCGGGGCTAGTGCGAGCACCCAGGACGCCGGGGTCTTCCACACGGCGGGATCGGCCAGCGCCACCGAGGCCGACTTCACCGACTTGTCCATCAGTTGATTTCCTCCTAGTCAGAAAGGCACATCCGTGACCAGAATACCTACGCTCAGCCGACGATGGCTGGTTCGTTCAGCCACCGCTGCGGCGGTGATCGCCACCCTTGCGGCGGCGATGGCCGCACCGGCCCAGGCCAGCGACGAGCACCAGTCGAAGTTCACCAATTCCAACCAGGGCGGGTGGACGCCGACGGGGGGAGACACCACCCCATACCTGGGCTGGAGCAGCTGGAGCCTGCAGGCCACCCGCGACACCACGCTGAACCCGAACGGCAGCTACAGCTGGCTGACCGAGGCCAACATCCTCGCTCAGGCCAAGGCCCTGGCCGGCAAGCTCAAGGCGGCGGGCTACACCTACATCAACATCGACGCCGGCTGGTGGCGCAAGTGGGACTGGACCCCGGAGTACGACAGCAACGGGCGGTACGCCGTCGACACCACGCGGTTCCCGCACGGCATTCAATACACCATCGATGCGATCCACAGACTCGGGCTCAAGGTCGGCATCTATGTGCCGGTCGGGCTCGAGAAAGGTGCCTACGACAACGGGGACTTCCAGATCGCCGGTAGCCCGACCTGCTCCACCCACGATGTGGTGTACAGCGACCTGCGCACGACCAACGGTTGGGATTCCTCGTATGCCATGGACTTCTCCAATCCGTGCGCACAGGCCTGGGTGAATTCAGAGGTGAAGCAGTTCTCCGATTGGGGCGTGGACTTCCTCAAGATCGACGGGGTCGGCCCGGGGTCGGGCGTCGGGCCTGGCTCTACTCCGCGCCCGCCGCGCCCGGGTCAACCGGTCGTGGACAAGACGGGACCGCAGTACAACAACGTCGCTGATGTGACCGCCTGGAACAACGCGATCAACAAGTACCGGCACCGCATTGACATCCAGGTCTCCTGGGCGGTGAACCCGGCTTACATCACCGACTGGCAGCAGACTTCGTCGTCCTGGCGGATCGAGAACGACGTCGAGTGCTATTGCTCGACCATCACCGGCTGGCGCCAGATCAACCAGCGATTCACCGACGTCGCGAAGTGGGTCGACTACGCCGGAAAGGGCAAGGGCTGGAACAACCTCGATTCACTCGACATCGGCAATGGTGCAGCGGACGGCCTCACCGACGACGAACGCCAGACGGCCGCAACGTTGTGGGCGATCTCGGCGGCACCGTTGTACTCCGGCGACGATCTGACCAAGCTGGACAGTCTCGGCGTGAAGCTGTTGACCAACCGGGAGATGATCGCCATCGACCAGGCCGGCAACCCCGCCCGTCCGGTCAGCCAGACCACCAATCAGCAGGTCTGGTACGCCAAACATTCTGACGGTAGCTACACCGTGGCCCTGTTCAACCTCGATAGCGCCACCGCCGACGTGACGGCGACGCTCTCGGACCTGGGCATCAAAGGCAAGGTCACCGCTCGCGATGTGTGGGGCAAGAAGAACCTCGGAGTGATCTCGGGCAGTTACACGGCCTCGCTGGCCGGCCACGCTTCACTGTTGCTCACGGTCCGCCCGCAACAGCACGACCGGTAGCCGCACAGCAGATCCGTGACTGGCGGCCCGGCTCTCAGCAGAGGGTCGGGCCGCCGCTACGTTTCAATGGGTTGGTGTCGCAGGTCGAGGGAAATTCCACTGGATGTAGAGGCTCGAAGTCTTGGCAGCGCTGCCAGCATGGTGAACGTTCCGAGCCATATCACCGGGGAAGCGAGCACCATCCCAACCGGCAGGACCCAAGGCCTGTTCGTCTTGGCGCCCCAGGCTACGAGCAGTATCGCCAGGGGCAGCCGGTAGCTGACCGGCGGCCAGATCTCGGCGCCAAGAGTGTGGCCCGACTTATTGGCCTGCGTGCACAGGAACCGTATCCACTCCGCCCATAGGTGCGGTGCGACCGCCAGCGACAGAACGGCGATCGCGCCGGTGACTACCAAGCTGATGCCGAGGTGGCGCCATTCCCGGCGCACCGCAAACCACACCGGGCCAAGGCAGGGGGTGATTTTGGTCAGCGCAGCGAATGCCCACACCCATTTGTGCCGCAGGCCCAGTGCGGCGACTGCCGCTAGCAGCACGAACACGTTGCCTGAGATGATCTCGGGCAGGCCGGCAAGCCACAGCGGGATAGCCCACCACCGCAACGGCAGAAGTAGCCATGCGAGCACGACTGTCAGTAATGCCGACCACATGACCGCGAACACCGGCCACCCTAGATACGTCACTGGTCGGATCGCCTGCGCGAACGCGGGCGAGTACAGGTAGGCGTCACGGATCATCGGAGCGCGGCCGTACATCGTGCCGTGCCACGCGAGCCAATATGCGTGCGAGTCCCATCCGAAGCTGCGCGGCCGACCGGTCGCCAGCGCAGCCAGCAGAGCGCACGTTGCCCCGACGAGCCTTGCTGTGTCGCGTGCAAGGCGCAGTCCTAGGACAGCGCTTCCCCGGTGCAAGAGACCCGTGCGTGAATGGGTGTTCTCCATCGTCTGATCGATCTGATCGTACGAAGAACGAGCACTGCCACTGCTCCGTCCGGTCACCTGAAACCTGGAAGGGGCTCGCACCCCCGCGACCGGGCGCGGATCCGCTCGGTAGTGAGGAATCATACCAAAGCCTCCCATAGGCGTCTAACATTGTCTATACATGTCTAATCGTCCGCCATGGCCGAGTTTTAAGTGGCGACTCCGCATCAGGACGAGTCCTCGACAAAGGTGACGATGGTGGTGCTGCCGTCCGCCGATACGACGCGCATTTGCATAGGAGGCATACGCGGAGGGAACCCGTTCAGCCTCCTCGCCATCCCCGTACGTGGTGTCGAGCACCTCGATCACGACCAGGTCGCCCACCTGTTCGTCGGTCGAGCGGTCCAGATCGCTCGCCCACGTGCTGCGGTCACTTGTCGATGTCTCGGTCACTCGAGGAGCAACGGGCCTGCTGTCCGCTCGAACAGCCTGCAGAATGGACAGAGAAAGCCCATTCAACGCAGCAGATGCAGTGCCTGCGTCAGCTCGGCAGGCCGAAGAATGCCCGCAACCTGACTTCTCAAGACGACGCGTACCGCGGAGGCGGCCGGTCCGCTCAGCTCTTGGCGGAGTCCATCGCCAGCACGATGTCGAATCGGGTGCGTGTCCACGTTCGGTCGAGCTGTCGACCATCGGGCGTGGGAGTACCGGGTGGCTGCCGGTCGAAGCTCTTGATGAGTGAGTCGCGGATGCCGAAGACGCAGTCGGGGAGGTCCTCTCCGCCGACGAAGATGTGGGTGATCAACGTCTGGTATCCGGGTGCGGCAACCATGAAGTGTAGGTGCGGAGCACGCATTGGCGAGCGTGCCGTCGCGGCGAGCAGCCGGCCGACGGGGCCGTCTTCGGGTATCGGGTATGGAGTGGGGGTGAGGGCCCAGAAGGAGTAGCTGCCGTCGATCTCGGTGAAAAGGTGGGCGCGTGCTGCCATCTGAGCGTCGGGGTACTGCAGGTCATAAAAGCCGTTGTCATCGGCTTCCCACACCTCAAGCCTTGCCCCCGGCACCGGGGTCCCGAGCTCGTCGCGCACCACCCCGTCGACCCAGCACGGCTCACCCGAAGCGCCGAAGGCGAGGTCGCCGCCATTGGCGATCTCGGGAGCGCCCGCGGCGAAGAACGGGCCCATGACGGTCGACTCGGTGACTACCTCGTCTACCGGGTGATTCATCGTGATCGTCTGCATCGAGAGGCCAAGGACGTCGGAGAGCAGGATGAACTCCTGACGCCGGTCGTCGGTGATATGACCCACGGCCGTCAGAAAGCCGACGGCGGCCGTCCATTCGGCTTCAGTGAGCCGCACCTCGCGCGCGAACGCGTGCAGGTGCCTGGTCAGGGCTGTGATCAGCGTGCGCAATCGCGGGTCAGGCGTATTCGCGAAGCTGTCGACGACGCTCGCGACGAGTTGCTCCTCTCGCTCCACCTGTAGCTCATGGATGCCTGTCATGAGGAGTCCTTTCCGCTGAGCCCGGCGACGTCATCGCCGGCCCAGGCTGCTCGCAGCAAGCGGGTGAGCGCGTGCTCGTCGATCGGTCGCGGGTTCGAGGACGGGATCGCCGCCAGGATCGGCGGGACGGCTGTCGACAGGTCCTGTTCGCGCAAGCCTACGTCGCGCAACGCGCGGGGGGCGTCGAGGCGGGTGCGGAGCGTATCGAGTGCCTCGCTGGCGTTGTCGGCCTCCATCGCCTCGGCGATCCGCGCTGTTGCGGCAGGAGCTGCCGGGGCATTCCATGCGAGAACGTAGGGCAGCACCACGGCATGGGTCGCGGCATGCGGTAGATCGAACATGCCTCCGAGCACGTGACATATCTTGTGGTGCATCGCTGATCCGGCCGAGGCGAACGCGACGCCGGCGAGGTAGCAACCGTATTGGATATCCTCCCGTCCCGAGGCGTCCGCGGCGTCCCTGGTCAAGGTGCGCAGCCCGACGCTCAAGGCTCGCAAACCTGCACCGGCCAGCGCGGCGTTGATCGGATCGGCGCGCGGTGCCCACAGGGAGTCGATGCAATGAGCGACCGCGTTCAGCCCGGAGGCCGCGGCGAGACTCGCCGGCATCGACGCGCTCAGCTCGGTGTCATAGACGACTGTGCCCGGCAAGACCCGGTCGGCGACACCGGTGCGTTTGCCGTTGGCGTCGGTCAGGCCCCACACGTTTGTCGCCTCGGACCCGGCGTAGGTCGTCGGAACTGCGACGAGGCGAACAGCTCGCCGCAACGCTATCGCCTTTCCAAGACCGATCGCTGACCCACCTCCGATCATGACGATCACGTCGATGCCGTTCTCGTCGGCAGCAGCTGAGGCACGATCGGCGAGCTCCACAGGGACGTGCTGGATGACGTCGGTCCACACGATCCGAGCCCGGTCAGCGAGGCGATCGAGCAGCCGTCGCTCGCGTTCGGTGCCGA
Organism: Pseudonocardiales bacterium; assembly: GCA_030840445.1. Lineage (GTDB taxonomy): Bacteria > Actinomycetota > Actinomycetes > Mycobacteriales > Jatrophihabitantaceae > Jatrophihabitans_A. Next base: position 8,890 of record JAVEEN010000297.1, read on the forward strand.
TGAGCATCACCGAGCGAGCACCCATCCGATCAAGCTCGGCGCGCGTGTTTTCTGCGGCGCGGCCAGACTCGAACACCACTCGCTGGCCGAGGGTGTGGTGATCGAATCGCATCGTCATCTCAGGCGGGCAGGTGCAGGATTGCGCGCATTGCCGCGAGGAGGGCGGTCTGTGGCTCAGCGGGGAGTGCCGGCGCGCGCCAGCCGATGTGCTTATCGGGACGCACCAGGATCGCACCGCTCTCCTCGATCTCGCGTATCGCGGCCCAGTCGTAGTACAGATCAGTCGTTTCTTGGCCAGGCCCGATGACGACGGCCACCAGCGGCACGAGCAGTTCGCCGGCTACTGTCTCAGCCGCCGCGACCCATTCCTGCCCGGTGGTGCCGGTGAGAAGAGTGAATTGCCCGTACGGAGCGAGGTCGTGTGTCGAGAACCTGCGGTGGGCATCGCCGACCCACACGTGCGGGAGTCGAGAGCCCGGTACGGTCGAAGGCTGGTAATACAGTTCCGGATCGCGGCTGGGCATCGGACGGGCAACGCCGTCGGCGACCACTGCCGAAGACTCGTAGAACTGTCCAAGTTCGACGCCGTGCGCGTTGAACTCGTAGTTCTTCAAGTCCATCGCCTTGCGGAGGGCTTCGCGTTTGCGCAAGCCTTCCGGAGTAGCGGCCTTGCGCTCGTCGATGGCTTCGACCATCTGCTGCTCGCTCATGCCCGGACCGAGTCCGAGCGCCTGGAAGAAGCCGACGAACTCTCGGCTCGACCGGTTGGCCCGCAGTACGATCTGCTCGGCGACGGGGGCCCGTTCGGTCGTGTAGGTGTCCAGCAACGGTTCACCGGCCTGTCCGCGCAGTACCGCCGCGAGCTTCCATGCCAGGTTGTAAGTGTCCTGGATGGAGGTGTTCGAGCCCAAGCCGTTGCTCGGTGGGTGCCGGTGTACAGCGTCGCCGGCGCAGAACACCCTTCCTCGATGCAACGTCGTGGCGTACAGCTCGTTGTTGCTCCACAGCGACGTCCCGGTGATCTCGACGTCGAGATCCGGCACACCGACCAGATTACGCACGATCTGGCGCGCCGCGGCCTCCGCTACCTGCGGCGGGGGCTGACTGATGTCGTAACCCCACACAATCAGCCATTCATTCCACGGACGGACCATGCGCACCAGGCCGGCACCGATTCCGCCTACGTCGGCGCCGGGCTGAATGACCCAGTAAAGCACCGAGGGCCGGTGGCCGACGAGCTCGGCGATGTCGGCCTTGAAGGTGATGTTCATCGAGCCGGCGACGTCCATCCGACCCTGCATCGGCAACCCGAGATCGGACGCGACTTGCGAGCGGGCGCCGTCGGCACCTATCAGGTACTTGGCCCGGATCGGATATGAGACGCCGAGCAGCCGGTCGCGGACCTGCACCGTGACCCCGTCGGCGTCCTGGGAGTGCGAGAGGTACTCGGTTGAGAAGCGTGTCTGCGTGCCACGCACGGTGGCGTTACGCACGAGGATCGGTTCCAGGTAGGTCTGCGGGATATCGCAGTTCAATGACGGGGAAGCCAGCCGGTAGTCGGCATGGCGCGCCGGGTGCGTACCCCAGGTGAGGATTCTGCCTATCTCTTCACCCGCGATCGACGTACAGAAGACGGTGTCGCCCATCAGCTCATGCGGGGTTGCGTCGGCCAACACCTGCTGCTCGACGCCGAGGTCACGGAAGATCTCCATGGTGCGCTGGTTGGTGATGTGTGATCGCGGGGTGTTCGCCGTCCAGCGGTACTTGGTGATCATCGTGTTGTCGATGCCGAGCGTCGAGAGGAAGAGGGCGGCCGCCGAGCCGGCAGGCCCCGAGCCGACCACGAGTACGTCGGTCGACACGGTGTCGCCCGGTGGAAGGGTGGTGTCGGCGATGCCGTCGTTGAATTGGACCACGTCGTCCTCCCGTGCCAGAAGTGTCGTAACGCAAGGTCGCACAGGCGCTTTGTGGCGTCCACCTGATGGCGGAAACTTGCAATCGCCGCCGCGAGCGCCCTGAGGCGTGAACGGACTCCCGATCAGCGGTCGCGCCACTGCTGCGGTGTCATACCAACCTGATCGTGAAAGACGCGGCAGAAGTAGGACGCCGACGAAAAGCCGCAAGCGGCCGCTACGTCACCAATGGGAAACGGCGACGACTGGGTTAGCAGGGTAGTGGCGCGCTCGAGTCGGCGAGCCGTCACAAAGCTGGGGAACGACGTCCCGGAGTCGGCAAACATCCGCGACAGCTGCCGGTCGCTGATCCCGAGAAGCTGTCCGATCTTGGTCGCGGACATCGTAGGGTCGCCGATACTCTGCTCGACCACGAGCCGAGCCAGCGCCAGCCGGTCGCCCGGCGCGGCGCCGCCGGTCAGGTCGTTCAGCAGGTCCAGCGCAACCAACTGGAGGGTCGCCGCATCGAAATCGCGGGCCGGGCGCGACGCTACGACGTCGATGTATCGGGAGATGACCTGCACGCGGAGGGCAACCCTGCCCGCGACTCGGCGGATATCACTCACGCTGCGCCCAGTACGCCCGAACCTTTCCAGGTACAGCGCTCGTGGAACCTCCAGTGCCAGTTCCGCGAACCCACTCGGAAACTCACGCTCGAACGCGAGGTCGGCGTCGGTCATCAACGCCTCACCGGCAACGATGCTGCCCGACGACGTGCGGTCGGCGAATCTGGTCTTTCCGCGGAGGGCGATGTATACGGCGATGGAATCGGCAGGGGCGGCTGACACGGTCTCGGCGTTGCGGCTGACTCGATGCCGTGCCGCACGGACGCGAGCCACCTTTAGATCGGCCAAGCAGAGATTCACTTCTTCGCCCCGCATGGTCTGCCCGTCCGGCGTATGGCAACTCAGCGCGATCAACGAAAGGCGGTTCCATTCCTCCCATCGAGCAAGCCGCTCGGGCTCGTCGACAGTGAGTGTCGAGAATTGCGCCGCCTGCGCAGTCACTGGACCCCCTTCAAGAACGTCAGCCCCGCCTCGTAGCCGACGTCAACTCCGGAGGGTAGCCCCGGAGGCCGCCAATCTCGTGAGTGCCAGTCGAGCATGCGATGTGCTGGCGGGGACGTCAAGGATCCAGAGCTGACGATCGCTGCTGCCCAGCACATGAAGGTTTCGTCGTTATTTCGGTCTGGCCGCCACTGGAAACAAACTCTGCAAGTAGCCCACTTGATTTAGGCAATCCTTTTCCTTAAGGTTCTCAAACATGCAGTTGATCGGAAGTGCCCACCTCGCGGCTGGCCTCAGACCGCTGGTTTCTGAGAACGAACTGGGCGAGATTCGTGAGCAATTGGTCCTGAGTGCCGAGGCGTCATGCCCGTGATCGAAGGGGAACAGATGGATCTCGTGGTACGAAACGGGCTAGTCGTCACCGCGGGCGGGGAATCAGTTGCCGACATCGGTGTACGGGACGGACGCATCGCTCAATTGGGCGGGGCGATGACGGGCACCCGGGAGATCGATGCCGCCGGCAAGTTGGTGCTGCCCGGTGGCGTGGACATGCACGTGCACCTGTCACCGGTCGAGACGGGTGGCGAGTCGATGCCGTGGGCAGACGACTTCGTCAGCGGTTCCCGGGCGGCCGCTGCCGGCGGAGTCACCACTATCGGCAATATAGGCTTTCCTAAACAGCACGAACGGCTTACCGGCCTGGTGGAAAGGATCGCCGCCGACGGCGAGCGGGACAGCCTGGTGGATTTCGTGGTGCATCCCGTCCTGATGGAACCCGACGATGGCACTGAGGCTGACATCGCGCGTTTAGCCGAGCTGGGGCACACCAGCGTCAAGATCTTCATGGCGATCGGAGACTTCGACGCAAAGGTGAGCGGCTTCGTCTCCGCGCTGGCAAGTGCGGGCAAGCACGGCCTGCTCACCATGGTGCATTGCGAAGACGCGTGCGTTATCGACCACGTCACCGCCGGGTTGCTGGAACAGGGACACAGCGAACTTCGGTACTACCCGGACAGCCGGCCCGAACTGTCGGAGCGGATGGCTGTCAGCCGGATGATCGGGTTCGCCGAGGCGACCGGCGCCCCGATCTACATCGTTCATCTGGGTAGCGAGGCCGCCTTGATCGAGGCGCGGACGGCACGCGCGCGCGGTCAGCGAGTGTATGTCGAAACAAGGCCGATCTATCTGTACTTCACCGACGAGAGCTTTGCGGGTGAGGATGCCCCACTGTATGTGGGTAATCCGCCGTTGCGCGGCTCGAGCGATCAGCAGGCATTGTGGGCAGGGCTGGCGGCTGGTCACGTGGACACCTGCTGCACTGATCACGCTGCGTGGACCTTGGCGGACAAACTCGACCCGAGCTTGACGGTCAACAACGCGCGCCCCGGCATGTCCGAGTTGGAGACCCTGATGCCGGTGTTGTATTCCGAGGGCGTCCGCAAGGGCCGGCTCTCACTACAGCGTTTCGTCGAGGTCACCTCGACCAACGCCGCAAAGCTGTTTGGCCTGTTTCCTCAGAAGGGAACGATCGCCGTCGGCAGCGATGCCGATCTGGTCGTCTGGGACCCGGACGCGAGGCGGCCGATCGTCGGCGCGGAGGGGATGAGCCGATCCGGATACAGCCTGTATGAGGGCTGGGACGTGGTGGGAGCGCCGGCTCAAACCATCAGCCGCGGCGAGTTGGTCTATTCGGACGGCGCCGTGCTCGGCCAGGCAGGTCGCGGTCGGCTGGTCCATCGCGGACCCACCAGGGATCTGTAGCTGGGCCCGATGAAGTGCGCGTTTTTCGAAGACGATCGAGACCCATGCGAAAGAGGATGAACAAATGACGACTACCGGTTCCGGGCCCGCGGCCGAGCGGCGCAGAATGGCCGACCATTGCGGCATACCCGAAGCTGGGCGATTCACGCGTGTCTGACCTGCGAGGCAAGGTTGCGCTGGTTACCGGTACCGCGCACGGAATCGGCTCAGCCATTGCCGATGGACTGGAGGAGGACGGCGCTCTCGTTCATCGGGCCGATCGTGACACTGTAGATCTCTCCGATGCCGACCAGGTTACCGATTTCCTAGCCGGAATCGGTCCGATCGACGTGCTCGTGAACAACGCCGGCGGCGTCACAGGACAGGTCGGAAAGCCGCTGGATGAAGTTTCGGAGGAGGAGTGGCGGGGGGTGCTGGATGCCAACCTCACCACGACTTTTCTGTGCACGAGAGCGGTCGTGCCCACGATGAAGAATTCGCGCGCTGGACGGATCGTGACGATTTCCTCCGGTGCAGCGCGGGGTATCAGCCTCACCGGCATCCAGGCGTACGTCAGTGCCAAGGCCGCGCAGGTCGCATTCACACGCCAAATGGCCTCTGAACTCGGGCCTTTCGGCATCACCATGAACTGCGTCGCGCCGGGATTCGTGCTTTCGAATCCCAGCACCCAGGCGCAATGGGAAAGTTACGGTGAGGAGGGCCAGCGCAAGTTGACCGAACAGATCGCGCTTCGCCGGCTCGGTACTGCCGAGGACATTGCGCACGGCGTCCGGTTTCTGGTGTCGGCCAAGGCGTCGTGGATCACCGGTCAATTGCTCAGTATTGACGGCGGTCATACCGGCCTCTAGAGCAACTTGTAGAGCACTGCGCGGTTTGGTTGAGATCCTTGTCGGCGCGTCGAGTCCGTACCCTGCCGCAAGCCATGAATCATCGAGGAGGACAGCGTGATGACGAATACCCGCAGCGCAGCGAACGGGCTGCTCGGCGGCCGTGCGGCGGTGGTGACCGGCGCAGCGCGCGGTATTGGTGCGGCGATAGCGCTGGCCTTCGCCGCCGAGGGCGCGCGGTTGTGCCTCCTCGATCGTGCCGAAGGTGATGGTCTGAGTGAGACAGCTGCTCGATGCGCCGAGTTCGGCATCGACGTCAGCACTGTCAAAGCAGACGTTTCGCTCGAGGAGGAGGTCGACGCCGCCATCGCGCAGGCATCGGAGGAGCTCGGTGCGATTGACATTCTCGTGAACAACGCCGCGATCCTCACGAACTGCCGGGTGGCGGACATGCCCGCCGCGGTCTTTGACGAGACGATGGCCGTGGATCTGCGAAGCGTGTTCCTGTGCTGCCGGGCCGTGTTGCCCGCGATGACGTCGGCCGGCTACGGGCGGATCATCAACATCGCCTCACAACTGGGCCTCAGGGGCGGTCCCGGCCTCGCGCACTACAGTGCGGCCAAGGCCGGCGTTATCGGATTCACCAAGTCGTTGGCGCGGGAGGTGGCGGAGGATGGCATCACCGTCAACTGCATCGCGCCCGGCCCGATAGACACTCCGATCGCCGGCGACCTGTCGGCAGAACACCTCGAGGCAACGAGGCTGAGCCTGCCGCTGCGCCGGATCGGCCTTCCGGCGGAGGTCGCGCCGACTGCGGTGTTATTGGCCAGCGAGCCAGGTGGCAATCTCTATACCGGCCAGACTCTCGGCCCGAACAGCGGGGACGTGATGCCATGACCACCTCAAGTGCGCTCATCACTGGCGCGGCGAGCGGTATCGGCCAGGCGGTGGCGGTCGCGCTCGCGCGGGCCGGCGTCGGCGTGGCGATCGGCAGCTTCGACGGTGACCCACATGATCCGCAGGACACGCTGCGGGCGGTCGAGCAGGTCGGCGGAAAGGCGATCGTCGTCCGGGCGGATGTCCGCGATGGTGAGCAGTTGCTGCGTGCGAGCGAGGAGGCGGCCGATCGGTTCGGTGGGCTCTCCTGGGTGGTGGCCAACGCCGGGATTCTGCAACGGCAACCGCTGGCCGGATTGTCCGACGGGCTGTGGCAGCACCTTCTCGATATTGACCTCACCGGCGTAATGCGAACCGTGCGGGCCGGCACTTCGGTTATGCATGACGGCGGCGCGGTCGTGTGCGTTTCGAGCATCTCCGGTGGTGTCGTCGGTTCGGGTGGCCATACCCCTTACGCGGCAGCGAAGGCAGGGATGCTCGGTTTCGTCCGCAGCAGCGCGGTGGAGCTTGCCGAGCGCGGGATCAGAGTGAATGCGGTCCTGCCAGGGGTCATCACCTCGCCGCAATCCCTTGATCCGGTGAATTCGGCGGGCGAGGCCGGACTGGAAAGTTCAGCGGCACGGATTCCGCTCGGTCGGGTCGGGCAGCCCGACGAGGTGGCCGATGTCATCTACTTCCTCCTCTCGCATGCAGCCCGTTACATCACCGGCCAGACGCTGGTCGTCGATGGCGGGCTGACCGTCGCCTGGCCGACCTAGCAGACCCGATCGTGTAACAACCGGCATGACTGGCATGCCCAGCGTTACACGATCGCGTAGGTGGTCGTTCGTTCTGGTCTCGGCCCATGCGGCTACGACTGACCGGCGATGAAAGACCAACATCAATCCCGTCGCGAGGATCAGGGCGACCTCGTCGAAGAACAACGGGATAGGCATCAAGCCGAAGACAAACAGCCACCGAATCCAGCGGGGGATGGTGGGCTCCCGCGCCAGTACCTTCGCGGCTCTCAGGACATGGCGCACGGTTTCCACGCCCGAAATGATAGCTCTGGCTGGTGTTGATGGTTCGGCATCGATGATCGCTGAGCAGGATCCGTCACGGGCGAGCAGATGTTCCGACACCGGCCGGGCTGCGCAGCGGTCGACGGTGGTCGCCGTGACGCCACGACCCAGAGGCAGACAACACGAGGAACGCAGCGACTGCCGCCACCACGACAGCGCCGGTCAGGGCCGCTGCCCGGCTGGTCGTGCCATCGACGGTCCTGGCGGTGCGCTTGCGGAGGAGGGTGAGTTGCAGGGCGGGCACGGTCCGGCCCAGCACGTGCAACCCGGTCAGCACCGCCCACACAATGAACAATCCCTGGTGCAGGGTGAGCCAGTCCACGCGCTGGCCGAGTGCGGTGATCAGGACGGTGCGGCTCCTGTCTTGACCCAGCAAGACCAACAACAGGCCCGAGGCAAGCAGCCCCAGGGTGGACGCGACGACACCGGGTCCGAGGATGCGCAGCAGCAGGGGTGGTGGCCCGGCCTGATGGTAGGCCGGGTTGCCTCTGTAGTAGCGGGCGATACGCCACCCGGTGCTCGCCGTTTTGAGCAGAGCCGGCGGGACGAGGAGGGTGCCGATGACGATGTGCCAGCTGATCAGGCCACCGACATTGATCAACGTGACCAGCTCGGCCACCGACAGGACCAACAGCAGCAGGCCGGTCCACGCGGTGAGCCGCGCATTGCCTGCGGGACCTCCGGTGCCGGAGGCCACCGGATCATCACGGTGGCTGCGTCCGAGCGCTGCGTACAGCGTGTCAGCGACAATCGAGGGTAGGCCGCTTCGGCTCTTGGGCGACGTCACCGTGTCACCCCAGGAGTTCGCGGACACGTGGGATGACCTGGGTGCCATAGAGCTCGATGTTGGTCATCAGTGCCTGTTGCGCAAGGCCGGGCATGCCGTACTTCAAGTCGAAACGATTCGCGCCGAGCACGGTGAGATTAGCCGCGATCTTCTGCGCGACGGTTTCTGGCGACCCGACGTAGAGCGCCCCCTGTGGCCCGACCTCGGACCTGAACGAATCCTCGGTCGGGACGGCGAATCCGCGGATCTTGCTGTAGCGGCGGATGACCTCAAGGTAGTGCGGCCAGAACTCGTCGCGGGCCTGCTCGTCGGTGGCGGCGACGTGGCCGGGAGAATGCACTCCGACGGGTAACGGAGCTCGTCCGAACCGCTCGAGGGCTTGCTGGAAGAGCTGGGAGAAGGGTGCGAACCGCGCTGGGTCTCCGCCGATGATCGCGAGCATGAGGGAAAATCCGTAGTGTGCGGCGCGGATGACGGACTGCGGGCTGCCGCCGACCCCGATCCACGCTGGGAAGGGTCCGTCTTCGGTATGCGGCACGACGTCCTGGTTGCTCAGTGATGCGCGGGTCTTGCCCTGCCAGGTGACCGGGCTGCCCTTGAGTAGCTCGGCGAACAGGTTGGTCTTCTCTTCGAAGAGGTCGTCGTAGTCGGCAAGGTCGTAACCGAACAGCGGGAACGAGTCGATGCTGGACCCTCGCCCGAGGATGACTTCGGCCCGACCGCCGGAGACCGCGTTGAGCGTGGAGAAGCGCTGAAACACCCGGACGGGATCGTCCGAGCTCAACACCGTGACGGCCGAGCCGACGTGGATGCTCCTCGTGCGCGCAGCGATCGCGGCGAGCACGACGTCGGCGGCCGACAGTGGGAAGTCGTCGGTGTGGTGTTCACCGATCCCGATGAAGTCCACACCGACCTGCTCGGCGAGCACGCCCTGTTCGACGACGTTGCGGATCGTTTGGGCGTGAGTCTGCAGGCGGCCTTCTTGATCGCTGGTGCGGTCGCCAAAGGTGTCGATGCCGAACTCGAGAGGGAACTGCGCAGGCTCGCCTGTAGTGGTGGCTGCGATGTCTGAAGTTGCTGTGGTCACGGCGAGGCTCCGTCTCCTGGGGCTGGGCTGTCTCCTGGCTGGGTTACGGGCGCCTTAGGCGGCTTGACGGCGCACTGCGAGTTCGAAGTCGGTGCGACGCAGCGATACACCGAAGACCGGGCCGCCGGGCTCGAGCTGGCGGCCGGCACGCAGGCTGTCCAGCTGGACTGTGTCGTAACCGATGCGCTCGATGACGTCGGCCACCGCGTCCACCGCGTCGGGGTCGTCGCCGGCGACGCCGAGCGTGCGGCGTTGCGGTGAGCCCACCGGTCGGCGGTCGGCGTCAAGTTCGTGGTAACCGATGTGGTTGAGGCTCTTGACGACCCTCGAGCGGTCGAGGCGATGAGCAACGATCTCGCTGCTGCCGTACCGGCGATCTTCGAACAGCTCCTGCA
>JAVEEN010000306.1 GCA_030840445.1 Pseudonocardiales bacterium
TTGGTGCTTGCGGTGCCGAACACGGTCACCAGCACGGAGAGCCCGAGCGAGCCGCCGAGCTGCTGCATGACGTTGACCAGCCCGGACGCCGCGCCGGCGTCCTCCGGTGCGACCCCGTTGAGGGCCGCGGTGGTCAGCGGCACGAACGCGGTGCCGTTGCCGAGTCCGAAGACCAGCAGCGGGCCGAGCAGCGCCAGGTAGTTGCTGGTCTCGGACAACTGCGTGAGCCACAACAGCCCGCCGGTGGAGAGCGTGATGCCACCGGCGATCAGTGCCCGGCTGCCCACCCGCTCCACGAGCACGCGGGCGCTGAGCGTCGAGGCGGCGAAGAGCATGGCGGTCAGCGGGAGGAAGGCGAAGCCGGTCTTCAGCGGGCTGTAGCCGAGCACGCCCTGCAGGAACTGGGTGAGGAAGAAGAACATCCCCATCATTCCGGCGACGAGCAGCAGCCGCGCGAGGTAGGACGTGCTGCGGTTGCGGTCGGCGAACAGCCGAAGTGGGGTGATCGGCGACGAGGCGCGCAGCTCGGTGAGCACGAATGCGACCAGCAGCACCACGCCGACGGCGAAGGACGCGATGGTGGCGGTGTTGCCCCAGCCGTTGGAGGCGGCGTGCACGAAGCCGTAGACCAGCGCGACCATGCCGATCGTGGAGGTCAGCGCGCCGGTGAGGTCGAAGCGACCCGAGCGGCGTGGCGTCTCGGCCAGCACGAGCCGCGACAGCGCGATGACGGCCACCCCGATCGGCACGTTGACGAACAGCACCCAGCGCCAGGAGGCCCACTGGGTGAGCATGCCGCCGGCGATGAGCCCGACGGCGCTGCCGCCGATGGATACCGCGGTGTAGAGGCCGATGGCGCGGGTGCGTTCACGCCCTTGCGGGAACATGGTCATGAGCAGGGCGAGCGCGGACGGCGAGGCCAGCGCGGCTCCGATGCCCTGCACGGCGCGGGCGGCGAGCAGCTGCCCCGACGATCCGGCGAAGCCGCCGACCAGCGAAGCCAGCGTGAACAGGGTGATGCCGGCGAGGAAGGTGCGCCGCCGGCCGAGGATGTCACCGGCACGGGCGCCGAGCAGCAGCAGCCCGCCGAAGGCCAGCGTGTAGGCGTTGATCACCCAGGACAAGCTGGCAGGGGAGAAGTGGAGCGCCGTGCGGATGTCGGGCAGCGCGATGTTCACGATCGTCGCGTCCAGCACGACCATCAGCTGGCAGGTCAGGATGAGGGTGAGGACCAGGCCGGGGTGTCCGCGTGAAAGCAGCCGGCGTCCGGTGGAGGGCGGCGCGGCGGTAGCCGGCGCGGTGGAAGAGTCGATTGTCACTGTGCACTCCTGCTGGGTTGAGGTGCCGTCGCGGGGATGGGTTAGACCCAGGCCGGTGCCGGGGTCCACAGGTCGTCGATGTCGCGCTCGGCCTCGGCGAGGCTCTGCTCGGCCAGTGGGATCAGGTCGGCCATCGCCGGGTTTGTGTGGGCGAGCGTGAGCTCGGCGGTGATGAAGCGCGGTACCAGGCCGATGATCGAGACGGCGTGCGGAAGCCATGGTTCGGCGTGGTCCCACCCGTGTCGGGGTGCGCCTTCGGCGTAGCCGCCGCCGCGGCTGGCGAGGACGACGAAATCACGGCCGCCGAGCAGCGGGGCGTGGGTCTCGGGATCCAGCGATAGGCCGCGCGCGATCAGGTGGTCGGCCCAGGCCTTGACGCTGCTGGGTGGGCCGAAGTTGTACAGCGGAAGCCCCAGCAGGATGGTGTCGGCTTCCTTGATCTCGTTGACCAGCTCTTCAGTCAGGGCCCACGAGGCGGCCTGAGCCGGTGTGCGCAGCTCCGGTGCGACTCCCCGGGCCATGCCGGTGGCCGGGATCAGGTGCGGGACGGGGTTGCTGCCCAGGTCGCGGTAGGTGACGGTGCCACCGGGGTGCGCGGCACGCCAGGCCTCCCGTGCGCGGGCGGTCAGTTTGCGGCTGACGGAACGCTCACCCTGGACGCTGGAGTCGATGTGCAATAGGTGCGGCATTTCAGTGGCCCTTCGTAGATGGCTTGTGGAACACAAACCATTTATAGCACACCGACCGCTGCTGTGGGTACACTGGTTTGCATGGCTCCGTCTGCGGTCACCCAACCGACGCACCGTTCGGGTGCGCTGCTTGATTTCCTCGCGCGCAGGATGCGGCTTCGTACCGAGGCGGTGCTGGCGCCGCTAGGCCTGCGGCCGCGTCACCTTGTCGCGCTAACGGTGCTGCGGGTTCGCGGCGGCAGCACTCAGCAGGCGCTCGCCACCACACTCGCGATGGACGGGACGAACATCGTCGGACTGCTCAACGAGCTGGAAGCCGACAAGCTCATCGAACGGCGGCGCTCACCCGAGGACCGGCGACGCCACCTGGTCGAACTCACCGAGGCCGGCGTGGAGCAGCTCGCGAAGGCCGAGTGCGCGTTGGCAGAGGTCGACGAAGAGATGCTCGGCGCACTCGATGCCAGCCAGCGCGAAACGCTCTACAACCTGCTTCAACTGGCGGCCACCGGCACGGGGGTCAGCTGCGCCCAAGCCATTCTCGAATAGCCGGATCTCAAGCACGAGAGTGCGAAGGATGCGGGCACGTCAGCGACAGACGCGTGCGTTTGGAGCTACCTGACCCCGAAGCCGCGGGTGCTTTCGTCCTCGACGAGGATCTGGTCTACGCCAGTGTTCTTCGCCAACTTGATCACCGCGGCCTTGCTGATGCTCCGAAAAGTCTCGACGGCAGTCCGCGTCGGTGGATGAAACCAGAGACCCTGCCATCCGTCGGCGAGCGGACTGGGCGTCTCGGCGAACTGGCGCACAATGATGAGGTCGCCTATGCCGTCGATTTGAGGCGGCAGAGGCGTCATCGCGGTAGATGGGGATGTTCGCTGCCGAGTAGCAGCACCGGCGCCCCGAAGGTGGCAAGGGCCGTGCGGGTGACTGTCGGATCGTAGGCACCCTCGGAGCCGAACGCTGCGGCGGCCTCGTCGTTCCGCTGCTCGGCGCCGCTCGACTGCCGGCCAACGCACGACAACGCGGCCGGATTACGGAGGTCGGCGAACTCCGGGTAGTTCTCGATCGGCAGGAGTCGGCTAGCAACGCGCCGACTTGAAGTCCCAGGCGGCCGCGAACGGCGACGATGGCGCATCGATGACGGCTTCTCGGAGCGTCGATGCCTCGGTCCATCATGGCGGTGGAGCAGGCCGCCCACCGTCGGGTCAGATCGACGTCAAGTCAGCAGCTGCTGTCTTTGACACCGTGACGGTGACGCGGTGTGCTGTATGGACTCTTTGCTCGAATTGGGAGGTCGCCATGCAGGCTCGTTACGTGCTCCGTATCGGTGCGGTCTTCGCCCTCGCGGCTGGGACATCGGCCGCGACCGCCTCGGCGACTCCTGCCCAGCATCCGCCGAACTACGTCAAGCAGGCCACCGCAACCGGCACTGGCGGGGCGGTTGCGTCGGCCGAGTTCAACGCGAGCAAGGCTGGCATCGAGACGCTGCGTTCGGGCGGCAATGCCATCGACGCCGCCGTCGCGGTGGCCAGCACGCTCGGCGTCACCGAGCCGTTCGTGGCCGGTGCCGGCGGCGGTGGATACATGGTGATCTACCTGGCTAAGACCAAGCAGGTGGTCACCATCGACGGCCGGGAGATGTGTGCCGCCGCCTGCACCCCGAACCTGTTCCTCGACCCGGCCACCGGCAAGCCGCTGGCATTCGAGGACGCCCGCCGCTCCGGGCTTTCCGTCGGCGTGCCCGGCATGGTCGCGACCTGGGACAAGGCGGTCAAGGCTTACGGCCGCAAAAGCCTGGGCAGCAACCTGAAGCCGGCCATCGAGGTTGCCGACCACGGCTTCACCGTCACGCCGAACTTCGTCGACCAGGAGAAGGAAGCGCTGGCCGATCTGCAGACGTTCACCAGCAGCCGAAAGCTCTTTCTGACCAAAGACGGTCAGCCGCTGCCGGCCGGATCTACCCTGCGGAACCCCGATCTGGCCCACACCTACAGCGAGATCGCCAAGCACGGCGCGTCCTACCTCTACGGCGGTCCGCTCGGCAATGACATCGCCCGGGCCGTCACCCATCCGCCGGTGTGGTCGGGCTCGACGTTCAACGTCCGTCCGGGGCTAATGACCGCGCAGGACGTGGCCAACTACGTGGCTAAGACGCGGCAGCCGACGCACGTCAATTACCGCGGGCTGGACGTCTACGGTATGCCCCCGTCCTCGAGCGGCGGCACCACCACCGGCGAGGCGCTCAACATCCTCAACGGCTGGAACCTGTCGGGTGAATCGCGGGCCGAGGCAACCTTCCATTACCTGGAGGCCAGCAGGCTCGCCTTCGCTGATCGCAACGCCTATGTCGGCGACTCCGACTACCAACCGGTGCCGGTGCAGGGGCTCCTCGATCCCGCCTTCGCCGCCACCCGGCGCTGCCTGGTCGGAAACAAGGCACTGACTTCGCCGGTGGCACCGGGCATTCCCTTCGCACCGTACGGCACCTGCCCGACCAGCAAGACCGCGGCCAACCCGGTTCACGAGGGCACCCAGACCAACCACCTGGTCGTGGCTGACAAGTGGGGCAACGTGGTGAGCTACACCAACACCATCGAGCAGGTCGCCGGTAGTGGCATCACCGTGCCGGGCCGGGGCTTCCTGCTCAACAACGAGATGACCGACTTCGACTTCGCTCCGGCCACGCCGAGCACCTACGACCCGAACCTGCCGGCGCCGGGCAAGCGGCCTCGCTCCAGCATGAGCCCGACCATCGTGCTCAAGGCCGGCGCACCCGACTTCACCCTGGGCTCGCCCGGCGGCGCGACCATCATCACCACCGTGTTGCAGACGCTAATCAACCATGTCGACTTCGGTATGTCACTGCCACAGGCGCTCGCCGCACCCCGGGTCAGCCAGCGCAACAACGCCAAGGCCGACGCCGAACCGGCTTTCCTCAGCACCGACCTGGCCAAAGTGCTGACCTCCCAGTACGGCGAGCAGTTCGCGGCCAAGACCGGACCGGTGCTGCCGGCCGACTCGTTCATCGGCAACGCCACCGGAATCGACTTCCTGCCCGGAGGCCGGTTCCAGGCCGCCGCCGAGCCGGTCCGCTCCGGCGGCGGCAGCGCCCTGGTGGTGAATCCGCAGTAGCCTGCCCGCGGGGTCAGCTGACCTCGATGACGACCTTGCCCGAGCGTGCCCGACCTCAACCCGGGTTCTCGTTATGCCCGTGCCCGACGGCACTCGCGCGCAGGGACTCTTGGCCGCGTTCTCGGATCTAGTGTGCACTGTTCTGAGGTGGAGCAGCGGTCGTGCGACGCGGGGGAGCTGGCACTGGCCATTGACCCTGAGCTCTACCGCGAACTCGTCGACGGTACCTACGGCGACCGAATCCGTCTTGAGCAAGAGCGCGTCAACTACCCAGCCATTGAGACTGCTGGCGACGCGCTTAGCAATGAGCTCGGTTGTTGATGCCGATCGTTCGGACCCTATAGGCATCCCTTATTTCAAAAGGGATCTAGCTACCTCACTCCCGACGTGGACCCTATTCCGGCCCTTCAACCTCCATCAGATACCGAATAAACGGTTCTGATACCGGCTTTGCCTGCGTGCCGGGCAGGAGCTCGTTTCTTCCTTGGAGACAAAGTAGAGGCGTTCCACTGGACGTGCCTCCGTGTTGAGACGCGGAAAACCATCCGCGCGGCGACTGGTGTTGATTCCCCAGACCCCTTGCCGGTCCGCTACCCGTGTGATCGGACGCTCGTGCCTTCTACACAACGGGCTGTCCGACTGAGCCCTGTTCGCGCAGCGAGCACCGGAACGATGCCCATATACCAGCAGGCTTTCGCACACTGGGGTTGGATCGCAAACCAGGTGCGTTGTTCGATCACTTCCGGCGTCCGCATGAGAGCGACCGTCAGACAACGGGAAAAGTCTCCGCA
>JAVEEN010000046.1 GCA_030840445.1 Pseudonocardiales bacterium
TCACCGTTCGCGCCGGAACGGTCCCCGAGGTGACCGCGGCATGCCCGATCCCGACGGTGGCGCTCTCCGGGTGGGTGAACACATTCGCCGCCACCGTCTTCAGCCGCAATGGTTGGACGGCCTCGCCCAGGCAGTGCCACATCGCGATCCGGCCCTGCATCGCCGCGACCGAGGCGAGCAGTAACACCCCCGTGCAATCGCCGGCGGCGTAGATACCCGTCACCGCGGTGCGCGACACCCGGTCGACCTCGATGAAACCCTGGGCGTCCGTAGCCAGTCCGACGTGCTCGAGTCCGAGCCCGGTGGTGTTCGGCACTGATCCGACGCACATCAGCACGTGTGATCCGGTCACCGTCCGGCCGTCCACCAACCGCACCTCGACCGAGTCGCCACCCGCCGGACCGTCGCCGGCAACGCGTTTCACCGACTCGGCCCGGGCCTGCTTCATCAGGGTGCCGCCGTGCTCGGTGAACACCTTCTCGATAACGTCGGCGGCTTCCGGGTCCTCACCCGGCAAAACCTTCTCCCGGCTGGAGATCAGGGTGACCGGGACGCCCATTTCGCTGTACGCCGAAGCGAATTCGGCGCCGGTGACGCCCGATCCGATGACGATCAGGTGCGCCGGCAGCTCGGTCAGGTCGTAGACATCACGCCACGACAGGATCCGCTCACCATCGGGTTCGGACCCGGCCAGCACCCGCGGCGTACCACCGGTCGACAGCAACACCACATCTGCGTCGACAGTCTGCAGCAGGCTGTCCTCGGCGTCGGTCACCTCGACGGCATACTTGCGGCCCTGCTGGGTCTCGGCAAAGCGTCCCCGACCGGCCAGCACCGTCACGCCGTCTCGCACCAACCGATCACGGATATCAGCGGACTGGCTCTCGGCCAGGCGGCGGACCCGGGCGTTGACCACGTCGAGCTTGACCTCGACGTCGCTCACCGACGACGAGCACACACCGAGTTTTGGCGCATCGCGGAAGGCTGTCACCCGTTCGGACGTGGCGATCAGCGTCTTGGAGGGCACGCAGTCATACAGCACGCACGCCCCGCCGGCGCCGTCGGATTCGATCAGTGTCACTTCGGCGCCGAGGGCCGCGGCCACGGTCGCGGCCTCGTAGCCAGCAGGTCCGCCACCGATGATCGCTATCCGGGTCACGCCACCATTGTCGCGGTTACGGACACCGGACTGGCCGCCGGGGCCGACCTGTCCATCGGGTGGCCCGGCGGAGGTCGGTAGTCTCACCGTCCGTGCCCCTCTACGCTGCCTACGGCTCGAACATGGACCCGGCGCAGATGCGTAATCGATGCCCACACTCGCCTTTCGCCGGAACCGGCTGGCTGCCGAACTGGCGGATCACCTTCGGTGGCGAGGATCTGGGCTGGGAGGGCTCCTTGGCCACCCTGGTCGAGGAACCGAACAGCACGGTGTTCGTCGCCCTGTACGACATCACTCCCGCGGACCGGATTGCCCTGGACAAGTGGGAGAGCGCTGACACCGGCCTCTACCGGACGTCCCGGCTCCGGGTCTCGACCCTCGACGGTGACGTGCTCGCGTGGACGTACGTGCTCAACGGTTACGAGGGCGGTCTGCCGTCGGCAAGGTACCTGGGCCTGATCGCCGAGGCGGCCGAAGCAGCCGGGGCCCCGACCGACTATGTCGCCGAACTACGCGACCGACCCTGCCGATCAATCGGAGATTAGGGAGCTCGCCAGAGCTCGTCGAGGATGGCCGCGGTGAACCGGACGCCTACTGCCAGGGCCGATTCGTCGATGTCGAAGCTGGACTGGTGCAGGTCACCGCCCTGGCTGCCGGGTACCCGGACGCCCAACCGGGCCATCGAACCGGGCACCGTCTGCAGGTACCAGGCGAAGTCCTCACCGCCCATGGACTGCACGGTGTCCGATACCGCATGTGAGCCGAGAGCGGCGAGCGCAGCCTGGGTCTGCACCGCGACCAGGTGCGCGTCATTCGTGACGGCCGGGACGCCGCGGTCGTAGGTGATCTCGACGTCCGCGCCGGTCGGTGCCACCACCTGTTCGATCAGGTCACGCACGATCGGTTCGAGGGAGTCCCACAGTTGACCGTCGAGCATCCGCAGGGTGCCGCGCAGCACACCGGTCTTTGGAATAGCGTTGCCGGCCGAACCCGCGGCCACTGCGCCCCAGACCAGCGAGAGCGCCGAGCGAGGATCGACCCGGCGCGACAGCAGCGTGGGCAACTGAGTGATCACCGCGCCGAGGGCGTACACCAGATCTGCGGTCAACTGCGGTCGCGCGGTGTGACCGCCCGATCCGGTCAGCCGGACCTCCAACTGGTGGAAGGCGGCCGTGATCGCGCCGGGCCGCAGGCCGACCTGACCGGCGTCGAGCTTTGGGTCACTATGCAGCGCGAAGATCTGCCGGACGCCGTCCAGGACGCCGTCCTCGACGGCCGCCGACGCGCCGCCCGGCATCCGCTCCTCGGCGGGCTGGAAGATCAGCCGGACTGAGCCCGGTAGCGCGTCGGCGCCACTGAGCACGGCGGCGACCCCGAGCAGGATCGCGGTATGCGCGTCATGGCCGCAGGCGTGACAGACCCCGGAGTTCTGCGAGGCGTACGGCACGTTCTTCTCATCAGGCAGCGGCAGCGCGTCGATATCGGCTCGCAGGGCCACGAAGTCCGGACCCTGACCCAGGTCGCAGACCACCCCGGTTCCCATCGACAGGCGCTTGGGCGAGAGGCCGAATCCCTGCAGGGCGGTGACGATCACGTCGGTGGTGCGGTGCTCGTCGTAGGCCACCTCGGGATGGGCGTGGAGATCCCGACGCCAGAGCACCAGATCATCGCCGCGTGACGTGAGCCAGTCGGCGGCCAGGCTGAGGGCGAACTGCACGTCTAGCAGGGTAGCCAGGCCGATCGCTGATCCGAGGTCGCACCCCGGTTGCGGGTGACATCAATCGGCGAACACGCAGAACTCGTTGCCGTCCGGATCGGCCATCACATGCCAGGAAATGTCACCGCCTTTGGCTCTCAGCAAGCTGGCGCCGGCCTCGAGCAGGCCCTGTACGCCCGCCGAGCCGTCGACCTGGACATCCCAATGAACCCGGTTCTTGGCGGTCTTGGCCTCCGGGACCTCGACGAAATCCATCGACTCAAAGGGGGCGCCCGGGATCGCGTCGACCCACCACCAGGGATGGACGTCGTGACGGTCCAGCTCGCCGCCGAGTACGGAATGCCACCATTGCGCGATAGGCCCGGGATCCTGGGAGTCGACGACCAGATCCTTGAGCCGGTACTGCGGCACCTCCTCGCGCAGGAAGGCACAGAACTCCTGCCCGTCCGGGGCAGCCATGACCGTCCAGCGTTCGAAGTCCTCGAGGTGCCGCGCGCCCAGCGCCTCGAGTTCGCTCAGCGAGGTGGCAACGACATCCAGATGCACCCGGTTCTTCACCAGCTTGGCCTCGGGCACCTCGTTGATCCAGACCCGCTGCTGTGGCGTGGTTCCCTCGAGCCACGCGTACTCCTGGTCGCCGCTCCTGCCGTTGTCACGGTGGATCCGCAACCCCAGAACCTGTGACCAGAAGTGCTGGCCACGGTCGGAGTCCGTGTCGTCGATACACAGGTCTTTGAACCGCACGATCGCCATGCGGGGACCTTAGCGCCGACCTCGGACAGCCTCGACGATATTGGCGGCCGCTTGACCGGGGGTGACGCGGCCGTCCAGCACCGCCGCCTCCTGCTCGGCCACCACCGTTCTCGCCGCCGGGGATTCGAGCACCGCGACCAGCCGGTCTCGCACCATGGCCCGGGTCCAGTCGACGAGTTGGTGCTGCCGCTTCAAGGCGAATCGGCCATGCTGGCTGAGATGATCTCGATGCCGTTCCAGGTGTTTCCACACCCGGTCGAGGCCCTCGTTGGCCAACCCGGAACAGGTGAGGACCGGCGGCTGCCAGTCGTGCTCGGCGCTCCGCAGTAGTCGCAGGGCCCCGGACAGCTCCCGTGCCGCACGTTGCGCCTCGTCGGTGTGCGGACCGTCGGCCTTGTTCACCGCGATGACGTCGGCGAGTTCCAGGATGCCGCGTTTCATGCCCTGCAGTTGATCGCCGGTCCGGGCCAGTGTGAGGAAGAGGAAGCTGTCGACCATTCCTGCGACGACGAACTCCGACTGTCCGACCCCAACTGTCTCGATCAGCACGACGTCGTATCCGGCGGCCTCCATGACCAGCATGGTTTCGCGGGTCGCCCGGGCCACGCCGCCGAGGGTGCCACCGCTGGGCGAGGGTCGCACGAAAGCCTGGTCGGCAACGGCCAATCGGGTCATCCGGGTCCGATCGCCCAGGATGCTGCCGCCGGTCCTGCTCGAGGACGGATCCACGGCCAGCACGGCGACTCGATGTCCGTCCTGGATCAGGTTTGTGCCGAGCGCGTCGATGAAGGTGGACTTGCCCACGCCGGGTACGCCGGAGATCCCGATCCGCCGGGCGTTGCCGGTTCGGGGCAGCAGCTCGGCCAACAACTGTTGGGCCTGCTCCCGGTGATCGGCCCGACTCGACTCGACCAGGGTGATGGCCCGGGCGATCGCGGCCCGATCCCCGGCGATCACCCCGGGCACGAGGGGGTCGTTCACCCCGACAGAACCTTGAGCAGTTGCAAGGCCGACTCGGCGATCACGGTCCCCGGCGGGAAGATGGCGATGGCTCCGGCAGCGCGCAGCTCGTCGAAATCCTGCGGCGGGATGACCCCGCCGACCACGATGAGGATATCCGGGCGACCCTGTCGGGCCAGTTCATCCCGCAACGCGGGGACCAACGTCAGGTGCCCGGCAGCGAGCGAGTTCACGCCGACCAGGTGGACGTCCGCCTCGATGGCTTGGCGGGCGACCTCGGCCGGTGTCTGGAACAGCGGGCCGACATCGACGTCGAAGCCGAGATCGGCGAAGGCCGTGGAGATGACCTTCTGCCCGCGGTCGTGGCCGTCCTGACCCATCTTCGCGACCAGGATGCGCGGCCGTCGCCCGTGGGATTCGGCGAACTCGTCGGTGGCCGCGCGGGCGGCGTCGATCGCGCCTGACGCGCCGGCCTCTTCGCGATACACCCCCGAGATCGTACGGATGGTCGCCGAGTGACGCCCGTACACCTTTTCCAGGGCGTCGCTGATCTCGCCCACGGTGGCCTTGGCCCGGGCGGCGTCGATGGCCAACGCGAGCAGATTGCCCTGGCCGGCGGCCGCGCGGGTCAGAGCGTCGAGGGCGGACCGGACCTCGTCCGAATCACGTTCCTCCTTCAGCTGCCGAAGTTTCTCGGCCTGTTGGTTTCGCACACCGGCATTGTCGATTTTGAGGACATCGAGATCATCCTCGGTGTCGAGCCGGTACTTGTTGACGCCGATGACCGGCTGGCGGCCGGAGTCGATCCGGGCCTGGGTACGTGCCGCGGCCTCCTCGATGCGGAGTTTGGGTAGGCCCTGATCGATAGCCTGGGCCATGCCACCGGCCTTCTCGACCTCGACGATGTGACCCCAGGCCCGGCGGGCCAGGTCGTAGGTGAGCTTCTCGACATAGGCCGAACCGCCCCAGGGATCGATGACCCTGGTCGTACCGGATTCCTGCTGCAGGACGAGTTGAGTGTTGCGGGCGATCCGGGCCGAGAAATCGGTCGGCAGCGCCAGCGCCTCGTCGAGGGCATTGGTGTGCAGCGACTGGGTGTGGCCCTGCGTCGCGGCCATGGCTTCGACACAGGTCCGGATCACGTTGTTGAAGACATCCTGTGCGGTCAACGACCAGCCCGACGTCTGCGAATGGGTACGCAGTGACAGCGACTTCGAGCTCTGCGGATCGAACTGTTTGACCAGCTTGGACCAGAGCAATCTGGCCGCACGCAACTTGGCGACCTCCATGAAGAAGTTCATGCCGATGGCCCAGAAGAAGGACAGCCGAGGAGCGAATGCGTCGATATCCAATCCTGCTGCGAGACCGGCCCGGATGTACTCGACACCGTCGGCAAGCGTGTATGCCAGCTCGAGATCGGCTGTCGCCCCGGCTTCCTGGATGTGGTAGCCCGAGATGGAGATCGAGTTGAACCGCGGCATCTCGGTGCTGGTGAACGAGAAGATGTCGCTGATGATCCGCATCGACTGGGCCGGCGGGTAGATGTAGGTGTTGCGGACCATGAACTCTTTGAGAATGTCGTTCTGGATGGTGCCGGTGAGCTGTTCGGGTTTCACGCCCTGTTCCTCGGCTGCGACCACATAGAGCGCCAGTACCGGAAGTACGGCGCCGTTCATCGTCATCGACACGCTCATCTTGTCCAGCGGGATGCCGTCGAAGAGCTGGCGCATGTCATAGATCGAGTCGATGGCGACCCCGGCCATACCCACATCGCCGACTACCCGCGGATTATCACTGTCATACCCGCGATGGGTCGGCAGGTCGAACGCGACTGACAGCCCCTTCTGGCCCATGGCGAGATTGCGCCGGTAGAACGCGTTGGACTCGGTCGCGGTGGAGAATCCGGCGTACTGGCGAATGGTCCAGGGCTGGTTGACGTACATCGTGGGGTACGGACCGCGCAGGTACGGCGCTATCCCCGGGTAGGTGTCCACACCCGGTGCTGTGCCGCCACCCCCGCCGGCCCGAACGAAGTCCACGCCGGCCAGGTCGGCTGCGGTGTAGAGCGGCGGCACCGTGATTCCTTCGGGAGTTTCCCATGCCGAGACAGCACCACGTGGCGCGTCGGGTGCCGTCCGTTCGCTGCCGGTAGGCCGGCTGAGTGGACCGAGCTCGGCCGCGCCGAAGTCGGGCAGGCTCATCACGTCACCTCCAGGTCGGCGAGCACGGAACTCAGGACGTCCAGCGCGTCACAGCCGGCGAACACATAACCGTCGATACCTGATTCTGCATCGGATCCGGCCCGGTCGCCGGGTTGTCCGGCGAGCAGCACTGTCTTGGCACCGGCCGCCTTCAAGGCCCGGGCCGCCGGCGCCGCCTGCTCGGCGTACACCCGGTCGGAGGAGCACAGGCAGCTCACCGTCGAACCGCTGGCCCGGAACTGCGCGACCAGGGCAGCGGGATCCACGCCGCTCGCACCGTCGGCCGTACCGATCACCGCTTCGATCCCGCCGGCCTGCAGCAGATTCGCCGCGAAGCCCAGCCGGGCGCTATGGGCTGCCAGTGGTCCCAGACCGGCCAGGAACACCGTCGGCCGGCGGCCGGTGCGCGCGAACTCGGCATCGCTACGATCCCGCAGCTCTTCATAGGCCGCCGCGTACCGGATCACCGGCAACAAGGCACCCTCATCGACCGGGGCAGCGCGCGGCGGGCGGGTCACCGGTGGCTCGGCCACAAAGGCGAACTCCGAAACACCGGTGATGGCGTCCGTCCGGTGCGCGATTGCCTGCTCGCGCTGCTTGCGGGTGCGCTCCAGCAGCTGCGGGATATGGCCCGATCGCAGCGCGGCCAGTGCGCCGCCGGCCCGTTCGATGGCCGTGAACTTCTGCCACGCAACCCGGGCCAGCCGATCGGTCAGCGCTTCGGCGTAATACGAGCCCCCCGCCGGATCGAGGACCCGGGCCAAGCTGGCCTCGTCGTGCAAGACCGATTGGGTGTTGCGGGCTATGCGGCGGGCGAAGTCGTCGGACAGGCCGATCGCGGAGTCGAACGGCAACACCGTGATCGTCTCGGCGCCACCGACAGCCGCGGCGAAACAGCCGATGGTGGTGCGCAACATGTTCACCCACGGATCACGCCTGGTCAGCATGGCGGCGGAGGTCACCGCGTGTTGGCGCTGCGCCCCGGCCCCCTGACCGGACGGTTGTGCCCCAGGGGTCGCCGCGCCGGACAGCTCCGCGACCCTGGACCACAGCCGCCGGGCCGCTCGTAGCTTCGCGATGGACGAGAACTGGTTTGCCGTTACCGCGAACCGGAATTCCATGCGCTGCAGGGCCTCAGCCAAGCCCACGCCGTCATCGGTCAAAGCTCGCAGGTAGGCCACCCCGACCGCCGTGGCGATCGCGATCTCGTCGGAGTCACTGCCGCCCGCCTCGTGGTAGACGGTAGCGTCGATCTCGGCCACCCGCAGTTCCGGCGACGCGGCGACCTGGTTGACCAGGGGCGCGAGCATCCCCAGGTCGGCTTCGGTGCCGGTGCGCGCGAGCAGGCCGATCGGATCGGCTCCGAGCGTTCCGCTCAGCCCGGCCGGATCCACCGCGCGCTGGGCGGCAATGGCCAGCAAGCTCGTTGCGGCCGCGGCCGTCTCGGCGCCCGCGTCGAGGGCAATCGGAGCCAGGTCCAGGTACACGCCCTGCAGGGCCTCGGGCAGGTCGTCGACGGCCAGTCCGCGCGATCCGAGCACCAGCCACACCGAGCTGGCGCCGTTCTCGAGATCACTCAGCAGCGCCCGGTTGAGCCGGACCGGGTCGGGGTCGAGGTGTCGCTGTCGCACGTCCCAGCCGGTGGCTGCCGCGCCGTCCCCCGATGGCAGACCTGCGGCGTAGAGGTCGGACGGAACATCGTCGCTGGTGTACAGCGGTGCCAGGTCGAATCCGTCGTAGGTCGGGCTGGCCAGGGCACGCTCGGGATCCTCCAGAGGTAGGTCCTCGGCAGCTCCGTCCCGCTTCGCCGCTCCCGACTTGGCTAGCACTGCACTGACCAAGTCCCGCCATGCGTCCCGAGTGGCCGGCGGGAACTCAGCCGCCAAGGACAGCGCGGGTTCCTCTCGTCCGGGCACAGTCATGGCGGCGATCGTATGACCGATCGCCCTGGGCCGGAGAGCTGAGTGGCCGATCTCTCGCCTGCCTAGATCGCGCCCCGCTAGGCTCGCTCGCTGTGACGAGTTCAACGAGCGCACCCGGTGCAAGCACCGATCCGATGGCTGACGCACGTACGGCCGCGGCCGCGCTCGCCGAAAAGACGGGTGTGGCCAAACACGATGTTGCCCTCGTCCTCGGATCGGGCTGGGTACCCGCGGTAGACGCGATGTCGGCGGCTGACGACGCTGGGAGCATCGAGTTCCACAACACCGACCTGCCCGGATTCCGGCCGCCGGCGGTCGCGGGCCACGCCGGCCTGATCAGGTCGCTGCAAGTGAACGGCAAGCGCGTGCTGGCCTTTCTCGGCCGAAGCCATTACTACGAGTCCCGCGATGTCCAGGCGGTGGCCCACGGGGTACGCGTGGCGGCTGCTGCCGGATGCACTGTCACCGTGTTGACCAACGCCTGCGGTGGCCTGCGCGACGATATGGCGGTGGGGGACCCGGTGCTGATCTCCGATCACTTGAACCTCACCTGGGCCACGCCGCTCATCGGCGCCCGGTTCGTCGACCTCACCGACCTGTACTCCAAGCGGCTGCGGGCACTCATGCGGGAGATCGATCCCTCGCTGACCGAAGGCGTGTACGCACAGTTCCCCGGTCCGCAGTACGAGACTCCGGCCGAGGTCCGGATGGCCCGGACGATGGGGGCTGATCTGGTGGGCATGTCGACGGCATTGGAGGCAATTGCCGCCCACGCGGAGGGATCCGAGGTGCTCGGCATCTCGCTCGTCACCAATCTGGCCGCCGGAATCACCGGCGAACCGCTCGATCATCAGGAGGTGCTGGCGGCAGGCAAGGCGGCAGCCACCCGCGCCGGCGGTTTGCTCGGCGAACTGCTCGCCCGGCTGTGAAGGTCCTGCTCACCGGATCGTCCGGTCAAGTCGGGCGGATGTTGAGTGCCCGCTTACCCGCTCTCGGGTTCGAGGTCCGCGAATTCGACCGAGTCAACGGACAGGACGTCAACGACCCGGCCGCATTGGACACCGCGCTCGTCGACGTTGAGGCGGTAGTACATCTGGCCGGGCAGCCGACCGAGGCACCCTGGCCCGTGATTCGCGAGGCGAATATCGATGGCGCCTTCTCGGTGTTCGAGGGCGCCCGGCGGGCCGGGATCGGAAGGGTGGTGTTCGCGTCCTCCAACCACGCGGTCGGCTTCACACCAAACTGCGACGACGAGCTGGATGCCGCCACTCCCCCGCGCCCGGACACGCTCTACGGCGTGAGCAAGGTCTTCGGCGAGGCGCTGGGGCGCTACTACGCCGACCGCTACGGAATGCAGGTCGCGTGCCTGCGAATCGGCTCCTGCTCGGAACATCCCCGCGATGGCCGATCGCTGGCCACCTGGCTCTCGCCGGACGACTGCGCACGCCTCATCCAGGCCTGCCTGCGTAGTGCTGATCTGACGTACGCCCTGATCTGGGGGGTGTCGGCGAACAGATACCGCTGGTGGTCCCTCGCCGCCGGTGCCGAGGTCGGATACCGCCCCCTTGATGATGCGGCGATCACCCGTCCGGACTTGGCGGTCGAGGACCGCCGGGACATCGACGCGGTGGTCGGTGGTGAGTACACCGGAGCGTCGTACGGCATCGACGAGGTGTTGCGGGCCAGCGAAGGAGACCGGACATGAACGAGGCCGTTGATCTGCCCGAACTGGCCGATCTGCGCGGCCGGGTCCGGGTGTGGATCGCCGATGAGGTCGAGGACGGCGATGCTTCGGAGCTGCAAGCGTTGCTGGACAACGCCAACGGCGGGGACGATGCCGCGCTGGCTGAGCTGGCGGATCGGTTCGCCGGCACCCTTACCTTCGGAACAGCCGGTCTGCGTGGGCCGTTGCGGGCCGGCCCGAACGGTATGAACACGGCCGTGGTGCGCCGGGCGGCCAGCGGGCTTGCTGGGTACCTGAACCAAAGCGGCCATGCAGGTGGCATCGTGGTCATCGGCTATGACGGACGGCACCGCTCCAGGTGCTTCGCCGAGGACTCTGCTCGGATCTTCGCGGCCGCCGGCTTCGACGCCCGGCTGTTGCCCCGGCTGTTGCCGACGCCGGTACTGGCCTTTGCGGTGCAACACCTGGGGGCAGCCGCCGGCGTCATGGTGACCGCGTCGCACAATCCACCGCAGGACAACGGTTACAAGGTCTATTCGTCCGATGGGGCCCAGATCGCGCCGCCGACGGATTCTGAGATCGAGACTCAGATCCGCGCGGTTGGCTCGGTGCGTTCGATTTCCCTCGCGACGACCTTCTCGGTATTGGACGAATCCATCGTCGACGACTACGTCGGGGCCGTTTCGGCTCTGGCGCAACGGGATTCGCCGCGCGACTTACGCCTGGTGCACACCGCAATGCACGGGGTCGGTACCTCCGTGGTGCGGGCCGTCCTCACTGCCGCGGGCTTCGCGAAGCCGATCGAAGTGGCCGAGCAGGCCGAGCCCGATCCTGAGTTTCCCACTGTCGCATTCCCCAACCCGGAGGAGCCCGGTGCCATGGACCTGGCCTTGGCCCTTGCCGAGCGGTCGTCAGCGGATCTGATCATCGCTAACGATCCCGACGCCGACCGCTGCGCCGTCGGGGCCAGGTTCGGCCGGGAATGGCGGATGCTGCGCGGCGACGAGGTGGGGGTATTGCTCGCGGATTGGCTGATCCGGCAGGGTAAGCGCGGGACGTATGCCACGACCATCGTCTCCTCCACCATGTTGTCGGCAATGGCGGCCAGACACGGGCTGGGCTTTGCTGAGACGTTGACCGGTTTCAAGTGGATATCCCGAGCAGCACCGGACCTCGTTTACGGGTATGAGGAAGCCCTCGGCTATGCCGTTGCCCCGTCGCTGGTCCGTGACAAGGACGGAGTGTCGGCCGCGTTGTTGATCGCTGAGATGGCGGCCTCGCTCAAGGCGGCTGGATCGTCTCTGCCGCAGCGGCTGACGGAATTGGCAGCCGAGTATGGGCTGTACCTGACCAGCCAGCTCTCCTGGAGGTTGTCGGATCTCTCGTTGATCAGCGATGCGATGGCGCGCGTGCGAACCCGACCGCCGGCGACCCTGCTCGGTAGGCCGGTAACCATGACCGATCTCGCTCCGGACAACGATGTGGTGATCCTGCGCTTCGAGCACGGCCGAGTCGTGGTCAGACCGTCCGGGACCGAATCGAAGTGCAAGGCCTATCTGGAACTGGTCATCCCGGAAGGCTCGGCGGAGGTGGCCTCAAAAAACATGGCTGCGTTGTCGAGCGAGGTGACTGCGCTCATCGGCCTGTGACCAGCCCTTCGGTTCCGCCACAACGGCAACGTCCCTAGAAGGGGCAGTCGTCGTCGGGTGATTCGGGCAAAACGCCCACCCAGCCAGAGTTGTGGATAACCCACCACCCTGTGCACAACGCCATCCTGCGCAACAGGCGCCCTGCGCAACAGGCGCCCTGCGCAACAGACCCGCGCATCAGACCCCCTGCGCAACAGCGGCAGGTGCGAGGCGGTTCAGGCGCGGCGCTGGACGGTCCTTCGGCGGCGTCCGAGGATCAGCAGCGGTCCGCCGATCGTGATCAGCGCGAATCCCAGGATGAGTAGCGGTCCGGGCGGTGCGCTTGGCCCGGTTGGGGGCAGCGACGTGCCCGGCGGACCGGACAGCGAAGGGGTGGGGGTGGCTGCTGTCCTCGGGACAGCAGCGAGGGAGGCCGACCGACTGGCGGCGGCCCGGGAGGCGGCGGCCGCCGAGGACGACCTCGCCGCAGCCGAAACCGAAGCGGCTGTGGAGCGGTAGGCCGAAGCCGACGCCGAGGCGGCAGCGGAGGTCGCGGCACAGCCCGGCGCGCTGAAGGTGTTGTGGTCAAGGGTGACGGCGCCGGTGCGTGCCATCGCTTGCCCTTCGACCGTCACGCCGGTGGTGACGGTGACCGAGGCCAGCGCCATGATCGTTCCCTTGAAGGTCGATCCGGTGCCCAGCGTTGCCGAGCTCGCGACCTGCCAGAAGACGTTGCAGGCTTGGGCGCCGTTGCTGACTATGACACTGCTTGCCGAGTCGGTGACGAGCGTCGATCCGATTTGAAAGATGAACACCGCATCAGGATTACCTTGGCCGTTGAGGGTCAACGGTCCGCCGATGTCCAGGGACGTGCTGGCCTTGTAGACACCGGCGGTCAGCGTCTTACCGACCAGGGCCGGGCCGATCAGGCCACCGGTTGCCGGTCGACTGGCGGCATCGCCGTAGGCGGCGGTCAGGTTGTTCTGAGCCAATAGTGCAGCAGCGTTACCCGCGTTGGTGGCACCGCCGACGAGTCCGGGTGGGAAGCCGGTGATCGAGCTGGCGCCGTTCGGGCTCAGCCCGAGATCGCCACCGAGTGTGGTGGTCGGCGCGGCAACGGTGGTCGTGTTGGTCACCGCGGTGGCGCCGAGCACCGAGTAGGTGGCTGCGGTACCTAGCTCCACCTTCGCGGTGGCGGCATAGGCGTGTGATGGTGCTGCAACCAGTCCGGCCGCCAGCAAGGCAATGACGCCCGCGATGACCATGAGCGCCCCGCCGAGTCGGATCGGGCTTGGCCCTTGGACAGTTCGGGTCGCACTTGTAGCGCCATTCGTCATGGCGGGCCCTTCGTCGAGCTGCAACCGCCCCCGGCGGGATGTTCACGACCTGGTGATCCAGGGTGATCGTGCCTCAGTGGCGAGCGAGTGACGTCGGATGGTTCCACTTGTAGATCAAGAGCTCTGACCATCGGTGGCCCGAAGAGTTCAGCCCGTTGCGCGTGCGCGGCTGCTCGGGCCCCCGGGCGCCGAGCAGCCCCCGCGCGCAGTGCGATGGTTACGCCCGCGTGGGGTAGTCAGTAGCTGATCGTCACGGGCGAGATCAGCGATGAATCCGATATGCGAAAAGGCCCGAACCAAGGGCGACCCTACGCCGATTACACAGTCCTGGCTATGGGCGAGCAGTGGCTATGGGCGAGCAGTTGAGATAGATGGGTGGCAGCGCTGTGGCACGCTGACGACATGATCGAGCAACCCTCCGAGGATCCGCAATTGCCGGACGAGGACGAGGCTCCGGGAGGTCAACCAGCTCCCTCGCCGAGCAGCCAGCCGGCGTGGGAAGCACAAAGACCGCTGATTCTCGCCGTCCTCGGCGTGCTGCTGGTGGTCATCGGCCTGCTGCTGAATCGAACTCACGGCACGGTTCATCTGATCGTCACGGTCGTCGGCGTGCTGCTGCTCGGCGGCGCGGCCGCATTCGTGCTTGCCCACCCCGCCATCCGCAGCAGGAGGCGCTGACCAGCCACCGAGCGGCTGGACGCTCGCCTCGCTCGCGCTCCGAACTCCACCGGACCCGGATATCAGGACGTGGGCGTGGCAGTTCCGGTCGGCGACGCCCGGCCACCCGACGTCGTGGCGGTCTTGGTTGCCGGCGAGCTGTCAGTCGGAGACGAAGGGGGCTTGACTGCCGGCGAGATGCCACTCGACGACACCGATGGGCTGACCGAATCCGAGACCGACGGTGTGGGACCCGGCGAGTATGTGCCGAACGCCGCCCCGCTGTCGCGCTCGATGACCGATCGGAGCAGCCCGCGGGCGTCGATTGCTGCCTCAGCGAAGAATCCGTGCTGCGCGGCGGCGACGAACTGGGCCACCGTGCAGGACGAGCCCGCCGGCGGGCAGATCGACCCGGCCGACACGATGGACACCCGCGCCGCCAGCCCCGCGGTGTAGATCTCGGTCGAAGAGACGGAGTACAGGTCATTGCCACCGAAGCCGGAGCCGTGCTGGACCGAGGCGTAGTGGAACCTGACCTTGGCCTGCGCGGTGTCGTAACCGCTGACATAGATCACGGCGTTACCCGCCGGACCGGGGGAAGTCGGCGCCGGCCCCACCTGTCCGGTGACACCGGTGCTCGGCGGCGGGGTGGAAGCCGTTTGGCGCGCTGCCGGGCCAGGACCGGAGGCCTGCGCACCTGGCGTAGTAGGTCCAGCTGAACGGGATGGCGAAGCCGGTGTCTTCACGGCAACGGGGCCCTGGCCGGCAGCGGACGCACCGGTCCGAGGTGATCGAGACGAAGTAGCCACAGTTACGATCGGCGAACCGCTGCCATGGCTAGGCCGCATCTCGGGTAGCCCGATGGTCGAAGCCGTGAGGACGGTCGCGGCCACCGCAACCGAGCCGCCCAGCATCGCCAGCACCATGCCGCCGCCGATTGCGAAGGGTCCGAGGACCACCCGGCGGGCGTTCAACCCGGCCAGCCCGCGGCGCTCCCGCGGAATTTCCTCGAACATCCATCAGCCCCTGACGCTGTACCGCAGACCTCGCCCGTTCACTGCTAAGACGCAGACGAGAACCAAAACGTTGCGTCAACGACGCAACTCTCGCAAGCGATTAATCCATTTCGAGATGTGACTGTGCCAAACGAACCCTGAGACAAGCCTAAATGCGCCCACTGACAACGACGGCCCGTAGCGCGTATCCCCAGGCGCACCGTCACGCAAGGGCGGTCAGCGTGGTCCGAACTGCCGGTCACCGGCATCGCCAAGGCCAGGGACGATGTAGGCATTGGCATTCAGGCCGTCATCGATGCTCGCGGTGTAGATGGCCGCAGCTAATCCGCTTGCCGCCAGCCGCGACACGCCCTCCGGCGCAGCAAGGGCGCAGATGACCACGATCTCCGAGGCCCCGCGCGAGGCGAGCAGGCCGCAACAATGCACCAGCGACCCGCCGGTGGCGAGCATCGGGTCGAGCACCAGGACGGAGCGTCCGGCCAGGGATGGCGGCAGGGAGGCCATGTAAGCCTCCGGGTCGTGGGTTTCCTCGTTGCGCGCCAAGCCCACGAACCCCATCTGTGCCTCGGGCAGCAGGTTGAACGCCGCCTCGGCCATGCCCAGGCCGGCTCGCAGTACCGGGACCAGAAGCGGCGGATTCGCCAGGGTGGTCCCTGTCGTCGGTCCCACCGGCGTGGTGATGTCGATATCGGTGACCTCGAGATCGCGGGTCGCCTCGTACACCAACAACGTTGCCAGCTCCCGCAAGGCGGCCCGGAACTCGGCGTTGCTGGAAGTCTGGTCGCGCATCACAGACAGACGGGTACGGACGATGGGATGCTCTACGACAACGGTGCGCACGCCGCAGAGCCTATCGGGGCCCACTTCGATCCGGTGCCGATCCGGCGCCGATCCAGCGCGCAGCGGCCGGTGCGTCGGCTATCGAACTCAGCCGTCCCGAGGACATCGGCACCGGCAGAAGTTGCCTGCCCGCCCGGCACAGCCGACACCTAGACTGGACCGGTGACGATCACCTCGGTAGCTTCCGGGACGTCCGGTCTCTCCGATGTGACCAGCGACGACGCCTCGCTCAGACGGTTCCTGCACGGCCTCCCTGGTGTGGACCAGGTCGGTGCTGAGGGCCGCGCCGCCGCGCTCGCCACCCGGAGCATCAAGACCACCGCGAAAGCCTGGGCCATCGACGCAGCCATCGGCATGGTCGATCTGACCACCCTGGAGGGCTCCGATACGCCAGGGAAGGTGCGGTCGCTGTGTGCCAAGGCCGTTCGGCCTGATCCGTCTGATCCCAGCACCCCGTCGGTGGCCGCTGTCTGCGTCTACCCCGACCTGGTCGCGACCGCCGTACAGGCCTTGCAAGGCTCGAAGGTGCAGATCGCCTCGGTCGCCACCGCCTTTCCGTCGGGACGGGCTTCGCTGCAGACCAAGCTGGCGGATGTGCGTGACGCGGTGCTCGCCGGTGCGAGCGAGATCGACATGGTCATCGACCGGGGTGCGTTCCTCGCCGGCCGTTACCTTCGGGTGTTCGACGAGATCACCGCGGTGAAACAGGCTTGCGGCGCCGCTCACCTCAAGGTCATCCTCGAGACCGGCGAACTGGTCACGCTGGATAGTGTCCGGCGTGCCTCCTGGTTGGCGCTGCTCGCCGGTGGCGACTTCATCAAGACCTCCACCGGCAAGATCAGCCCGGCCGCGACGCCGCCCGTCGCCCTGATCATGTTGCAGGCGGTCCGGGACTTTGCCGCCCGGACCGGTGAGGTCCGCGGCGTCAAGCTCGCCGGTGGAATCCGCACCACCAAGGAGGCCGTGCGCTATCTCGTCATGGTCAACGAGGTCGCGGGGCCCCGGTGGCTGAGCCCGCACAGCTTCCGCTTCGGCGCCTCCACCCTGCTGAACGATCTGCTGCAGCAGCGGCACAAACTGACCACCGGTGCCTATGACGGCGCCGACTACGTCTCGATCGACTAGGCAGACAAGTGGATACCTTCGATAACGCCAATCCCTTCCAGTACGCGCCGGCCCCGGAATCCCGAGACATTGCCAGGCTCAAGCCGTCCTATGGCATATACCTCAACGGCGAGTTCCGCAATGGCCGCGGTGAAGCGGTCAAGACCATCAACCCGGCTACCGAGGAACCGCTGGCCGAGGTTGCCGAAGCGGACGCGGCAGATGTCGATGATGCCGTCAGCGCGGCCCGCGCGGCCTACCAGGGAACCTGGTCTCGCACCACGCCGGCGGAACGCTCGAAGTACCTGTTCCGGATAGCCCGCGCCATCCAGGAGCGCGGCCGGGAACTGGCGGTCTTGGAAACCCTCGACAACGGCAAGCCGATCTCGGAATCCCGTGACGTGGATATCCCCACCGCGGCGGCGCATTTCTTCTACTACGCCGGTTGGGCGGACAAGCTGGGCTATGCCGGCTTCGGCCCCGAGCCGCGGGCGATCGGCGTCGCAGGCCAGATCATCCCCTGGAACTTCCCGCTGCTGATGGCCGCGTGGAAGATCGCTCCGGCGCTGGCGACCGGTAACACCGTTGTGCTGAAACCGGCCGAGACGACGCCATTGACGGCGATCACGCTGGCCGAGATCATCGCCGAGTGCGACCTGCCAGCCGGTGTCGTGAACATCCTGCCGGGCGGTCCGTCCGTCGGCCAAGCCCTGGTCGACCATCCCGGCGTCGACAAGATCGCCTTCACCGGTTCTACGGCCGTCGGTAAGCAGATCCAGAAATCCGTTGCCGTATCGGGCAAACGGCTCTCGTTGGAACTGGGCGGCAAGGCGGCCAACATCGTGTTCGACGACGCGCCGATCGACCAGGCGGTCGAGGGCATCGTGAACGGGATCTTCTTCAACCAGGGGCATGTCTGCTGCGCCGGATCCCGCCTGCTCGTCCAGGAATCGGTGCACGAGGAAGTCATCGCCGCTCTGCAGGAGCGGTTGCAAACACTTCGGATGGGTGACCCGCTGGACAAGAACACCGACATCGGCGCGATCAACTCGGCGGCCCAGTTGGCGCGGGTGCGAGCCCTGGCCGATTCGGGTGACGCCGAGGGCGCCATTCGCTGGTCGCCCGAATGTCACCTTCCCGACAAGGGTTTTTGGTTCCCGCCCACCATCTTCACCGGTGTAAGTCAGGCCAACCGGATCGCCCGCGAGGAGATCTTCGGCCCGGTGCTGTCGGTGCTCACCTTCCGTACCCCGGCCGAAGCTGTCGAGAAGGCCAACAACACGCCGTACGGACTGAGCGCCGGCATCTGGACCGAGAAGGGTTCGCGGATCCTGTGGATGGCCAACAGACTCCGGGCCGGTGTGATCTGGGCGAACACCTTCAACCGGTTCGACCCGACGTCACCGTTCGGCGGCTACCAGGAATCCGGCTTCGGGCGCGAGGGCGGCCGCCACGGTTTGGAGGCATACCTTGCCCAGTAAGGCCAAAGTGTCCGCGGGCAAGGCCGCCGCAAAGGCCGCACCGGTCGATTCACCGGCTCGGCTGGCCGTCCGCAAGACGTACAAGCTCTACATCGGTGGCGCGTTCCCACGCTCGGAATCGGGTCGCTCGTACCCGGTGACCGACGCACACGGCAACCTGCTGGCGCACGCCGCCCAGGCTTCTCGCAAGGACCTACGGGACGCGGTTTCCGCGGCGCGCAAGGCCTTCGCCGGCTGGTCTGGTGCGACCGCCTACAACCGCGGCCAGGTTCTCTACCGGGTGGCGGAGATGCTCGAGGGACGGCGGGAGCAGTTCGTGGCCGAGGTCATCGCGGCCGAAGCCGGAACGGCGGCCGACGCAGCGGCTCAGGTCGACGCCGCCATCGACCGCTGGGTCTGGTACGCCGGCTGGACCGACAAGTACGCCCAGATCGTCGGCGGCGCCAACCCGGTGGCCGGACCTTACTTCAACTTCTCGTCGCCTGAGCCCTCCGGCGTCGTCGGCATCATCGCCCCCCAGGAGTCATCACTGCTCGGCTTCGTGTCCGTGGTCGCCCCAGCCATCGCGATGGGTAACACCGTCGTGGTGATCGCCTCCTCGCAGCGGCCGTTGCCGGCGGTGTCACTGGCTGAGGCGCTGGCAACCTCGGATCTACCCGGCGGCGTTGTCAACCTTCTTACCGGCTCGGCCGCGGAACTCGCTCCGTGGCTGGCAAGTCACCGCGACGTCAACTGTCTGGACCTGACCGGGATCGATCCGGCGGATCGGGTGCCCCTCGCCGTTGCCGCCGCCGACACTGTCAAACGGGTGTTCGCACCGGCTCCGATCGACCTGGCGGCAGAGCCTGGGATGGGCCGCTTGGGCGCGTTCGTCGAGACCAAGACCGTCTGGCATCCCACGGGGGTCTAACCGGTAAGTTTGGCCCATGCCGAGCTTCAGCGAACCGATCGTCGCCATCAGCCTGACCGCCAACGGGCGGCAGGGTGTCACGCTGTTCGCCCCGCCGTGGGAGGACTCCGACGGCGAGGAATGGCAGGGTTTCCTCGGAGACGGAGCCAAGATCGTGCTGTTGGGCACCTCCGAAGAGCTGAAGAGCTGGCTGGCGGACAACCCGGAACACGACCTGTCCGATCATCCCGCCTGGGAGGCGTTCGTCGCGCAGGGATCGAAGGCCCTGGAGCCCACCGATGAGGCCCAGTACGACTTCGACGCGGTCTACGAGTGGGCCGCGGGCGACGCGGATCCGGTGATCGTGTCCGAACTCGGCGACACCGTCGATATCGCAGCCCGGATCGCGGAGAGCTGCGAGGATGGCGCGCTGCGCTCACTGCTGAACAACACGCGCGAGTATGCGCTGCTGGTCGAAGGGGAAACCAGCTACCACGGCAAGGACGGTGAGGCTGAGTGGACCAAACTCGGTGACGTCATCGCCAGTAGCTGGGAACGTGCGCTGAACCGAATCGAGACCTGGCTGCGCTGGGAGGGCTCGAGCTCGGTGCCGCTCGACGACACCAACGACCGTGACGACAGCAACGACGGCACTGACCACCGTGACGACGAAGGGACCGCCCGCGCGTGACCACGCCACCCGCGCACACCGTCGCCGAAATCAGCGAGCTGCTCGAATCGGGCGCCAGCACAGCCCTCGACCTGACCCAGTTCTACCTGGCTCGGATCGCATCCCTCAACCCACGCCTCAATGCCGTTCTCGCGACGGACGAGACCGGAGCCCTCGACGCGGCCTCGGCCAGTGATGCCCGCCGAGCCGCCGGACGCACCCTGGGTCCGCTGGACGGTGTTCCGGCTCTCATCAAGGACAACATCGAGGCCGTCGGCCTGCCCGGCAGCGCCGGCTCAAGGGCGCTGGCCGGCTCAGCCCCGACCGAGGATGCACCGGTCGTGTCGCGAATGCGTGCGGCCGGCCTGGTCGTACTCGGCTCGACCAACCTCTCCGAATGGGCGAACTTCCGATCGACCGCATCCACCAGCGGGTGGAGCGCACTGGGTGGGCAGACCGACAATCCTTACCGGGCGGGCCGGAACACCTCGGGATCGTCCTCCGGCTCCGCTGTCGCGGCCGCAGCCGGTCTCGCCCCGATCACCGTGGGCACCGAGACCGACGGTTCGATCGTCTCGCCGGCCGGCGTATGTGGGGCCGTCGGGTTCAAGCCGACCCTGGGCACCGTGCCCGGTGCTCGGATCGTGCCGATCTCATCACGCCAGGACACGGCAGGACCGATCACCCGGTGCGTGGCCGACGCGGCCGCGCTGTACGGCGTGCTGGCCGGACATGAGATCTCGATAAGGCCGATCGAGCTCAGCGGGCTGACGGTCTCGGTGTGGCGGCCTGACGGCCTAACGGAACCGGCGGCCGGCATTCTGGAACGGGCCGCGGAGCTGCTGGCGGCGTCGGGTTGCCGGCTGACCACCGGGGCGGCGGATCCGACCGGACCTTTCCACAACGCCGAGTTCGAGGCCCTGGTGGCGGAGTTCGCCGCGGAACTGCCGGCCTATCTGGCCGGCCGTCCCGGGGCCCATCCGCAGACCTGGGCCGAACTGCTCGCCTTCAACCGAGCCGATGACACTGAACTTTCCCGTTTCTCCGACGAGATATTTTCCCTCGCTGAGCAGGCGCCGGGGCTCGATTCGGATGACTACCGCAAGGCGCGGGACCGGGCCGACACCGACGCGGCCCAGGCGTTGGACAGCATTTTCGGATCGACGACGCCGGCCGATCTGGCCATCACGCTGACCAATCTGCCGGCCTGGCCGACGAAGTACGGGCAGGCCGACGAGGACCACCTGTCCACGTCGTCCCCCGCCGCGGTCACCGGTTCGCCGTCGCTGAGCCTGCCGGGTGGTTTCGTGGACGATCTCCCGGTGGGCATCACCGTCCTGGGCCGGCGCGGACAGGACCGCCAGGTGCTCGACTTCGCGGCCGCGCTGGAACGCCTGCTGCCGCCGCGACGTGATCCGGACCTCGGCTAGCTCTGACCGGCCGTAGTTCTGACCGGCCGTAGCTCTGACCGGCCGCCTCAGGTCACGCGCCGGTGGAACCGGGCTGCTCCGACACTCAGGTGAGTGGTACGACCATGTTCGGCGGTGTGATTCGGTGGTCCTCGCGCAGCGGCCGAACCGCTGTTCCGATCGCGAAGAACTCGGTGGTGTGATATCCCCACACGTGATTGTGTTCGGTCAGCTGAACGCCGACGATGCCTTCGGCCCGATGGTTGCGAGCCTCTGCCTGCATCCGTCCCATGGCCAGCTCCCGCGCGTCGTAGATCCCCTGGGTGTATTGCGGGATCTCGGCGTTCTGCCCCATGTTCCGCCACATCTGCCGGAGGCCTTGCTGGGCCATGTGATAGACGCAGGTACCCATCACCAGCCCGAGCGGCGCGTAACCTGCCTCGATCAGCGTCCAGAAGTCCTGACCGCTGAGGTCGGACGTGAAGGGTCCACCGGTTGCGTCGCGCCAGCCACCTCGCGCCTCGTTGTCGCTTTCAGCCTTAACGGCGGTCCCGATCGCGGTGAACTCGGCAATGTGTTCACCGAGCTGCATGCCGATCACCTTCAGCCGGACACCCACGATGCCATCGGCTCCGAGTGCGAACGCTTCGGCGCGCATCCGGCTCATCGCAAGTTCCCGCGCGTGGTACATGGCCTGGGTGAGCACGCCGAGTTCCATGCTCTGGTTGTACGAGGAGAACTGGGCGCCGATGTGGTAGATCGAGGAGCCCATCACCAGGCCCAGCGGACGGAAGCCGGCCTCCCGGACGAGCAGGAATTCGTTCACCGATAGATCGGAGGTGAACACCGCCCCCGGGGCACCGTCGGCGTTCTCCTCCATCCGCCGCGCCGCGTCAGCCGGAATGCCGTATTGGGTCAGATCGAAGGGTTGGCTGGGCTGGGCGGGAGTTGTCCCGGTCGGATTGGTCATGATGCCTCCGCTTTCGGGTTTGATCAGCAGCCGTTGAAGATGGCTCGCTGTCGAAGCTAGCCGCTCAAACCGTGAATGAGGTGAGTCTTTGCAGTGCGGAGGCCATGGCGGCATTGCGTTCGGCCACCTGCTGGAGCGCCGCGGCCAGGGCTAGGGACCACTGTGCCAGCGGCACCGTCTGCCGGGACAAGACGATGCCGTTCACCACGTGTGCGATGGTGGCTTCTGCCGGCGCACCGACGCCGGCACGGGTCAGCGAGAACTGGTTCTCCTCCAGTCGTACCGACACCGCCACCACCTCAGGTTCCCGCCGGCGCAGGCGGCCGCCCAGCGACGAGCGCCGCTCAACCTGCAGGTACTCGGCCGGCAGAGCGCCATCGAGAGCGGCAAACAGGAATCCTGCGTAGACGTTGAGGTCGGCGGCCTGCTGGGAAACCGCCGCGGCCAGAGCATCCAGTTCCATCGCTACGCCATCAACTCGGCGTAGCCAGGTTTGATCTGCTGGTCGATGATCTGCAGCCGCTCGTCGAAGCCGATGAACGCACTCTTCATGGCGTTGACGGTCAGCCATTGCAGGTCCGACCAGTCATAGCCGAACGCCTCGGTGAGCAGCGTCATCTCCTTGGTCATCGAGGTGTCACTCATCAGCCGGTTGTCGGTGTTCACGGTGACCCGGAAGTGCAGACGGCGCAGCAGACCGATCGGGTGCGCGGCGATCGAGGGCGCGGCGCCGGTCTGGATGTTCGATGACGGGCACAGCTCGAGCGGGATCCGCTTGTCCCGTACGTACTGCGCCAGCCGTCCCAGCTTGGCCGAGGCGATCTGGTCGTCCAGGGACGAGCCGGTGGTCTGGATGTCGTCGATGATGCGAACACCGTGTCCCAGCCGATCGGTTCCGCAATACTGGATCGCTTCCCAGATGGACGGCAGCCCGAAGGCTTCGCCGGCATGGATGGTGAAGTGGAAATTCTCCCGCTGCAGGTACTCGAACGCGTCCAGATGCCGGGACGGCGGAAAGCCGGCCTCGGCACCGGCGATGTCGAAACCGACGACACCGTCGTCCCGGTAGGCGACAGCAAGCTCGGCGATCTCGCGGGACCGGGCGGCGTGCCGCATGGCGGTGGCCAGCGCGCCGACCCGGATGGTCTGACCCTTGGCGGCAGCTGCGGCCACGCCGTCTGCGAAGCCGGCCAGGACGGCGTCGACGACCTGGTGCAGGTTCAACCCCTCGAAAACATGCTGTTCGGGGGCCCACCTGATCTCGGCGTAGACGACGCCGTCGTCGGCCAGGTCCTGAACGCTCTCGCTGGCCACCCGGCGCAGCCCGTACGGCGTCTGCATCACGGCGACCGTGTGCTCGAAGGTTTCGAGGTAGCGGACCAGCGATCCCGAGTCCGCGGCCTCGAAGAACCACTTGCGCAATTCGGCGGCATCGTTGCTCGGCAGCTTGTCGTAGCCGATCTTCTCGGCCAGCTCGATGATGGTCTCCGGCCGGAGACCGCCATCAAGATGCTCGTGCAGCAGAACCTTCGGCGCGGTGCGGATGGTGGCGGCATTCAGTTCGACAGGCATGGCAACACCGTATCGCTGCCGCCTGATGACGTTGGAGGCCTCGCTCAGGGAGAAATCGCGATCTGCACGGTCAGAAACGCATCGGGGCTCGCTCGAAGCACCCGCAGCCGGGGATCGGGCACCGCGAGCCAGGGCCCTCGGGGCAACTTGGCCAAGGTGGTCAGCCGGGGGTCGCCGAGCGTGGCCTCACACGCCGCTCGGTCCCCGCCCAGCACCAAGGCCTGCAGGAAGTCGGCCTCGGGCAGCAGAATCCGGGCCGCGACCTCGGCCGCCTCGGCAAAGGCCACCCGGGACTGGTTGTCCCGGCGCCGGGCGTAGCGTTGCTGGGACCAGCCGCCGGCCTTGGTGGTGCCCTGCACGTACGCCGAACCCACCTTGGAGCTGATCAGCTCCCGACCGAGAAACACCCCGGCGGCGTATCCGCCACGCCGGACCAGCAGCACGCCTACGCGCCTGGTCCGGTTGGCATGCACGGCCAGTGATGTGAGCAACCGTCCACCCTCGATCTCGAGCGGCGGAAAGGGAATCTCGATCCAGGCGCGGGAGCCATCGGTGGCCGTCAGCTGTACCCGGGCGCTGTCGGCCACCGTGCTGATGCCACCATGGCGGTCGGCGAAGCCGTCGATCCACTTGGTGACCCGCCCGGCGGGGATCGATACCCGTCGAGCATCCGAGGCGATCTCCTCGACCGGTCCGGTCATGTCAGGCGGTGACGCGATCCAGCACCAGCGGCGACGGCTGGAACGCGGCGGCGCCACCGGCGATGTCATAGCCGTCGATGTGAGGGCCGTCGATGTCAGAGCCGTCGATGTGAGAGCCGTCGATGTCAGAGCCGTCGATGTCATAGCCGCCGTCGAGGGCCTGTATCGCCCGGTCGAATCGTCCGGGGTCGTCGGCGTGCAGTTCCAGCAGTGGTTGACCCTGTCGCACCATGTCACCCGGCTTGGCCAGCAGGACGACACCCGCGCCCGGTGACACCGGATCCTCCTTGCGGGCCCGGCCGGCCCCGAGACGCCAGGCCGCGACTCCGACCGCGTAGGCGTCCAGCCGGGTGAGCACGCCGGACGAGGGTGCGGTGACGATGTGCTGCTCCACGGCCCGCGGCAGGTCGGCATCCGGCTCACCGCCCTGGGCGGCAATCATCCGGCGCCAGGTGTCCATCGCCCGGCCGTCGCGCAGGGCCTCGGCCGGGTCGACGCCGGTGATCCCTACCCCGGTCAGCATTTCCACCGCCAGGGCGACGGTGAGTTCGATGATGTCCGACGGTCCACCACCGGCCAGCACCTGCACCGCTTCGGCCACCTCCAGGGCATTGCCGGCGCTCAGGCCGAGCGGGGTGTTCATGTCGGTCAGCAACGCCACCGTATGGGTTCCCGCCGCCGTGCCCAGTGCAACCATGGTTTCGGCCAACTCGCGGGCATCGGCACGAGTCTTCATGAAGGCACCGGTGCCGACCTTCACGTCCAGGACGAGGGCCGAGGCACCCTCGGCGATCTTCTTGCTCATGATCGAGCTGGCGATCAGCGGGATGGCCTCGACGGTGCCGGTCACATCACGTAACGCGTAGAGCTTCTTGTCAGCCGGCGCCAGCCCGTCCCCCGCGGCACACACCACCGCGCCGACCTCGTTGAGCTGCCGGATGAAGTCGGCGTTGGACACGTTCGCCCGCCAGCCGGGGATCGACTCGAGTTTGTCCAGGGTGCCGCCGGTGTGACCCAGACCCCGACCGGACAGCTGGGGCACCGCGGCGCCGAGCGCAGCCACCAGCGGCGCCAGCGGCAGGGTTATCTTGTCACCGACGCCACCGGTCGAGTGCTTGTCGGTGGTGGGCCGGGCGACGCCGGACAGATCCAGTCGCTCGCCGGAGGCGATCATCGCGTTGGTCCACCGGGACAGCTCATCAGGTTCCATGCCGTTGAGCAGGATGGCCATGGCCAGCGCGGACATCTGCTCGTCGGCCACGACGCCCCGGGTGTAGGCATCGATCACCCAGTCCACCTGGTCATCGGGAATGCGGCCGGCGTCCCGCTTGGTGCGGATGACGCTCACGGCATCGAATGGCTCGGTCATGCTGGCCTTTCCTCTCGGGACAGACATCCGGCGAACAGACTCCTCGCCGGCGATCGCCCGCCGTCGCGCCGCCTCACTGAATCGTGACCGGTAGCGCATGCAGGCCGCGCAGGACGAACTCGGTTCGGGCCGGTGGCTCGCCGGCCAGGCCCAGGCCCGGGAACCTCGTAAGCAGGGTGCGCAATGAGGTCTGCAGTTCCAGACGGGCCAGCGGAGCACCGACGCAGAAATGGATGCCCGCGCCGAAACCGAGGTGCGGGTTGGGTGACCGCCCGACATCGAACCGGCCGGGGTCGGCGAAGACCTCGGGATCGCGATTGGCTGCCCCCAGCAACGCGGCGATCTTCTGGCCCTGTGCCACCGTGACCGCGCCGATCGGGGTGTCGCTGATGGCGGTTCGCTCGAACAGCTGCAGTGGGGAGTCGTAGCGGATCAGTTCTTCGACCGCCGGATCGATCGATCCGGGGTCGGCAACCAGCCGCTGCCATTGATCGGGATGCCGGCCCAGCGCCAGCACCCCGTTGCCGACCACATTGACGGTGGCCTCGTGGCCGGCATTGAGCAACAAGGTGCAGGTGGTGATCAGCTCGTCCTCGGTCAGCCTTGCACCGTCGGAGTCTGTCTCGGCGATCAGAGAGGACACCAGATCCTCGGTGAGCGCACCCCGCCGCTGGTCGACCATGGTCTGCAGATAATCGATGAACTCGGCAGAGGCGGTCTCGGCGGCCACCCGTTGGCGGTCCGTCACGCCGTACTCGTACATCTTGACGATGGCGTTCGACCACGGCCGCAACAGTCCCCAGTCCGAGCGCGGCACGCCCAGCAGTTCGGCGATCACCTGAACCGGAAGCGGCTCGGCGTAAAGCTCGATGAGGTCTACGGCCGAACCGTCGGCGCCCGCTTCGGCGACCCGGTCGGCCAGGGCGGAGGCCAGCTCGGCGACCCGCGGCCGGAGCCGCTCGATGTGGCCGCGGGCAAAGGCCCCCGCGACCAGGCGCCGAAGCCTGGTGTGCACCGGGGGTTCGCTCTCGAGCAACGAGTTGACGTGGATGAGCTCGAAGGCGGGCAACGGGATATCGGGCCAGCGCGGTGTCCAGATGCGCCCGAGGGTGCGAGCGCGCAACACCGCGTTGGCACTGGAATGGCTGAACGCCATCCACATGTTCAGCTCCTCGTGCCATTGGACGGCTGCCCGGGACCGTTCGCGGTCGAAGTACGGGTACGGGTCGGCGAGGACTTCAGGCGAGGACAGCGCGAGATCAGAGCAGGTGACGGTCATCGGTCGTCTGCAGGCCCGGCCTCGACCGCATCCAGATCCGCCGGCCCGAACGCGCGCGGAAGCAGCTCAGCCATGGTCACCGGTCCGTCCTTGGTCGCCACCAACATGGTCGACCCGCCGTGTTCGAACAGCAACTGCCGGCAGCGCCCGCACG
Source organism: Pseudonocardiales bacterium (assembly GCA_030840445.1). Taxonomy (GTDB): domain Bacteria; phylum Actinomycetota; class Actinomycetes; order Mycobacteriales; family Jatrophihabitantaceae; genus Jatrophihabitans_A. The sequence goes on from JAVEEN010000046.1 coordinate 27,473, forward strand.
GCATCAGCAGTTCCCCGCGCTGGTCGACGCAGGTGAGCGCCACGAGCCTGCCGCCGCCACTGCCGATCAGGGCGGAGACCAGGCCGCATTCGGCGCAGAGTCCCACCCCGTACGAGGCATTCTCCACGTTGCAACCCGACACCAGGCGGCCGTCGTCCACCAGGGCCGCCGCCCCGACCGGAAACCGGGAATACGGCGCGTAGGCCCGTGCCATGGCAGCTTTCGCTTCCTGTAGCAGCACATTCCAGCCAGCGTTGTCCGTCATGCTCAGTGCCCCTCACCGCGCCGGTAAACCTTGCCGTCAGCCTTCGGCATTCGCAGCCGCTGCGAAGCGAGCGCCAGCACCAGGATGGTCACCACGTACGGAGTGGTGCCGACCAACTCGTCGGGGACCTTCTTCGTGTCGGCGAACCAGAGCACCGAGAGCACCGCGATGACCAGGGCGACCACTGCGATCGCGCGCTGGCCGGTGCGCCACTGCCAGAGCGCGATCAGGGCCAGCGCGATCGCCATCAGCAGCAACAACGCATGCACCGCAGCGGAACTACGCAGCTGGATGGCGTCGGTGTAACCGAACAAGCCGGCCCCGGCGGCAAGTGAACCGGGCCGCCAGTTGCCGAAGATCAGCGCCGCCAGTCCGATGAAACCGCGGCCTCCGGTCTGTCCGTCGCGGAATTGGTGAGCCGAGATGGCCAGCGCGGAACCGCCCAAACCGGCCATGGCACCCGAGACGACGACGGCGATGTACTTGTACTTGTAGACGTTCACGCCGAGGGATTCGGCCGCATAGGGCGCCTCTCCGCACGAGCGCAACCGCAGTCCGAACGCGGTTCGCCACAGAATCCAACCGGATACGACCAGCACGACCACCGCGAGCAGCGTCACCAGCGACAGCCGGGTGGCCACTCCCCCGATCAGGCCGGCCAGGTCGGAGACGGCGAACCAGTGCTTGTCCTCGATCGTGTGCAGCCAATGCGAGAACGGCAGCGTGATGGCCTTGGCATCGTTGATCGGCGGCGACTGTTTCTGGCCGCCACCCTCATAGTGGGCGAAGGTGACCTTGGTCAGGTAGAGGGCCAGACCCGGAGCGATGATGTTGATAGCGACACCGGAGATGATGTGGTCGACACCGAAGGTGACGGTGGCTATCGCATGGATCAGCCCACCCGCCGCCCCGAGCAGGGTTCCGAAGACCAGGCCGGCCCAAGCGCCATGGTTGTACCCGAGAAAGCCACAACCCCAGGTGCCGAGGATCATCATGCCCTCGAGCCCGATGTTCACCACACCCGATCGCTCGGCCCATAGGCCGCCCAGACCGGCCAGCCCGATCGGTACCGCCGCGGACAGTCCAGCCGCGACCGTTCCGCTACTGGTCAGGTCGTAGCCGCCGGTGAGGGTTCGTACCGCGGACAACACCAGAAAGGCACCCAGCGCGACCACCAACAGCAACGACGGTGATGTGCGAGAGAACCTTCGCGGCGCAGGCGTCACGGTTTCGGTGACGGTCGAGGTGGTCACGCTGTCACCACCGGAGCCGACGGCTCGGCCCGTTCAGTAGGTTCACCGGTAGCCAGTTGTGCCGCGACATCCTTCTGCTGCAAGACCAATCGGTATCTCCGGACGAGTTCGTAGGCGATCACCACGGACAGCAGGATGACCCCCTGCATGATCGCGGCGATCTCGCGGGGCACCCCGATGAAGTCCAGCTGGTTGGCTGATTTGCCGAGGAAGGACCACAACACCGCCGCCAGCGCCATCCCGATCGGAGAGTTCCGGCCCAGCAGGGCGATGGCGATACCGGCGAAGCCCAGTCCCGACTGTGCCGTCTGGCTGAAGGTATGGGTCTGCCCCAACAACTCCGGCAGCCCGACGAGCCCAGCCACGCCACCGGACAGCAACATCGCGACCAGGGTCATCCGTTTGACGTTCACACCGCTGGCCACCGCGGCTTCCTCATTCAGACCCGTTGCCCGGATCCGGAACCCGAAACGGGTCCGGCTGGCGATGAACCAGTACGCGAAGCCCAGAACCACCGCGACGATCAGGAAGCCGAAGATCTTGGACTGGGTGCCCGAGTAGCTGATGCCCGGGAATTGGCCGGAGGAGCTGATCGGTTTGGTCTGGATGTTGTTGCCACTGGACTGGCCCAGCTTGTGCAGCAGATACGAGCCGAGGCCCACCGCGATCGCGTTGAGCATGATGGTCGAGATGACTTCGCTCACGCCGCGATAGACCTTGAGCACGCCGGCGATCCCGGCCCAAGCCGCACCGACCAGAACTGCCACCACGACCTCGGCGACGATGTGCAGCGGGCCGCCGCCGGTCAACTGACCACCGACATAGGCGGCACCGAGCGCCGCGAGGCTGTACTGCCCTTCGACTCCGATGTTGAACAGATTCATCCGAAAGCCGATGGAAACCGCTACGGCCGACAGGTAATACACCATCGCCTGGTTGACCATGTCGACGAACGGGGTCGGCTTACCCGCCTGCTTGAACATGGTCTGGAATACGTCGCCCGGACTGTGGCCGCCCAGGCTCAGAATCACCGAACTGGCCAGCGCGGCGAACAGGATCGCCCCGATCGGGGCCGCGAACCCGAGCAGTACCGAACGCAATGGGTAGCGCTGGCGCAACCGGTTCACCAAGCCGGTCCTGATCCGGACCTGGCTGCCCGACCCCGGACCATCGTCCCGGCTGGTCACGCGGCACCCGCCGCGGAGCCGGCCCCGGTCATCGCGGACCCGAGTTCCTCGGCCGTCACGGTCGCGGGGTCGGCCGCGCCGACGAACCTGCCACGAAGGATGACCTGGATCGCATCTGACATTCCGATCAGTTCCTCCAGATCCGCCGAGATGAGCAGCACGGCCAGACCAGCCGCCCGGGCGTTGCGGACGTGCTCCCAGATGGCGGCCTGGGCTCCGACATCAACGCCTCGGGTCGGTTGGGACGCGATCAGCAGCACCGGGCTTCCGGACAGCTCCCGTCCCACGATCAGCTTCTGCTGGTTGCCACCGGACAGGGCGAGGGCCGGGATGTCGATTCCGGGCGTCCGCACGTCGAACTCGCTCACGATGCGCTCGGTGTCCCGGCGGGCGCCGGCCCGGTCGATCAGCGGGCCCTTGATGTTCGGCGGCGAGTCCGAGTGCCCGAGCACCCGGTTCTCCCACAGCGAACCCTCGAGAATGAGGCCCTGGCGCTGCCGGTCCTCCGGGATATAGCCGATGCCGGCCAGCCTGCGCTCACGGGTCGTCTGCCTGGTCAGGTCCGTGCCGTTCAGCGTGATGCGGCCAGACTTCGCCGGCCGGATACCCATCAGCGCCTCGACCAGCTCGCTCTGGCCGTTGCCTTCGACGCCCGCGATGCCGAAGACCTGGCCGGCGCGGATATCGAAGCTCACGTCCTGGACGATGTCCCGCCCGTCGGCATCGGCCACGGTCAAGCCGGCGACCGATAGCACCACCGTCTCCCGAACCGTGTCGTTCCGGGTCTGCGGGCTGGGTAACTCCGACCCCACCATCATCTCGGCTAGTTGCCGAGGGGTGATCGAATGCGGATTGGCCGTCCCAACGGTCACCCCGCGACGGATGACCGTAATGTCGTCGGCCACCGAGATGACCTCATCGAGTTTGTGGGAGATGAACAGGATGGTCAGTCCCTCGCTCTTGAGTTCACGCAGGTTGTCGAACAACTCATCGACTTCGTGGGGAACGAGGACGGCTGTCGGCTCGTCCAGGATGAGCAGCCGAGCGCCCCGGAACAGGACCTTGGCGATCTCCACCCGTTGCCGGTCACCGACGCCGAGATTCTCCACGAGCTCGTCCGGCTCGAGATCCAGACCGTAGGTCTTGCTGAGGGCCAGAATCTTCCTGCGGGCGGCGCCGAAATTCAGCGCCCCACGGGCGGTCGGCTCGCTGCCCAGCACGATGTTCTCGAGGACGGTGAAGTTGTCGGCCAGCATGAAGTGCTGATGCACCATGCCCACCCCGGCGGCAATGGCGTCCGACGGCGAGTGGAAGGTGACCGGCTTGCCGCCGATCCGGATCTCGCCCTCGTCGGGACGCAGCATGCCGTAGAGCACCTTCATCAGGGTCGACTTGCCGGCGCCATTCTCCCCGACCACGGCGTGCACGGTTCCCCGGCGAACAGCGATGTTGACGTCTGAGTTGGCGATCACGCCCGGGAAACGTTTGGTGACGCCCACGACCTCGATGGCCAGGTCCGCGCCGCCAACAGCGCCGTCACTGCCACTGCCACTGTTGCCACTGCCACTGTTGGTACCGCCGTCGTCACTGGACTGCGGGGCACCCGCAAGTGTCATTCCGACCTCCGGAGAAAGCTGGTGACGGCGTTGTGACGAAGCCGAACAGGCCCGGGGTGACAGTAACCAGTCACCCCGGGCCTGGGTAGAGCACCCACGATTACGGCTTGGTGGGAACCGTGATCGTGCCGTCGATGATCTGCTTCTTGAAAGTGTCGATCTTGGCCTTGATGTCATCGATCTGGCCGCCGGACGTGGAGAAGTCCACACCACCGGACTTGAGGTCGAAGATGGTGTTGCCCGCCTTGAAAGTGCCCGCCTTCACGGAATCGATGAAGGACCCGACCGCGACGTCGACCCGCTTGATCATCGAGGAGATGATGACGCTCTTGACGTCCGCGGCGGCCGATTGGTACTGGTCGGAGTCGACCCCGATGGCCTTGGCGCCCTTGGCCTTGGCTGCCTTGAACACGCCGGATCCGGAGCCACCAGCAGCGGCGAAGATGACATCGGCGCCGCCATCGTAGATCCCGTTGGCCGCAGTCTCACCCTTGGTGGCGTCGTTGAAGCCGCCGAAGTCCGGCGGCGTGGTGAGGTACTTGTCGTCGATCTTGACCTGAGGATCTGCGGCCTTTGCTCCGGCGTCGAAACCGGCCTGGAACTTCTGGATCAGGGCGACGTTCACCCCGCCGATGAAGCCGACGTGGTGCTTGGTGCTCTTCAGCGCCGCAATCGCGCCGACCAGGAACGACCCCTGCTCTTCGGCGAACGTCAGGTCGGCCAGGTTCGGCGACTGAACCGCGTTGTCGTCGATGATCGCGAACTTGATGCTCGGGTACTTGGGCACCACGGCCTTGACCGCGTTCGAGTAGGCGAAGCCGACCGCGATGATGGTGGTGTAGCCGTTGTCGGCGAGCTGGGTCAGGCGAGCTTCCTTGTCGGCCTCGGCCTCACCCTGGGCCGCTTCGAGCTCCTTGACGTCGGCGGCGGCCAGGTTGTACTTGGACTTGGCGGCGTCCAAGCCGGCGGCTGCCGCGTCATTGAACGACTTGTCACCACGGCCACCGATGTCGTATGCGAGACCGATCTTGAGTCCGCTGGTGGCGGCGCTTGAACTTCCAGACCCACTCGCGGCCGGAGTCGTCGATTTCGAGTCACTGCCACAGGCGGCCAGGAGCATCGCTGACGCAGCAATGCTGGCAATGGCTGCCATCCCACGCGATGTGCGCAAGACGGTCCTCCCTCACTTGGTTTCGTCGCGGAGGCATGCTGCCCCCGACCGCTCAGCACGTTAGCCTCCAAATGTGACGGCTCAGAAACTCACGCGGGCTTTGTCATCCGATTGTTGTGTGGTGGGTCAGGTACCCCGGTAGCCCCGGTCGCTTTCGGCGAATCTGCGGTATCCAAGGACCAGATGATCGGCAACATCAGCCAGTGACGGTCAGTCGTCCGCGCCGGTCTCGCGAGCGCCCGTCGGGGCGTGCGCCCGCCGTCGTTCGGGGCTTTGCGGGCCGTTGTCCGACTGGTCACATCGGCGCGGCTTCTCTCGGCACCTCGCGGACCCCCGGACTAGGCTCGCTTCGATTGACCAAGGGACCGCTTCGGTGGACCTACTGAACAGACGCATGCTGATCAGACGCATGCTGATCAGACGCATGGAGCTTAAGGAGACCGCGTGAGCACCACGGCGACATCGCGCGCACCGGCCAAGACCAAGTTCGGCGGCACGCTGTATCGCGGCCGCGAAGGGATGTGGTCCTGGGTCGCCCACCGCATCACCGGCGTGCTCACCTTCTTCTTCCTGTTCGCGCACGTGCTGGACACCGCACTGGTCCGGGTGTCACCCGAGTCCTACGACACGGTGATCGCCACCTACAAGAACCCGTTCGTGAATCTGATGGAGATCGGCCTCGTCGGCGCGGTGCTGTACCACGCTTTGAACGGACTGCGCATCGTCGCGGTGGACTTCTGGTCTCGCGGACCGCGACTGCAGCGCCAGATGCTGTGGCTCATCGTCGCGGTCTGGGTCCTCGTCATGGTTCCCGGAGCCTTCTTCATGTTCAAGCATTCCTTCGAAGTCCTGTTCGGGAGCAAGTGATGACGAGCAGCCCGGAGCTTGCGCCCACGATCATCGCCCCCCGCACCCCACAGCGGCGTACCCGCGGACGCACCAACACCGAGCTCTACGCGTGGCTGTTCATGCGGGTTTCCGGCATCCTGCTGGTCGTCCTGGTTCTCGGCCACTTGTTGATCATGAACATCCTCGACGGCGGAGTGCAGCGCATCAACTTCGGCTTCGTGGCCGGCCGTTGGGCATCGCCGTTCTGGCAGGTCTGGGACCTCTTGATGCTGTGGCTGGCCCAGATCCACGGCACCAACGGACTTCGCACGATCATCAACGACTACACCCGCAAGGACCAGACGAGATTCTGGCTGAAGATGGCGCTGTACACGGCCTCAGCGCTGGTGATCGCACTGGGCACGCTGGTGATCTTCACCTTCGACCCGAACATCAACTAGCGATGAGCGGCCGCGGCTGTTAGCCCAACCGCGGGTGACCCAGCGCGTGGCGGACGAAACTGAAAGCTGAGTCGACGACAACATGCAGAACCACAAGTACGACGTAGTGATCGTCGGAGCCGGCGGCGCCGGGATGCGGGCCGCCCTGGAGTCCTCCGGGCGGGCCCGTACCGCGGTCCTGACCAAGCTGTACCCGACGCGATCACACACCGGCGCGGCCCAGGGTGGCATGTGTGCCGCGCTGGCCAATGTCGAAGAGGACAACTGGGAGTGGCACACCTTCGACACCGTCAAGGGCGGTGACTACCTGGTCGACCAGGACGCCGCCGAGGTGATGTGCAAAGAGGCCATCGACGCCGTGCTGGACCTCGAGCGAATGGGCCTGCCGTTCAACCGCACACCGGCCGGCCGCATCGACCAGCGCCGGTTCGGTGGCCACACCCGCAACCACGGGGAAGCCCCGGTCCGCCGCTCCTGCTATGCCGCCGACCGCACCGGTCACATGATCCTGCAGACGCTGTACCAGAACTGCGTGAAGCAGGGCGTCGAGTTCTACAACGAGTTCTACGTCCTGGACCTGCTGATGACTCCGAATGCCGAGGGCGTCGAGGTCGCGTCCGGGGTGGTGGCGTACGAGTTGGCGAGCGGCGAGATCCACGTCTTCAACGCCAAGTCTGTGGTGCTGGCCACCGGCGGTTTCGGCAAGGTGTTCAAGACCACTTCGAACGCCCACACCCTGACCGGGGACGGTATGGGTGTGGTGTGGCGTAAGGGCCTGCCGCTGGAGGACATGGAGTTCTTTCAGTTCCACCCGACCGGTCTGGCCGGACTGGGCATCCTGCTGTCCGAGGCGGCCCGCGGTGAGGGTGCGATCCTGCGTAACGCCGACGGCGAACGGTTCATGGAGCGCTATGCGCCCACCATCAAGGATCTCGCGCCGCGCGACATCGTGGCCCGCTCGATGGCCAACGAGGTACGCGAAGGTCGCGGTGCCGGCCCGCACAAGGACTACGTGCTGCTCGACCTGACCCACCTGCCCAAGGAACAGATCGACTCGAAACTACCCGACATCACCGAGTTCGCCCGGACCTACCTGGGGGTCGAGCCCTACACCGAGCCCGTGCCGGTCTATCCCACCGCGCACTACGCGATGGGCGGCGTGCCGACGAACATCGAGGCCGAGGTACTGCGCAACAACACCGATGTGGTGCCGGGGCTCTACGCTGCGGGCGAGGTCGCCTGTGTGTCCGTGCACGGCTCGAACCGGCTCGGGACGAACTCGCTGCTGGACATCAACGTGTTCGGGCGCCGGGCCGGCATCGCCGCGGCCGAGTACGCGCTCAAGGCTGACCTGCCCGACCTGCCTCCCGACCCGCAGGTGATGGTGGAGGGCATGGTGACGAAGCTGCTCACCTCGACCGGAACCGAGAAGGTCAACACGATCCGGACCGAACTACAGAACACCATGGACCGCAACGCCCAGGTCTTTCGTACCGAGGAGTCCCTCGGCGAGGCCGAACGCGACATCGCCGCGCTGCGCGACCGGTATGAGAACGTCGCCATCTCGGACAAGGGGAAGCGATACAACTCCGATCTGCTGGAGGCCATCGAACTGGGCTTCCTACTGGATCTGGCCGAGGTGCTGGTCATTTCAGCCCGTAACCGCAAGGAATCCCGGGGCGGTCATGCCCGCGAGGACTACCTCGAACGCGATGATGCCAACTACATGCAGCACACCATGGCCTACCGTTCCGAGGACGGTGGCGTGAATCTCGACTGGAAACCGGTAGTCGTCACCCGCTACCAACCGATGGCCCGCAAGTACTAGACCCGCAAGTACCAGAAAGGCCGTTTCCCATGACATCAGTTGCCGAACGTCCCGCCGTCACACCGGTCGACGCACCGGTGTCCCGGCCGGTCGAGGTCAAGATCCGCCGTTACAACCCCGAGGTATCCGAGGACGTCACCTGGGTGACGTACACCGTTGAGGCGTTTCCCACCGACCGCGTGCTCAACCTGCTCATGAAGATCAAGGGCGAGCAGGACGGCACACTGACCTTCCGCCGCTCATGCGCGCACGGGGTCTGCGGTTCCGACGCAATGCGGATCAACGGCGTGAACCGGTTGGCGTGCAAGGTACTGATGAAAGACCTGCCCGACAGGCTCACGATCGAACCGATCAAGGGCCTGCCGGTCGAGAAGGACCTGGTCGTGGACATGGAGCCGTTCTTCGAGGCCTACCGTGCCGTGAAGCCGTTCCTCATCACCGGGGGCAACGAACCGTCCAAGGAGTGGCTGCAGTCGCAGGCCGATCGGGATCGCTTCGACGACACCACCAAATGCATCCTGTGCGCGGCCTGCACCACCTCCTGCCCGGTCTTCTGGACCGACGGCTCGTACTTCGGCCCGGCGGCGATCGTCAATGCGCATCGGTTCATCTTCGATTCCCGGGATCAGGGTGCCGAGGAGCGGCTGGAGATCCTCAACGACCGCGAGGGCGTCTGGCGCTGCCGGACCACGTTCAACTGCACCGAAGCCTGCCCGCGTGGCATCCAGATCACCAAGGCCATCGCGGAGGTCAAGCAGGCCCTCCTCTTCCGCCGGGTCTGATTGCCGGACATCTATCAGCTACTCGAGGCTGTCGCGCCCGGCCATGGCTCGTGCCGTCGGCGCCCGGCGACGACACCAGCGTTCCACCCGGGCGCTCTGCCGCCGTCGGGTGGTGTAACGCCGCTGGCGTCCAAGCCGCTGGCCGCCAGGGCCCAGGAGGTGACGGAGTTCGAGTTCCACATCTCCCCGGTTTCGAGTTCGTCTCGGCCCCAGACCGGGGTCGGAACGTAGGCCAGCATGGACAGCAGGCGCCGGCAGGTGGCTTCGTCGGAGCTAAGGCGTGTCGGGCTCGCGACGGCTTCGGCGATGTCGGCGATCGAGCCGCCACGCCAGCAGTGAACCTCATAACGGAACAGCCGCGATCGGCCAGCCCAACGGGTGCCGACAGCACCTTCAGCAACGACGCCATGCTCGCGGGCGTCCATCATCCACACGGGCGTCATCTCGATCATCCACGAGTACCGGGCAAGGGTGACCCGTAACGCTGAGTGGTACAGCTCGGAGGCGGCGCGACGCTCCAGCAGCGCGCACACCGCTTCATAGACGCGCCCGTTCCAGCGGACCGAATGCCCGCCCGCTCCGAGTGGCAGCCAGTACAGGTCCAACCCGACGGTCGGTGCATTCAACTGGCCGTCGGCCCCTTGAGCTTCGGTGTTCGCTGTGCTCGCGCGCATAGGCTCATACTCGGTATCGGCTCGCGTAGGCGGTAGGGCCGAAGGGCCCGTTCGCTGGGTGCGATGGTTCATTCCTAACCAGGACTGGCGCAAAGATGCGGTGACGCTCAGCCCGCGCGGCACGCGCGCAGCGCGACGCAGCATGCACCGATCTGCGGCTCGAGCACGGCCTCGACCGTCGGGGCGTCCAGGCCGGTGAGGAAACCGGTCAGGAACGCATGGTTGAGCCCACACACCAGGTCGGGTGCTTGTCTGGCGAGCGGGTGGAACGGGCAGTTGCGCAACGCGACGCGAACGGGTGAGGCCCGGTCGGGTTCGTAGCCGTGTCGTTTCAGCAGCCCCTCGCTCAACGTCAGGGCGCGTTCGGCACCGAGCCGGCCCGGGCGGAGTTGCTGACGTTCGGCGGCCGCGACGGACAGTCCGCGTGCGTGCGCGGCCCGCATCGCCGCCTGCCGCGCGGTCTCGTTCAGGCGCTCGCTCAGCACGGCGTCGATGAGGATGGCCGCGAGGACATCGTGCTGGCGTTCGGGGATGCTGATCCGGATGTCGGCGTCGACGGGCTCGTACACCTTCGGGGTCCGTCCGACCTTACGCAGGCCACCGACAGGTTCGGAGTGGGTACGTAACAGGCCGGCGGCGACGAGCTTGTCGAGGTGGAACGCGGCGAGCTTGCGCGAAATCCCGACCGCTTCGGCCGCCTGCTCCCGCGTCACCGGATGCCGCGCCGCACGGATGAACTCGTACATGCCCTGGCGCAGGTCATCCTCCAGCGCCGCGACGGCCTTGATGGCTGCGTCCGCCGGCAGTTGCGAGGCCTGTTCACCGATGCTCACGAGGCAACCATAACGCCTAATGATGGCGTCACAACTAGTTGCACCTCACTTGAAATAAGAGGCTATTGACCTATCGCCTGAATAAGACCAAGATTCGTTGGATAAATACCATCGCAGGCTTACTCATCGGAGGCGTCCTGATGACCGAACCGCGCAACGCCAAACTTCCCGTCACGGTGATCGCAGGCCCCTACGGTCACCCGTTCCACCCGATCCTGGTCACCGTCCCCATCGGTGCGTGGACCGCGTCGCTGGTCTTCGACCTCGCCTCTCGCATCGTCGACAGGCCGGGCTTCCTCACGCAGGGCTCGGAATGGCTGATCGGCATCGGCATCCTCGGCGCGCTCGCCGCCGCCATCTTCGGCTTTCTCGATCTGCTGGCCATCCCGGCCGGCACCCGCGCGTTCCGGACCGGGTTGGTCCACATGAGCTTGAACCTGGGGGTGACCGTGACTTACGCGGTCAACTTCGCGTGGCGGCACGGCACCTACACCGATCAGGGCCGGGTCGGCGTCGGACAGCTGGTGCTGTCGGTGGTAAGCATCGCGGTACTCGGCGGGTCGGGCTACCTCGGCGGCAAACTTGCCTACCGCTATGGCGTCCGAGTCGCCGACGAACAGACCCAAGCCGAAGGCTTCATTACCCGTGCCGGCTCTGATATCGGACCGGCGTCCCGGCACGCCGGCCAGAGCTGAGCGCCTTGCAGTCGGTTCTTCAGATCAGACAGGTCATTCCATGTCGAGTGGTTGCGCGTTGCGTGTCGTCCACGACCACGACCCGGTCGATCTCGGCGCTGCCGAAGTGGCGGCCGAGCAGTTCCTGCTGGCGCTCGGCATCTCACTCGACAGCGAAGGCATGCGTGCCACGCCTGGCCGGATGGCCCGCGCCTACGCCGAACTCCTCACCGCACGGCCGTTCGATCTGACCACCTTTCCCAACGATGAGGGCTACGACGAGCTGGTGCTGGCCCGCTCGATACCCCTCAGATCGGTGTGTGAGCATCACTTGCTGCCGTTCGTGGGCGTCGCCCACGTCGGCTACCTGCCCGGTGACCGGATCCTCGGCCTGTCGAAACTGGCGCGGGTCGTCGAGCATTTCGCTCACCGGCCCCAGGTCCAGGAGCGTTTGACGAAACAGGTCGCGGACTGGCTGGCCGACCAGCTGCACGCTAAGGGTGTGGGCGTGGTGATCGAGGCCGAACACTTTTGCATGACGCTGCGGGGCGTGCAGGCTGTCGGCTCCAGCACGGTCACCTCCAGCGTGCTCGGGACCCTGCGACAAGACGCCCGATCGCGCGCCGAGTTCTTCGCCCTCAGCGGCATCACGGCCTAACCTTTGCCCCATCGAGTGAGAGGCAGCCATCGTGGCTACATCGGAAACGTTCGTCATTGTCGGCGCCGGCCTGGCCGGCGGCAGAACCGCCGAAGCGCTGCGCGACCAGGGCTTCGGCGGCCGGATAGTGCTGCTGGGTGCTGAACCGCATAGGCCCTACGAGCGGCCGCCGCTGTCCAAGGGTTACCTGATGGGCTCCGCAGAACGCGACACCGTGTTCGTCCACCCGTACGACTGGTACTCAGACAACGACGTCGAACTGCGCAGTGACTGCGTAGTGACCGGCATCGACCGCAAGGCCCATGTGGTCACCTCGGCCGACGCACAAGCAGTCGACTACGACAAGCTGCTGATCGCCACCGGCGCCACACCCCGTCGGCTGCCTATTGCCGGCGCCGACGCTGACGGCGTTCACTACCTGCGCAGCCTGGACGACAGCGAAACGCTGCGCGCCAGACTCTCCGCCATCTCTAACCTCGTGATCATCGGCGCCGGCTGGATCGGTCTGGAAGTGGCCGCCGCTGCGCGGCACGCCGGCGTCGCGGTCACGGTCCTCGAAACGGCGGAACTGCCGTTGCTGCGGGTCCTCGGGCCCGAGATTGCCGAGGTGTTCGCCAGCCTGCACCGCGAGCACGGCGTGAACCTGCGCTTCAAGACCCTCACCTCGACCATCACGACCAGCGGCGGAAAAGTGACCGGTGTCGAATTGCATGACGGAACCTCGCTGGCCGCGGACGCGGTCCTCGTCGCGGTCGGCGTCGAACCCAACGTCCAACTCGCCGCCGACGCCGGGCTCAAGGTCGACAACGGCATCGTCACCGACGCCAGCCTGCGCACCGAGGACGGGAACATTTTCGCCGCCGGCGACGTCGCCAACGCCTGGCATCCGCTGCTCGGTCGCCACATCCGCGTCGAGCACTGGGCCAACGCGCTGAACCAACCGGCAACCGCTGCCGCGGCCATGCTCGGCCGCGACGCGACGTACAGCAGGTTGCCCTACTTCTACAGCGACCAGTACGACCTCGGCATGGAATACGTGGGTCACGTCGAACCCGACGGCTACGACCAGGTCGTCGTCCGCGGCGACCTCGGCGGGCGGGAATTCATAGCATTCTGGCTGACCGACAACCGGGTGCTAGCCGGTATGAACGTCAACATCTGGGACGTCACCGAGCCCATCAAGGCACTCATCAACTCCGGCGCCCAGGTCGATGTCGCGAAGTTGGCCGACCCGAACACGCCACTGGATGAGGTCGTTTAGAGGGGGACGATGTCGGGGGCACCGAGGCGGGCGGCGTCGGCGGTGGCGTCGTCGGGTTGTTGTTGGGATTCGCGTTCGGCGTTGACGCGGGCGAGGTAGTGCTCGACTTCGGTGGCTTGGTGGGTGCTGTCCCAGCCGAGCAGGGGGGCCATCAGGGCGGCGACGACGGGGGCGGCGGACACGCCCCGGTCCCAGGCTTCGATGGAGGCGCGGGTGCGGCGGGCCAGGACGTCGTCGAGGTGGCGGGCGCCTTCGTGGGTGACGGCGTAGACGACTTCGGCGAGGAGGTAGTCATCGACGCCGGGTAGTGGTTGGGCCAGGGCGGGGTCGGCGGCGATCAGGGCGAGCAGGTCGTGGATGAGGCTGCCGTAGCGGCCCAGTAGGTGCTCGATGCGGGCCAGGTGCAGCCCGGACTGGGCGGCCAGGCGGTGGCGCTGGTTGCGGACCCCTTCGAAGCCGGCGGCGCCGGCCAGGGCGATGGTGTCGGTGCAGGACTCGGGCACGAACTGGTCCATGCCGCGGACCGCCTCGTCCACGGCGTCTTTGGCCATCACCCGGTAGGTGGTGTA
>JAVEEN010000373.1 GCA_030840445.1 Pseudonocardiales bacterium
TCTACTTCGGAGTCGACGACGCCGACGTCGCACTGGCCAGGATCGATGAACTCGGCGGCTCGACGCGGCGCGCTGCCGAGGACACCCCCTACGGCCGCCTGGCGACCGCCGCGGACCCGAGCGGCGCGCAGTTCAAACTCGTCGCACCCAACGAGGCAATGCCGGCCCGCCAGGCGACCTGAACAGCAGGGGACCTGACCGTTCGACCGTGGTTGTCAGAGTGCGCACCTATCCTGCCGCTGACGTCGAAAGAGCGAGACGGCCGACTTCATGCGGGAGGGTTCTTGTCACGGTTCTTGACCCACGGGCAACGATCATCACGAGTTAAGAGGAGCAACCATGCGACAGCTGGCTGAATTTGTCTTGCGACACCGCAGGTGGGTCATCGCGTTTTGGGGATTGGTATTTGTTGCCGGTGTCGCGCTGTCAGGCAAGACCACGAGCCGGCTCACCGTGGATTTTTCACTGCCCGGCCAGCCCGGCACCAAGACCGCGCATCAGATCAAGGATGTCCTGGGCAACGGCGGTGACACGAATCCCTACTTGGTCTCCGTGACGCTTCCTGCTTCCCAACAGGTCACCGGCAACGAAGCAGCAATCGCCCGGGTCTTCACCGCCGTCGAGCATGCGGTGCCGAATGTTCGTGTCCTCGACGAGGCGAACACCGGCGACAAGGCTTTTCGTACCCCCGATGACCGCAGCGCGTACGCGATGGTGTTCTACCGGTTCGACCCCTCGCCGACGGCCAAATTGCAGACCGACGCGCTGCGCGCTGCCGCGACCGCCGTGGCCCCACCAGGTTCCACGATCGGGGTTACCGGCGAGGACGCCCTTGCCGTGGGCGACTCGAGTGGCGGCCCGGGAGTGCTGGGTGAGACGCTGCTCGGTGCCTTGGGTGCACTGATCGTGCTGGCGTTCGTGTTCGCTTCCTTCCTGGCGTTTCTTCCGCTGGTGGTCGCTGCGGTCTCGATCCTGGCGACCTTCCTGATGCTGCTTCCGATCACCTACCTCACCGATGTCTCGTTCATCGTCGAGTTCCTCATTGCCTTGATCGGCCTCGGCGTGGCCATCGACTACTCGCTGCTGCTCGTCACGCGATGGCGGGAGGAACGCGACCACGGACGCGACAATCACGACGCCGTGGTGGTTGCGATGCAGACTGCGGGCAAAGCCGTGGTGTTCAGTGGTGTCACGGTGGCGATCGGGTTGATCGCCCTGGTCGTGCTCCCGGTGCCCTTCATGCGCAGTATGGGCTACGGCGGCGCGCTGATACCCCTTGCCAGTGTGCTGAGCACGCTGACGTTGACGCCGGCAATCCTCGGTGGCATCGGTCCGCGGGTGGACTGGCCGAAGCTTCGACACGAAAACCGTGCCAGCCGCTTCTGGAGCCGGTGGGCCACGCTGGTGGTCCGTCGACGTTGGGTGGCCGCCGGCGGCGCGCTGATCGCGCTGTTCGCACTCGTCGGGGTGTTCCTCGGCATCAGGATCGGCCTGGCGTCGTCTAGCTCGCTGGCCAAGAGCGGACCAGCCTACGAGGCGTTGCAGACACTGGAGAAGGGCGGCGTGTCCACCGGAACGCTGACCCCGATGGAGGTGTTGGTCAGTTCGGGCCAGGCCCGCAACACCGCGGATCAGATAGCCAAGGTCCAGGGCGTCAGCCACGTGTACATCTCTACCGATCCAAGCAGTAACCGCAACGGCCAGACTGCGCTGGTGGTCGTTCCGGCCACCGAGACAGTGAACTCACAGAGCATCGCGGTGGTCAAACGCGTCAAGTCCGCGGTCGAGGGCCTGCCCGGCGTCGTCGGCGTCGCCGGGGTGGGTGCGGCACAGATCGACTTTCTGCATGCGGTCTATGGCAATTTCCCGCTCATGCTGCTCATCATCGCCGTCCTCACGTACGTCCTGCTGGTCCGGGCATTCCGGTCGCTGCTGTTGCCGCTCAAGGCGGTGCTGCTCAACCTGATCTCGCTCGCGGCCACGCTCGGACTGATGGTGCTGTTCTGGCAGGACGGCCACGGCTCCAACGCGATCTTCGGCATTGCCGGCACCGGCGCGGTGACCTTCTGGATCCCGTTGATGGTCTTCGCGTTCCTGTTCGGCCTGTCGATGGACTACGAGGTGTTCATCCTGTCTCGGATACGCGAGGAGTACGACGCGGCGCGGTCCACGAACGCAGCGGTCATCGAAGGCGTCGGACGCACCGGTCGGCTGGTGACCAGTGCAGCACTGATTCTGTTCCTCGCCTTCGCGGCACTGGCCTCCGGGCCGGGCACCGATCTCAAGACTCTGGCCACCGGCCTCGGATTCGGCATCCTCCTGGACGCCACGATTGTCCGGGCGCTGCTGGTGCCCTCGCTGGTCTCGTTGTTCGGCTCGTGGAACTGGGTGCTGCCCGCAAGCATCGCCAAGATCCTGCGGGTCGAGCCGTCCTACCCTCACCCCGAACAGGACGAACCGTCGGAACCGGTGGCCGCCGCCGCGCCCGCCTAGTCGATGCGGTAGCGGTTGACGTAGTCCCAGTCGAGCGTCCAGCCCAGACCGGGTTCGTCGCTCAGTGTGAGGTAGCCGTCGCACAGATCTCGCGGGGTCGCGATCAGGTTCCACCAGAACGGATCACGGTCGGGATGGAAGCACTCGGCGTACGTGCCGTGCGGTTGGCTGGCGATCAGGTGCGCCGACACCTGCGGCTCCTCATGGTGGGCCATCTCGACGTCGTAGGTCGATGCCACGGCCGCCGCACGCCGCCACGCGGTGGGCCCACCCGACCACGACGCGTCAAAGTTGCACACGTCGATCGCGCCGATCTCCATGAGATCTCGGCAGCCGGCCGGTGACAGCTCACCCTGCCCGGCGCACACGGCAACGCTCCCGCGGTAACGGACGTCCCGCATACCCCGACGATCGTTCTGCAAACGCACCGGCTCCTCGAACCACCGCACATCCAGGTCACCGACCCGACGGCTCAGGTCGATCGCCTCGGGCACGGTGTATCCCTGGTTGGCGTCGATCGCGATGACGAAGTCGTCCCCGGCCGCGGCCCGTGCGGCCGCAACCCGGCGCGCGTCCTCGGCCGGGGATGCCCCGCCCACCTTGAACTTGATCCCGGCCAGGCCGAGGTCCTTGTACGACGCGATCTCGTCGGCGATGGTGCCCAACGGCTCGCCGTAGTAGCCGCCGATCGCGATCAACCCGGCGTGGCTCGACGTGTCCGAGCCCGCCACTCACCACCTACGAACTGCCGCTCAACGACATGGGCGACATGACAGCACGGCTACTGCTGGATCGGATCCGGCGACCGCGAGCCGAAGAACCCGCCGAGCCGCAGGTGCTTCGCTTCGACGGCCG